>JBBQJJ010000696.1:0-3247 GCA_038325805.1 Haliangiales bacterium
ACACGATCACCCACGGCAGCTTGTTCTTCGCGAGATCATCGTCGAGCCAGGTCAGTTGCTTGGCGTCGCGCTGCGTGGTGTCGATGGCGACGAAGTGCACGCTGCCCCAATCGAACGAGTAGTAGCGCTCGGGCTCGGGCAGCACGAAGGCCTCGAGATAAGGGCGGCCCTTGCGCGTCCGGCGCTCGTGATTGCCGAGGGTCGGGAACGTCGGCACGTACCGCAGGATGTCGCGATAGATCTGGAAGAACTTGCTCTGCAGCTGCGACGGCGTGCCGGACTCGTACGCGATGTCGCCGAAGAACAGCATGAAGTCGAACGGCTGCGCCGCGATCCACTTGCCGATCGCGATCTGCGCCGCACCGCCGGTGCCGGTATCGCCGAGGCCGATGAACTTGATCGTCTCCTTCGAAGGTGCTGCGGCGGTAGCCAGAGGCGCGAGCTCGGTCAGGGCGGTCTCACCCTCGAACAGCTGATAGCAATACAGGTGCGTCGGCTCGAGCCTGTCGAACCGCGCGGCCATCACGTAGATGTCATCCGCAGCGACCTGCGTCTTCGCCTGCGCTGCTTCTCGCGTGGCCTTGCGATCCGCATCTCCAACGTAGGTCGCGTCGAGGGCGCCGATGACCGTCTGATTTGTGGGCTCGGTCAGCACGACGCGCGCCTTCGCGGAGCACGTACCGAACGCGATCGTGGTCGACGTCGTTGTCGTGCTCTGGAGGTACGGTTCGCGGGTCAGCTTCGTGATGCCCGCGTCGGTCAGCGCACCCGTACCGCACAGCTTGATCGATTCACGCTCGCGCGGCGTCACCGAGACCTCGCCGCGCCAGAGCGGGAGGTGGTAGCAGGTCGCCCCGCTCACGAAGGCGACGACAGCGAGCGTCAGAGTCGCGAACCGCATCGGCTAGGTGTTAGCAGCATGCGTACCCACCGCACGCATGCGGATTCTCCGTAGCGCGCCTGCACGGTGTGGCGCCACCGCGCTGTGCGTGTACCGAACCTCACACGGATACCTCGGCATGAAACGTGGACCGCGGAGTTCAGTGTACCGATCGTTGCTCTGCCTGCTCTGTACCACCACGGTCGCGGCGGCTGACCCCATCGAGAACGCGCCTCCAGCCGACCAGGCATCGGGGATCGAGATCGCGGCCCCCGAGCGGAAGCATCGGATCTTAAATGCGTTCCTCGCGTTGCCTCGACTCGTCGCGCATTTGCTCCTGCGCGGCCCACGCTACGCTGCCGCCAGCGTCGACGACTACCTCGAGGGCAAGAGTCCGGATGTCGGCGGTCGCTCCGTCGAGGAGCAGGGTGGCTTCCGCGTAGGTGCCGAGATCGTCGGCGAGACCGAACTGGGGGTCAGCCTCGCAGTGCGGATCGGCTACAAGGTGAGCGAGTACGCCGCGGTGGATTTCTACGGTGGCGTGCTGGGTGTGCGCGGCCAGAGTGGCGGCGTCCGACTGATCCTTGGTGACTACACCGCTCTCCACCTCCAGCCGTCGGTCTCCGCGGAGGCGGGACGCGAGCTCGAGCGCCTGTACGGGATCGGTGGGGCCGCGTCGCGCGACGATCATTATGAAGCCGAGGAGCTCAGCGTCACACCGGCGCTCGGTTCGCAGCTCGGCCCGTTCCAGATCCGCGCGAGCGCGCGGTTCGATCGCGTCGACAACGACCCGATCGCGACGCTCGACCCGATGCCGAGCGGGGTGGGTGAAGTCGAACGGGCGACCACCGAGGAGCTCTCGGTCACCTACGACGGACGTCGCCGCACGCATCCGTGGGTCAACGAGGCCACGTACTCGACCGGCTTCTACATCCGCGCGGCGGCCGCATACATCCACGGCGACGCCACGCGCAGCGGCGCGTTCTCGACGGGCCGCGGCACGGTCGAGGCACGTCGGCTGTTCGATCTGTTCCGCGGCGATCGGGTGCTGACGGTCGGCGTGCGCGGTGAAGCGCTGACCGACGACAGCGTTCCCTTCGATCGGCTACCTGCGCTCGGCGGTCGCCGGATGCGTGCGTTCGGCCGCGACGAGTTGCGGGCACGCCGCCTCGGCTACGCGACGCTCGAGTACGAATGGGCGCTCGGCCTCGACAGCCGCGGCTATCTGTTCACGGAAGCCGGCGGCGTGCGCGACTCGATGAACTACGACGGTGGCGTCGGGATTCGCCTCCTGACCGGCAACTCGACCTCGCTACGAATGCAGGTCGCCGCATCCACGCAGGGTGACGTCGGGTTCTACCTCCAGCTGGGAGCTCTGTGATGCGCTCGCTCGTGTTCTTCGCCCTCGTCGGTTGCGCGGCGTCCACGGCACCGGGTCGGTTGCGGTTTCTCAACCAAGAGCCGGTCACGGTGGTCAACGATCGCATGCCGGTGAACAAGCCACCGGAGGCCTTCAACGAGGGTCTCGTCGAGTACTACTTCGCGCAGGAGTTCGCCGAGCCGGCGCAGTACCTGCTGACGGTTGGGGAGTCGAAGCCGGCGAAGAACGCCAACAGCCTCGGCAACGTGCCGGACTCGGCCTGGTTCACGAACCGCAGGCCGACCCCGGAGGAAGTCCGTCGTGGGCCGGGGCAGGGCGGTCCGGATACGAGCCAGCCGTGGCGCGTCGTCGGCGTCAAGATCGGCGGCATGGCGATCGGCGTCACGATGATCGACGGACGCGGCGACAAGTACGTGCTGAAGTTCGACGAGAAGAACTTCCCGGAGACCGAGAGCGCCGCGGACGTGATCGTCCAGCGGTTGACCTGGGCGATGGGCTACAACGTGCCCGAGAACCACGTCGTCACCTTCAAGCGCGATCAGCTGGTGCTCGATGACAGCGCGGAGTACTCCGCGCGCTCGGGCCCGAAGCGGAAGATGACGCCCGCGGATCTCGATCGCTACCTGGCGAGGGCGCAGAGCGAGGGCGACACGTTCCGCGGCTTGACGAGCCGATTCGTCGACGGCAAGCCGCTCGGCGGGATCGAACCAGTCGGGGTGCGTGACGGAGATCCGAACGACCGCGTGCCGCACGAGCTGCGTCGTGATCTGCGAGGGCAGCGCGTGCTGTGGGCGTGGGTCAATCACATCGACATCAAGTCGCAGAACTCGCTCGTCGTGCTCACCAAGGACAATTTCCTCGAGTGGTACGCGCTCGACTTCGGCGAGTCGCTCGGCGTCGCGGCCCTGACCACCTCGGTGCCGCGGCTCGGGTATCGCAGCACGTACGCGTGGGGCAACGCGCTGCTCTCGTTCGTCACGCTAGGG
>JBBQJJ010000697.1:0-3246 GCA_038325805.1 Haliangiales bacterium
ATCGCGATGGTTTCCGCGGATCTAGCGGAGTCGTCACACGGTAGTCTGCCTCATGGCACGCCCGATTCTGTTCGAGCCCGTGAAGAGCCCGTTCCTCGTCGACGACAACTTCGACATCTCCAAGGCCGTCACCGAATCCGAGGACGATCCGGGAAAGGCGCCGAACGTCGAGGCGCTCGAGGAGGCGGTCGACAAGCTGTCGAAGCTGCAGGGCAAGCTGTACGCGAACGATCGCTACAGCGTGCTGCTGGTGTTCCAGGCGATGGATGCCGCCGGTAAGGACGGGACGATCAAGGCCGTGATGAGCGGCGTCAACCCGCAGGGCTGTCAGGTCACCGCGTTCAAGGCGCCGACCTCCGACGAGCTCGACCACGACTTCCTGTGGCGATGCCAGCGCGCGCTACCGGAGCGCGGGCGGATCGGGATCTGGAATCGCAGCCACTACGAGGAAGTGCTCGTCGTGCGGGTGCATCCGAAGTACCTCGACGGGCAGCGGCTGCCCCGCAGACCGAAGGGTTCGGGACACGGTCCCGAGAACGATCTGTCGGAGTTGTGGGAGGAGCGCTACGAATCGATCAATGCCGCCGAGAAGCACTGGGCCCACAACGGCTGCGTGATCCTCAAGTTCTTCTTGAACGTCTCGCAGGAGGAGCAGCACGAGCGCTTCCTCGAGCGCGTCACCGACCCCGACAATCACTGGAAGTTCAACGCGACGGATCTCGCCGAGAGCAAGAACTGGAAGCAGTACATGGCGGCGTATCAGGATGCGCTACGTACGACCTCCAAGCCGTGGGCGCCGTGGTACGTGATCCCCGCCGACTCGAAGAGCTACATGCGCCGCACGGTCGCCGAGATCGTGGTCAGCACGCTCAAGCAGCTCGACATCCCCTACCCGCAGCTAGGGGACAAGGATCGCGCCGCCCTCGAGCAGGCTCGCAAGGAGCTCGAGGAGGAGAAGGCCCGGGACTGACTGTGACCTCAGGGGCGCGGGCCGATCAGCCCCTCTAGCGCCTTCGCGAACACGGCGTCCTGGAAGCACGCCGCGATCGTCTTGCTCCCGACGATCGCCTTCGCGGACCTCTGGAACTGATCGTCGAACCGACGCAGCGCGATCTTGAGCTGGAGCTCGCGACCTTCGTGGAGCACCTTCGCGTTGGCCGCGATCACGTCGGCATGCGTGGTCGTCAGCTGGTCGAGCTTGGTGGCCGCGGTCGAGCAGTTCTCACCGGCGGCGTCGAACGCCTTGACGATCTCGCCGTAGAGCGTGACCGAGCGTTCGGCGAGCCGATCGAGGTTCTGATCGAGTGGGCCTGTCGGTGATGGTTCGACGGGCGCACCAGCGTCGACGGGGGGCGGAGCTACCACGACCTCCGCACTCCCTTTCTCGGGTGGTGGCGGAGGTTGGCGTCCTCCGCAGCCGAGGATCACGACAAGGAGGTACGCGCGCAGCACGCCGCGCAGCGTACTTCAGTCGAACGTCGGCAGGTCGGCGATCGCCTTCTCGAGCCGGTACTTCGTCTCGGTGTCGGGGCACCCGAGGTACGCGGTGCCGAGATCCTTCGCGATCGCATCCGTGCGGCCGGGAGCCTTGTCCGCGTAGCCGGCGAGCGCGGCCTCGAGCTCCCTCGCTGTCATCGGATCGGCCATCATCGTCGCGACGTCACCTGCGTGCACCTTCATCTGATCGACGTGCGGGCGAAGCTCCATGGCGAGGGCGGCGCAATCCGCGGCATGGCGATGGGCGAGCTCGGCGAGCTTCGCGAGATCGTCGTCGAGGTGCTTCGCGAGCGTCACTGCGGGCGACACCTGCGGAGGCTTCGGAACGGGTTTGCCGCCGCACGCGAGGAGAACGATCAGCGCGATGCGCATGCCAGATCTTGCTGGAGACTGACCTGAGGAATCGGGGCCTGGCCGGGGAGCACGAGCACGCGGTGCGACGTGGGGTTGAGCACGCGATCCTGCGACGAGATCACCAGATCATCGTGACCGTCGCCGTCGACATCGGCGACGAACGTGTCGACGACGAACACGTCGGGCTGGGTGCCCGACAGCGCCGAGAGCCGATCGCCGAGCACCGGGTGCGCGTACGACAGCTGGAAGTTCGTCGTCGCCGTACTCGGGTTGCCGATGTCCCAGAACAGATCGGCGAGGCCATCGCCGTCGAACTGCCCGGTGACCACGTGCTGCGGAAAGGACGCCGCCGTGATCCGCTCCTGCTCGACGGGGCGCGGCTTACCGGCATTGTCGGGCTGCAACACGACGACGCTGAGGATCGTGCCGCTCGCATCGAACGTCGCGCCGACCATCCGCTCGGGATGGGTGTCGTCGGCGGGCAGGAAGCCGACACCGGCGCGCGGGACCGCAAAGGGCACCGCGCAGGTGGCGCCAGCGCAGGTGAAGTACGCGGTCGTGGTGTTGCGATTGCCAGGCCCGGTGCGACCGGTGACATCGACGACGCCGACCTGATGCACGAGTGGCTCGAGGTTGGTCCGCAGCTCGGCGACACAACCGGTGGCGTTGATCGAGAGGTTCTCGGTGCCAGTGACCGGCGGTGACAGATACGGCTGCAGCGCCGCGCCCTGACCGAGCGAGCCACTCGAAGCGATCGCGAGCGTCCGCAGATCCTGGCCCCCGGTCGCCTCGACCCGGACGAGCAACGCGGCCGGTTGCGATCCACATGCCGGTAGCACCGCGACGTCTGTCGCCGACGTGCCGACACCCAGCTTCGCCAGCCCATCCGTGCCGAGCGATGGCGAGAACACGCCGATGAACCGGCCGCGCGTGGTCATCGCGTAGACGTCGCGTGTCGAGGGTCCGCGCTCGATCGAGAAGACGTTGAGCGGGACCTCGTTACCGACCATCCCGGTGAAGGTCTGCGTCGTCGAGCCGCCTTGCTGGCTGATCGTGGCGCCGCCCTCTGCGACCGTCACCGTGTAGTCGACCGCCGTCGCCGTGCCGCCGCGATCCTCGAGACAGACGAGGCGCCGTACCGCACCGGAGACCCGCAGCGCGCAGCGCCGTTGCGAAAACGTCGAGCCATCTGCCATCGGCGTCGCGAACAGCGCACCGGTGTCGTCGATCGGGGTGAACGTGGTGAACACGCGAGGCGGCTCGACGCTCCACGACGTCCGCACCGATGTCGCGAAGCCGCCGATCGTCGACGGTGGCATCGGGTGCACGCGCACGAGCCCGTTGTCGTTCGTGCAGGGTGGGCTCTCCGGCACCCATTCGCTGTCCGTGATCACG
>JBBQJJ010000698.1:0-3245 GCA_038325805.1 Haliangiales bacterium
GAAGGCGTGCGGCGGTGCGCACCGCGATTCGTAGCCGAGCTGGAGGCCCGTCGCCTTCTTCTTGCGGCCGTACCTCTCCTCGTACCGCTTGGTCACCATCTGCGCGACCAGCTTGCCGAGATCGAAGCGACCGAGCGGCAGGTGGCCGTGCTCGTCGAGCGGCGCATTGACCAGCTGGCCCGGCGGCAGCATCTCGGCGAGGCCCTCGGCGAGCACCACGGTGCCCGAGTGCTTGCCACGGCGCTCGCGGGTCTCGATCAGATCGCAGATCCGATCGGTCAGCTTCTCGAGGGACAGCCAGCGCTCTCCTGGATTCTTGCCCGGCGCCGACAGCGTCTCGTCGATGTCCTCGACCGCGAGCACGAAGCTCGCCTCGCCGGCGATCGCGACGCCGTACGACAACCAGCCCGCCTTGCGGCCCATCGTCTCGACGATGAAGTAGCTGCCCGTCGCGAGCGCGTCCGCGCGGAGGTTCTGGAGCTCCTTCGCCATCACGTCGACGGCGGTGAAGAAGCCGAACGTAAAATCGATCCCGCGATAGTCGTTGTCGATCGTCTTCGGCAGGTGGATCACCTGCACGTGCCGCGCTTCCTTCGGCAGGCGCTTCTGATACTCGTGGAGAAAGTTCGCGGTCTTCAACGTATCGTCGCCGCCGATCGAGACCAGGGCGTCGATGTCGAGATCGACGAGCGCGTTGTAGACGTTGCGCAGCTTCTCGGTGCGCACGTGATCGGTCAGGTGCTCCTGCTTCTCGATCGCCTTACCGGGATTCGATCGCGCGGTGCCGATGATGATGCCGCGCGAGTTGCGCAACCCGCGGAGATCGCGCTCCTCGAAGATCCGGTAGTGCTCGTCGGGGAGCAGCCGGTGCGTGACCGGGTGATAGTCCTGCAGGTTCGAGTAGCCGTGGAAGAAGCCGATCGCCTTGCGGCCATCCTCGATCAGCGCCATCGCGGCCGAGGCGATCACCGCGTTCGCGGCGGGTGCAGGCCCGCCCGAGAAGATGATGCCGACGCGCTTGATATGATCGCCCTTGAGCTTTCCTGTCATCGCGCGCGGACCTTACGCCGCGCGCTGTGCCCCCGCCACGTTCAACCGCGTTGCAAAAAGCATCACGCGCCGCTGGGTCCCGGCATCTCGTCCTCGGCGTCAGCAGGCGGCTTGGTCTGGTTTCCCTGTCGGTCGATCCAGTAGCGATCGAGTCCGATCTCGACGTGCGCCTTGCCGTGACAAAACGCCGTGGCGCCCGTGAACTTCGGCGCGATCGCGATCGCGCCACGCTCGTCGATGTAGCCGATGCGCTTGTGGTCGTCGACGATCCGCGCGTAGCCTTCTTGGAAGTAGTCGGGGCCGTTGTCGAACGCGTAGGCACGAGAGCGCTCCTTGCCCGACGGATCGATGAACAGAAACGGCGTCGGTGCGCCGGTCGTCGGCGAGACCACACCGGCGAGCCCGTCGGGAGAGAACTCGGAGACGCTTGGATAGATCGCGGGGATCACGATGCTCCCCTTGCCGTCCTTGAACCCGTACTGGTTGGTGGCGGGATCTTCGAACGAGAAGCGATCGTGATTGCCGGGACCTCCGCCGCTCGCGCGCGGCTCGCAGTTCTCGACGACTTGCTTCGGCGGCGACGGCTCGACATGCGAGGCCGTGTTCGAGGGCGCCGGTATTGCCTTGCCGCCACACGCAGCCACGACAATCAAGGAAAGCGCTCGCATCCGGTCCAGCCTACTCCTGTACAGTTACCTCGTGTTGGCAGGTGCGCGATGAGCCATTCGGACGACCCTCCGAAGCGCACGCTGATCGGGCAGGACAGTCCGTTTCACGAGGGCGAGCCACCCGACACCGCACGTCAGCCGGTCGTGATCCCGCCGGGCAGCGAATCGACGTTGCCGCTGGGCTCGACGAGCTCGCTGCGCGAAGCGCTCAACCAAGCACTCGCCGAAGGTCCCGCTGCGGTCGCTGCGCGGATCCAAGCCGCGCGTGCGGCGGCGGCGCTCGATCCCGCAACGACCACACCGATGGGTAGCGCGGCGATCGAACATGCGGCGACCGCGCTCGACGCGCCTCCACCTGCATCGGGCAAAGGGGCGATCGCATTCACGGCGCGCGGCCAGGCCCCGTCGCAGTCCGAGCTTGCCGACGCGATCGCGCGGGCAGCGAACGCGCACGCCGAGCGATCCAAGACACCGAGTAGTCCGCTGGGCGTGATCGCACCGCGACCGTCCGACCCCTCGATCCCGCGCAAACCGACGACGCCGGGAACCGGCTCCGACTCCGCGATCGGTACGCCCACGTCGACACCGGTGAACCTGACCGCACCGACGCCCGCGAATGTCGCGGTCTCGCTGCCCGCTGATTCGATGTTCGCGCGGCAGAAACCGGCGACCGGTCCCAACCCGGTGGCGACGACGGCGAATCCGGCGAGCGATCCACGCCTTCGTCCGCCGACCGGACCGAGTGCCGTCGTCGATCCGGCTGCGTTCGCGCCCGGTCGAGCACCAATGCCCGGTACCGAGCCGACCGCGTTGAACATGCAGGCGCCACTGGGCCCCGGGCCCGCGCAGAACATCCAGGCGCGTCCGAATCCAGCCGCGCCGTATGGGCTCGCCTCGAGTGCGCCGGGTACCGATCGCGCCGCGCTGAACCTGCAGGCGCCCTATCGCCCCGATCCCGCGGTCGCGCCGTATCGTCCGCCGACCGGACCCAATCCCGGCACGGATCCCACAGCGCTCAACATGCAGGCGCCGTATCATCCACCGACGGCACCCAACTCGAGCGCGATCGCTCAGGGCCACGACGCGCGCGCGAAGCCACAAGGACACTACCCACCACCGCACGACCCGAACGCGTTCGGCGCGAAGCCCGGAACCAACCCGAACGTCCCCGCCTACCCACAAGGTTCGCAGCTCGCTCCGCCGGGCGCGAATCCGAACGCAGCGTACGGCACGACGCCCGCCTACGCACAACCGACGTACGGACAGGATCCGAACGGCTTCGCCGCGAAGCCCGGCTCGACTCCGCACGCCGCTGCCTACGCACGGCCACCGACGAATCCGAATCCCGGCTATCCGCAACCGGGCTATCCGACGACCCCGGTCGCGCCACACGACGCGACGATGATGGCGTCGCCGGCGTCGCAGATGGCGCAGCTCTCGCCGGCCGCCGAGCGCCCACGGCTGGCGACGGATGCGATCAAGCCGGTCGCCGAGACGCTTCGCGAGGTGGCGGTCGAGAACTACGAG
>JBBQJJ010000699.1:0-3243 GCA_038325805.1 Haliangiales bacterium
GGCGATCGACGACAAGGTGATCGCGGTCGAGCACTTCGCGTCGCCCGAGCTGTATCGCAGCGTCCGGTCGATGGTGATCGCGTCGTATCTGCCGAGCTCGACCGGCAAGCCGCGCCCGACGGAGAAAGCGGTCGGCGCCGCCGAGGTCGCGGCGTTCACGAAGCGGACGGGCGAAGGCGGTCCAGTGCCGCGACGAAGTCCGGCGGTAACTCCGAGCGCAACGCGACCCGCTGCTCCGTGATCGGGTGAACGAAGCCGAGGGTCGCGGCGTGAAGCAGCAAGCGGCCCGACGTCAGCAAGCGATGACCGGCAGCCTCGTAGTCGCGGATGTAGACGGCCTCACCGACGAGCGGATGCCCTGACTCCGAGAGATGGATCCGGATCTGGTGCGTCTTGCCGGTCTCGAGGCGCACCTTGCACAGCGTCGCGTGGCGCAGCGTCTCGAGCACCTCGACATGCGTCACCGCGCGCTTGCCTTGGTTCGCGTCTGTCGTCGAACCGCGAAGCCGATCGCCACGATCCGCGACGAGGTTCGACTGGATCGTCCGCGAGGTCATCTTGCCGTGCGCGACGCACAGATAGGTCCGCTCCATCGAGTGCTCGCGCAGCTGCGCGGCGAGCCCGACCTCGGCGCGCTTGGTCTTCGCGAACATCAACAGCCCCGAGGTCGCGCGATCGATCCGGTGCACGACATGCAGCGCGACGGTGGTGGCCTGCTTGCCCTGGCGCCGCCACGCGCCACGGATCAGATCCATGGCAGTGCCGGGCTCGCGATCCTCGTACGGCACGCTGTTGACGCCCGAGGGCTTGTCGATCACCACGACGTGGGCATCGTCGTAGACCAGCTCGCCCTCACGCTCGGGATCGCGCGGGCGCTGCGCTCCGAGCCGGAGCTCGACCTGCTGCCCCTCCGCGAGTCGGTGATCGATCGTGGTGACGCACGCGCCGTCGACGAACACCTTGCCGGTCTCGACGTGCCGCTTCGCGAGCGAGTTCGGCACGTCGGCCTTCGCCTTGACGAAGGCCGCGAGCGTGATGCCGGCGCGATCTGTGATCCACACGAGTCACCAGTGTATACATCCCGAAATGGCCGAACTGACGGTCGGACAGGTAGTCGACGGCCGCTACGAGCTGGAGGCGGTGATCGGGAAGGGCGGCATGGGCTGCGTGTTCCGCGCGCGCCACGTGATCACGCACGGCAAGGTCGCCCTCAAGGTGCTGACCGATACCGTCGACGCCGAGGCGCAGCAGAGGTTCCTCGCCGAGGCGCGTGCCGCGAGCACGATCGGCCACCCGGCGATCGTCGCGGTCAGTGATGCCAGCCGGACCTCCGACGGTCAGCTCTACCTCGTGATGGAGCTGCTCGCCGGCAAGCCGCTGCGCGACTCGCTCCGCGCCGGTCTGCCCGGCGACCAGATCCGCCGCGTCGGGCTCGAGCTCCTCGACGCCCTCGGTGTCGCCCACCGACAGGGCATCGTCCACCGCGACCTCAAGCCCGAGAACATCTTCCTGCTCGCCGGCACCGGCGCGGTCAAGGTCCTCGACTTCGGGATCGCGAAGGTGCTCGGCGCGACGACCACCACGGTCACCGGTCACATCCTCGGCACCCTCGAGTACATGGCGCCGGAGCAGCTGCTCGATGCGGCCACCGTCGACGGCCGCGCGGATCTGTGGGCCACCGGCATCATCTTGTACGAGCTGATCGCCGGTGTGCGCCCCTTTGGTGGGGCGACGCGCGAGGCCAAGTACACCGCGCTGGCAACGGAAGAGCCGATGGCGATCGAGGATGTCGTCTCGGTGAGCCCCGACGTCGCGGAGTTCTTCCGGGTGGCACTCGCGCGCGATCCGGATCGGCGGTTCCAGACCGCGGCGGACATGAGTGCGGCGCTGCGGAAGCTGTCGATGGTGCCGCAGACGTCCGCGCACGCGGCACAGACCGAGGTCGGTGCGACGCTCGGTACGGGTGCGGCGCCGTGGGCGAACGTGCCGGATCTGCGGCACTCGGTGATCGGTGCGCGGGCGCTGACGGGCTCGATCCCCCCGCCGCTGAGTCACAACGCGCCTCACCTCAGTGGGCACGCGATGCAGGCACCCGTGGCGTCGGCGTCGCCTGGGAAGAAGATCGCGCTCGCCGGGATGGGGTTGGTCGTCGCCTTCGGCATCGCGTTCGGCGTGGTGATGGCGACGCGCGGCAAGAAGGCCGACGACACGAAGCTCGCCGATGCCGCGAGCTCCCGAGATGCAGCGGTCATCGTCGCTACTTCGGACGCTAGCAAGCCCGACGCCTCGGTGCTGATCGTCGACCAGTTGGGACCACCCGGGCCCAGGCCAGAGTGGACGCTGCGCAAGCCGGGCCCGCCGATCGACATCTCCGTGCCGATCACGTCCAAGACCTGCAAGGCGCATTGCGACCGTCTCGAAAAATGCGGGCTCAAACAGGTTCGCTGTGTCGATCAATGTGATCGCGGCGCAGCGTGCCTCGACGAGGCGACGACCTGCGAGGCCCTCGCGAAGTGCTACTGGAGTAACCTGTGCCAGAAGCCGGTGACTGACGGTGGCCGCAGCTGCATCGACCTCGGGATCTGTCTCGACAAATACAAGATGCAGGACGGCATGGCGTGCTCGTTCTGTCTCGAGCAGATGGCGCCCGACTCGGCGTTCTACCTGGCGCAGATCAAGATCTGCGAGAGCAACGCGTTGCAGGCGAAGGACACCAGCAAGGCGTTCTCGGACTGCGACAAGCTTCGCGACGCCTGCGTCGCACATTGAGTCGTCTGCGCGTGTTGTTACGAGCCCGGAGCCGATGCCTCGAGTGACGGTGCTATAGCTCCGGTCATGGATCGCACTCTGTTCGACGCGGATCACCAGACGTTCCGCTCCGCCTTTCGCACCTTCGTCGAGCGCGAGATCAAGCCGCACCAGGAGCGGTTCCGCGAGCAGGGCCAGGTCGATCGCGAGCTCTGGCGCAAGGCCGGCGCGGCGGGCTTTCTGTGCCCGTGGATGGACGAGCAGTACGGCGGGGCCGGCGGCACCTTCTTGCACTCCGTGATCATCATGGAAGAGCTCTCGCGCGCCTACGAGAGTGGCTTCGCGTGCGCGCTGCACTCCGACATCATCGTTCCGTACATCCACACGTTCGGGAGCGACGAGCAGAAGCAGAAGTGGCTGCCCGGCTGCACCAGCGGCGAATTCGTCACCGCGCTCGCGATGACCGAGCCCGGCACCGGCAGTGACCTCGCCGCG
>JBBQJJ010000700.1:0-3218 GCA_038325805.1 Haliangiales bacterium
TACGTGCTTGTCGGGACCATGTACGCGCTGGTGCAAGCCGTCCGCAAGGTCGACGATCCGATCGCAACACGCATTCGCGATCGCCTGCCGTTCATGCTCGGCTGCGGCATCACCGCGTCGCGTGGTCGTGGACCGAGATGAACCGCGTGATGCAGGACGAACCCGTGTGGAAGGCGATGTACGCCGCGGGCGAGCGGCTCTACGGCAACGGCTCGATCGCACCGCCTCGGACTCTGGCTCGGCGTGATGACCACGATGTTCGCCGCGGTCGCCGCGTGGAACGCCTCGGCGTCCGAGCGTAGGCACCTCGCAGTCTTCGGGCTCGCTGGCCGCGTCGTCGCCGCGAGCTTCATCGCGGTGATCGCGTCCGATGGCACCGTCGCGACGCACGGCTGGCTCTACCTGTTCGTGTCCGCGGTCGCTGTCGAGCTCGTCGGTTGGGCCTTGCTCCTGCGCGCTCCCCACGGCAACGGTCTCTGGATCGTCACCGCCGCCGGCTCGGCAGGGCTCCTCGCAGGTGCCGTGCTTCGTGAAGCGCCGCGGCTCGCGATCCTGGAGACGCCGCGACCCGCTGCCCTCGAAGCGAGCGGGTTCCCGGTGTTCGGGATCACCTTCGTCTTCGGCGTCGCCGTGATCGCCTGGATCGTCAAGACGATCCGGTCCGCGGAACGCTAACCCAGAGCTATTAGGTCACTCGTTGCACTCGCACACGACGACGCGCGCGACATCGCAGTCATCCGTCTCGAGCGTCGTCATGCCGCCCTTGCTGCCGACGCAGTCCTGCGTGTTCTGGTTGCCGTTGCCATCGTCGATCGGCAGGCTGGTGTACACGGTGTTGTTCAGCACCTCGCGGTAGTCGTTCTCGGTCGCGCGATCGCTGACGCCGACCCAGAGGTCGACATTGCCGGCGAGCGCTGCCAGCGCCGCCAGCTCCGCGGCATCGTCGGGGATCGCGAGGTAGCCGCCGTTGGCCGCGACGCAGACGGTGTCCTGCTGCGCGAGCCAGTCATCGGCCACCGTGATCAGCTTGTACTTGTGGCCGGGGTTGCCATTGGTGAGCGTGGCGAAGTCGACGTTACAGGCGACGGGGCTCGTATCCGGCGGCGCGTCGGACAGTGGGCCATCGGGGGTCGACTGTCCTCCGACGCACGTGCCGGCGAGGTCTCCGGCGGTGTCGCTGTACTGGAAACCCGACGAGCATGCGGCTGAAGGCGCGCTGCACAACCCATCCGGTTCGCAGCGCGCGCCATCTCCGGTGCACCGGCTGTTCTCACCCTCGCACTGGAAGGCGTTGGTCTTGACGCAGGCTCCGAGGTTCGCGGTGACGACGACGATCCAGATCAGTGCGCGCATCAAAACCTCCCGAGGACAGTGACGAGTCCGCCGTCGCGCGTAGGCGTGATGCCGACGACGCGGGTGGACTCCTGCTTGCGGCTGCGGGTCACGTAGCGGACGATGCCGCCGGTCACCAGCACACCGGCGGTGACTCCGAGGACCAGGGAGAGCTTCTCCTTGCTCTCGGAGGAATCGAGCTGGTCTCGATAGGTGATCTCGCTCGACGCCGTGACCGCCTTGTCGGACTCACGCTGCGCGGCGCCGCCCACCACCAGCGCCACCACACCAGCGACCACACCACCGGCGACCAACGCGTCACCGAGCGGATCCTTGTACCAGGGCGATCGCTTCGCCGGCGTGCTGCGGACGGCTGCGAACGGAGTGGGTGTTGGCTCGGGATCAGCAACCGGCTTAACGTCCGGGGTGGGCTCCGGCTCGACCTTGGGTGGCTCGGGCTCGACCTTGGGTGGCTCGGCGACGACTGGAGGCGCGGAGGCGTCGAGCTTGGACTTGCACGTCTCGATCGCCTGCGTGACGACCTGCTTCGCCTGGGCGTCCTTGGTCGCGGCGAGGAACTGCTCGTAGTACGTGATCGCCTCCGCGCACTTGTCGAGCTTGACGTAGACCTGCGCGATCGCGAACAGCAGGTCCGGCTTCGGGTCGAGGGCGTAGGCTGCCTTGAGCTCGTCGAGCGCGACGTCGAACTTGCCCTCCTTGTGAGCCTTCGTGGCCTTGTCGATGTGCGCCTTGACGGTGTTGCGAGGCACGGCTCCCGCATGGGAGGCAATCAGCAGCGTGGCAGCGATCGCGAGGGGTCTGATCATGAGGCTCGCTACTTCTTGGGTTTGAGGAACAGCGCGTCGGGATCCCACTGCGGCGTCTTCGTCACCGGCTTCTTGACCGGACGTCGCACGCTTGGCTTTGCTGGCTTGACCTCGGCCACTGGCTCGACTGGCTTCGGGTCAGACGTGGTCTCGACAATCGGCACCGGCTCGGCAGGCGCCGGCTCGACGGGCGCGGGCTCGGCAGGCGTGGTCTCGACGACCGGCACCGGCACGGCAGGCGCCGGCTCGACGGGCGCCGGCTCGACGGGCGCCGGCTCGACAGGCGCCGGCTCGACAGGCTTGGTCTCGACGACCGGTTCGACGGGCTGGGTCGGGACGACTTGCTCCGCGGGCACCTCGACACTGCGACCCGTCAGCATGATGGCGATCGAGATCCCGAGTGCGCCCACCGCTGCGGCGCCGAGGTACCACCAGCGGCGCTCGGACGTCTGGACGTTGGTCGTCTGCGTGAGATCGCCGGTCGCGAGCGGAAGCGGCGCCACGATGTGGGTCGCGTCGCCCTTGCCGAGCCTCGCCTCGATCTCGAGCGGGGTCACGACATCGGTCATCTCGTCGACCTCGAGGATCGGCTCCGGCTCGGGCTCCACTGGGACCGCGAGCTGGACCGGCTCGGTCTCCGCATTGACGGCGCGCTTCAGCACGGGCGGCGGTGTGTTCGCACGCGCTGCGCTCGGGTTCGGAGGCTTGCGCGGTGCTGCCTGCAATCGAGCTTGCTCGATCAATGACCCGCGGGTCGCGACCAGCTTCGGTGGTCCGTCGCCTTCGATCGGGATCTCGACAACGCCGACATCGGTCTTGTCGAAGTCGAGCGGCGTCTCGACGATCGGGGAGATGTCCAGCATCCACGGTTCGGGCCGCTCGCCGAACAGCCTCTTCATGTAGTCGGCGAGCGAGGTAGTCGACGTGCGCAGGCCGGTCTTGTCGGCGAACTGATCGAGCGCGATCCGCATCTCGTCTGCGGTCTGGTAGCGCTGCGCCGGATCACGCCGCAGCGCCTTGAGGATGATCTGCTCGAGCTCGACGGGCAGGTCCTTGCGA
>JBBQJJ010000701.1:0-3213 GCA_038325805.1 Haliangiales bacterium
GTCGACTACCTCGAGCTGCCGAAGCACCGCCTGGTGGTGATCACCGGTCCCTCGGGATCGGGCAAGTCGAGCCTCGCCTTCGACACCCTCTATGCGGAGGGTCAGCGCCGGTACGTCGAGTCCCTCAGCGCGTATGCGCGCCAGTTCCTGGGGCAGATGGAGAAGCCGAAGTACGAGCGGATCCGCGGGCTCTCCCCGACCATCGCGATCCAGCAGAAGAGCGCGTCGACCAACCCGCGCTCGACCGTCGGGACGATCACCGAGATCTATGACTACCTCCGCGTACTGTACGCCCGCGCCGGCGAGCAGCGCTGCCATCAGTGCGGCGGCCCGGTCGGTGCGCGCACCGCGGCGGAAGTGGTCGACGAGCTCGCGCTGCTACCCGACAAGACGCAGGTCACGCTGCTCGCGCCCAAGGCCGAGAACCGCAAGGGCGAGTTCCGCGAGCTGTTCGGCGAGCTCCGCAAGGCGGGCTTCGTGCGTGTCCGGATCGACGGCATGGTCGTGCGGCTCGAGGATGTCGACGCGCTCGAGAAGCAGAAGAAGCACTCGATCGAGCTCGTGATCGATCGCCTGACCATTAGCCACAAGGATCGCGGCCGTCTGACGGACTCCGTCGAGACCGCCCTGCGCGAAGGCAAAGGCAAGATGCTGGTCGACGTCGACGGCGAGAAGGTGCCGCGCGCGTACTCGGAGTCGAACGCGTGCCCGACGTGCGGCATTGGTTTTCCGGAGCTGTCGCCGCAGTCGTTCTCGTTCAACTCGCCCCTCGGCATGTGCGTCGAATGCAATGGCCTCGGCGAGCGGCTCGCGGCGGATCCCAACCTGGTGGTCCCCGATGTCACACGCTCGATCCGCGAAGGCGCCGTCGCCGTGTGGGGCGAGTCGATCGCGAAGGACTCGGGCTGGACGTCGAACATCGTCAAGGCGCTCGCGAAGTCGTTCAAGATCGATCTCGACAAGCCGTGGAACAAGCTCGGCGAGAAGCAGCGCGAGATCCTGCTGCACGGCACCGGCGACAAGCGCGTCAACGTCGCCTGGGAAGGCCGCCACTCCACCGGCGAGTGGGCCATGCGCTTCGAGGGCATCCTCGCGCAGCTCGAGCGGCGGCACCGCGAATCGTCATCGGAGCGCACGCGCACGCACTACGAGCAGTTCTTCGCGTCGATCCCGTGCGCCGTCTGCCACGGCCTCCGCCTGCGCGCCGAGTCGCGCTCGGTGTTCGTCAACGATCAAGCGCTCCCCGATGTCACCGGGATGACCGTCAAGGCCGCGTTCGCGTGGGTCACCACGATGAAGCTCACCGGCTCGCGTGCGCAGATCGCGAGCGAGGTGCTCAAGGAGATCAAGGCGCGGCTGTCGTTCCTCCTCGATGTCGGCCTCGATTACCTGACGCTCCATCGCTCGGCCGCCACGCTGTCGGGTGGCGAAGCGCAGCGCATCCGACTGGCCTCGCAGCTCGGCAGCGAGCTCTCGGGCGTGCTCTACGTGCTCGACGAACCGTCGATCGGGCTCCATCAGCGCGACAACGAGCGGCTGATCAAGACGCTGCATCGCCTTCGCGATCTCGGCAACACGGTGCTCGTGGTCGAGCACGACGAAGCCACGATCGAGGCCGCGGACTGGGTCGTCGACTTCGGTCCCGGCGCCGGTCGCCACGGCGGCAAGGTGATCGCAAAGGGCACACCCGAGGATGTGAAGAAGGTCGCCGCGTCGATCACCGGCCGGTACCTGTCGGGCGCCGAGAGGATCGAGGTGCCCGAGAAGCGTCGCCAGGCGTCGAGCTGGGTCAAGCTGAGCGGCGCGCGCGAGCACAACCTGAAGAACGTCTCCGTCGAGATTCCGCTCGGCACGATGGTCGCCGTCACCGGCGTGTCGGGTGCAGGCAAGTCGTCGCTGATCAACGCCACGCTCTTTCCAGCGCTCAACCGGATGCTGCATCGCTCGCTCGATCGCGTCGGTCCGTACGATTCCCTCACCGGCCTCGGCCAGGTCGACAAGTGCATCGTCATCGATCAGCAACCGATCGGTCGCACGCCGCGCTCGAACGCGGCGACGTACACCAAGGCGTTCGATCTGATCCGCGAGCTGTTCTCGCAGATGCCGCAGGCGCGCACGTACGGCTACGCCGCGGGTCGGTTCTCGTTCAACGTCAGCGCGAAGCAAGGCGGCGGGCGCTGCGAGGCCTGTGAGGGCGCCGGCGTCCGCGAGGTCGAGATGCACTTCCTGCCGAACGTGTTCGTCACGTGCGAGGTCTGCAAGGGCAAGCGCTACAACGACGCCACGCTGCGCGTCACCTACAAGGACAAGAACATCGCCGAGATCCTCGACACGCCCGTCGACGAGGCGCTCGAGATGTTCAAGCACCACAAGCAGCTCGGCCGGATCATGCAGACCATGGTCGATGTCGGGCTCGGCTACCTCTCGCTCGGTCAGCCTGCTACCACGCTCTCCGGTGGTGAAGCGCAGCGCGTCAAGCTCGCCCGCGAGCTCGCGCGCGTGCAGACCGGCCGCACGCTGTACCTGCTCGACGAGCCCACCACGGGTCTCCACTTCGGCGACGTCAAGAAGCTGCTCGAGGTGCTGCAGCGCCTGGTCGAGAACGGCAACACCGTGCTCGTGATCGAGCACAACCTCGACGTCATCAAGACGTGCGACTGGATCATCGACATGGGTCCCGAGGGTGGTGCTGCAGGTGGCGAGGTGATCGCTGTCGGCACGCCGGAGCAGGTCGCGGAGGTCGCCGCGAGCTACACCGGGCAGTTCGTCAAGCCGCTACTCGAGCGTGCGAAGCCGAAACGTGGTGCGGGCTCGCGTGGCTCGCAACGCGCCGCGGCGCCACCGGCCTGAGGTCAGGCCCGCGCGTTGCACACCGTGACGCGATGTCCGGCCAAACGCCCAAGTCCTACGACGAGATCATCCGCAAGACGGTTCCGGATCCCGAGGGGTCCTGGCGACCTACCGAGGGTCAAGAGGCCGCGGCGAAGGCGGCCGGCTACCAGGCCCTGGATGCAGGGGAGCAGGATCTCCACGATCGCGTGCGCGAGGCCCTGAACGCACGTGGGATCGATTCGTCGCGGATCGCCATCGAGGTCGTGCGCGAACGCGTCACGCTGCGCGGTAGCGTCACGCAGGGCACCAAGCTCGACGACGTCGAGAGCGCGGTCCACGGGGTCTCGGGTGTGGGCGAGCTCGACAATTCGCTCGTGTTCG
>JBBQJJ010000702.1:0-3184 GCA_038325805.1 Haliangiales bacterium
CTCTCCGTGGAGACCAGCTTTCGTAGCTTCAGCACGTCCAGCGACGCCGCGCACTCCATCGCTTCCCCGCGAGCAATCTTGTAGTGCTTCGCGCTGTCCGCTTCCGACCACCGTCCCGCTCCCTCCGCGATGTTCCGGACCTCCGATTCCGCTGCGCGGATCAGCTGATCGCCTCGAGGGAGGATCTCCGTCACCTCCGTCGTCAGCACGAGAAATTCGATCGCGCGTTGATACACGTCAAGTCGTTGAAAGCTCAGCACCGACCTATCGGCACAACGAGCCCACGGTTGCGTCCGGATCGCGGTGCTGGTCAACGGGGAGCGCCGAGGTCCACGCCGCCGTCGCCGTCTACGTCCCACGACCACCTCAACGTCAACGTCAACGTCAACGTCAACGTCAACGTCAACGTCAACGTCAACGTCAACGTCAACGTGGAAATCTGAAGGTTCCACCGAGCAAGGTCTCGATGAGAACTGCCCGAATTTCCGGGCAGCCTCTAAACTAGTTACACGTGCGCGGTCCGCCGGTGCACGTCTCCATGCCCGACAGGTCGTTGCAGTACTCGAAGCACGCGAGCCGACGATAGTCGCCGTTGCCATCGAGCGTGCCGATCGACAGCAGCTCGCCGTTGCGCGGCAGGTTCGGGTTGAGTGCGCCGGCGTCATCCGTGAGCTCCGGGTTGAAGCTCGCGTCGAACGCGGCGAAGCCGTTGCCGACCTGACCCGGTCGTGCGTTGTGAACGACCGCATCGGAGATCGTGACATCGCGCTGCTCGCTCCGCAGCTGCAGCTCGATCACACCCTCGAACGCGCCCGCGATGCCACTGGCTTCGAGGCTGACGAGATCACCGTAGAGCAGCGCATCGGTCCGCACGACGGTCTCGAGGATCGGCGCGAACCGCGTGACCACGCCGGTGTCGAGGATCCGGCCGCCGGCCTCGCGCACGACCAGCGTCAGATCATCGGCAGCCGCAACGCTCGCCGGCACGATCACGTTGACCTGTGTTCCAGACGCCACGCTGGTTGCGACCTTCGTCGCGTTCCAGGTCTGCGTCGGTGGCGACGACCACAGCTCGACCTCGACATCGAAGTCGCGATCCGCGAGCACGCGGCCGAGCTCCATCGAGACGATGCCGCCGGTGCCGACCAGCGCGCCGGCTTTCGGCGACGCGAGCACGTCGGTCTCCGGACCGGTGCAGTCGGGGCAGTAGGTCGCGAGCTGGAACGTGGTCGACGTCGCGAGTGCGTGCGAGCCGACGACCACGAGATACTCGCCGGTCTCGCCGGTCTCGATCGTCATCTCGATGGTCGCGCGTGGCGTGCCGTACCCGGCCGCAGCGATCACGTCGCGCTTGCCTTGCTGGAGCGGACCGAGCACCGCGATCCGCACCGAATCCTCGTTCGCCGCGTTGGCGACCACATCGATCGCGAGCCCGCGCTCGAGCCACACGGGGAACACTCTTCGACCGCCGACCTCGGCGTGGTTCCAGATGCGCTCGCCGACATGCAGCGTCGAGGCATCCTCCCAGCTCGCGTCGGCCTTGCCGTCGGTGAAGTCTGAATCCGTTTCGGCGGCGAGCTCGACATCCGAGATCGGTTCCGAGACGCAGGCAGTGAATAGGATTGCGAATGAAGCGAGGCGAAGCATAGGTAGTTGACCGCGCGCGGTGCACCAACCAGACCGGCTGCAACTCGTGACGGCTGCACAACTCGTGCACGATCTTCGAGCGATGTTGTCGCGATCGGCTACTCGACTAGCCGCTACGGGCGCGGTTCGTCGGAGCAAAAGCAGCACTCCTCGCTGCCATCGGGCGCTGTAGACGCACCCGGTGCGCAACAGCCCACGTGACAACGATGCGAGTCGTAGGCGTTCGCTGCCTGCAGCGCGACCTCGAGCTCGACCTGATCGGCGCCTACTGCAACCAGTCGTACGCAGTGGTCGCGCAACGCGTGGTACGCGCGATCGCGAGCGTCGGGGAGCCACGGTGAACCGAACAGCTCGAGCGAGACCACGGTCTCGCTTCGATCTTCGAAGTGATCGATCGAGCTCCCGCGATACACGCCACGTCCGTCGCGCGAGATCCAGGTCTCCTTGTCACGCGCGAGCACGACGCGATGCGAGCGCGCTAGCGACGCGCATGCCGGATCGAGCTTCGGCAGCGGTACCGGTGCAGGTGGTGGCGGCGGCGACGTGCGCGGTGGATTCGAGCACGCGACGAGGATCAACCAGATGAACCGCACGACTCGGCCATCCTACCCGATACTATCGAGCGCATGAGTCGCGTCATCGAGGTGGCGATCAAAGGTGATCCGAAAGCGATCATCACCAAGGCGAAGGGCGTCGCGCAGAAGTACGGCGCCACGTTCGAAGGCGATCACGTCGCCGGCACGTTTGCCGGCAACGGCATCGAGGGTGGCTACAAGTTCGGCGAGCGCGTCGTCGTGGTGACGATCGACAACAAGCCAGACTTCGCTCCGTGGCCGATGGTCGAGCATGCGATCCGCGGCTTCTTCGAAGCGGATCCCGATCCCGTGGAGGAGACCGCGCCGGTGACGGCGATCGAGGCGGCCGTCGAGAGACGCGATCGCGTCGAATCGATTATCCGCAAGCACGTGCTGTGGGCGTCGGGCGCAGGCTTGATCCCGATCCCACTTGCCGACATCGCCGCGGTGACCGGCGTCCAGGTCAGCATGTTGCGCGACATCACGCGCCTGTACAAATCGGAGCTCTCCGAGGCGGACCTCCAGAACTTCATCACCGCGCTCACCGGCGGCATGCTCGCGCGACTCGGTGCGAGTGCGGTCAAGGCGATTCCCGGACTCGGCACGTTGCTCGGCGGCGCGTCGATGTCGATCATGTCGGGCGCCTCCACCTACGGCGTGGGGCGCGTCGCGAGAAATCAACTGGAGGCGAACGGCAACCTCAAGGGCGTCGATCTCGAGAAAGCCAAGCGCGAGTACACCCAGGCCTACGAGTCCGGGAAAGCCTACGTCTCGAAGCTGAAAGACGACGAGCCGAAGTAGAAACGGCGTACGCTGACCGAGCCCGAGCGCTCTCGTGACCCACCTGCGTAGTACAACCGTGAGCTCGTGACTGACCGAGTCAGGGAAGCGCTCGCGGCGGTGTCGGCCGCGGCGGCGGAGTTCGCGGAGAGCACCACCAACTACGATCGACTGATCGAGAC
>JBBQJJ010000703.1:0-3175 GCA_038325805.1 Haliangiales bacterium
CGAAGCGGTGATCGTGCGCGACTACAAGAAGGATGACCAGCTGCTCCACTCGATCGAGCAGCTGATCAACGCGAACGGCAACTTCCGCATCGTGCTGACGCCGAAGAACGATCCGATCTCGCACAACAATCACTTCCACATCGAAGCGCGCGCGAACTACATCTCTCCCGAACTGCAATGAGGTTGGCCTGGGTCGCGTTCGCGATCGGGTGCGGCTCGTCTCCGATGGACGTGCCCGTCGACGGTGCGGGGTGCGAGCTCCCGTCGCTCGATTCGTCGACGCCGGATCTCGCGGGTTGGCTGACCGGCTTGCCGGCGCCGCGGGCGACGCTCCAGCAGCGCAACGACGCGCGTGGGTTCCTGATGACCGAGCTCTCCGACCTCGGCTACACCGCGCAGATCCACCAGTACAACAACGGAGCGAACGTCGTCGCGACGCTACCGGCGACGATGGGCGAGGGTAAGGGGATCATCGTCGGTGCGCACTTCGACACGGTGAGTGGATCACCCGGTGCGAACGACAACGCGAGTGGAACGGTCGCGGTGCTCGGGGTGGCGAAGGTGCTCGCGGCGGTGCCCTGTCGCACGGCGCCAGTGACGATCGCATTCTTCGATCAAGAAGAGCTCGGGCTGTTCGGTGCGCGCGCGTACGCGATGTCGATCGATCCCGACACCATCGAGGCCGTGCACACGATCGATCAGGTCGCGTGGGATGACGATGGTGATCGCCGGTTCGAGCTCGAGTCGGGGACTGCGGCGCTGAACGCGGAGTGGACCACGGCAGCGGGCACGGTCGGCGTACCGGTGACGAAGGTCCCGACGGAGGGCACGGACCACGAGGCCTTTCGCGATCTCGGGTTCGCGGCGATCGGGCTCACCGAGGAATTCGTCGGCAATGACACCTCACCGCATCGCCATCTGGCGACGGACACCACCGATACCGTCGACCTCGCGTATCTCGCGCTCGCGGTGAAGCTCGCCGCGCAGGTCGTGATCTCCGAGATCAGTCCGTAGAGCGAGTGGAGCATGGTGATGTCTCGCGCCGCGCGCTTCGCGTACCTCGTGCTCGGGCTGTTCTGCGTGGCGCTCGGTGTGATCGGTGCGTTCCTGCCGGTGATGCCGACGACGGTGTTCATGCTGATCGCGGTGTGGGCCTTCTCGAAGAGCTCGGCGCGGCTCGAGCGCTGGTTGCTCGAACATCCGCGGTTCGGCCCGCGCATCAGCGAGTGGCGCGCGCACGGCACGATCCCGTTGCCGGTCAAGCTGACCGCGTGGGTCTCGATGGCGGCGAGCCTGACGGTGATGATCGTCGCGGGCGCGAGCTGGATCGCGCTGACCGGAGCATCCTCCGTGATGCTGATCGGAGCGATCTACATCGCCACGAGACCCTCGAAGCCACCCGTGAAGTCAGCCACTTAGAAGATTGTTTGCGCCGGTCGAGGTGCGGTCCCGTTGACCGTCCATGCGCAACGCACTCCTCGCCCTTGTTGTCCTTACCTCGGTCCGTGTCGAGTCCGCCGAGGCGTGTGGCCCGTACAGCTTCGCCCCGAAGCTGATGCGCGTCACCACGCACTTCGCGGACGGCGGCACGCGCGCGTTCGTGATCACCAACCAGAAGGTTGCCGACGATCAGCCGTGGGTCCAGCTCGCACCGATGACCTACGACTACGCGAGCGTGGTCGATGTCGAGAACCCCGAGACCGCGATCGACCTGACGCTGGTGGGGCCGGCGGGCACCAAGCTCGTGTCGTCGCGCGAGCGCGTGTATCTGTCGCGGACGTTCGTGTCGCGCTCGCCGAGCGTGGCGTTCGAGATCCGCGCGCCGAAGGGCGAGTTCGCGATCGCGATGGCCGGCAAGCACACCGATGCGGAGTGGATCAAGCTCGGCGACGAGCGTCGAGCGAAGGCGGAGGACATCGCGTGGGTCAAGGCGAAGGGCCTGACGCCGATGCACCCCGAGTACGTCTCCGTCCACAAGCTCGAAGGCACGGACTTCGAGGCCGTCACGGTGTTGCCGAAGGTCGGTGAGATCATCACGTTCGTGCGGCGTGGCGACGTGGTCTACACGCAGTTCGAGGGCTCCGCGCTCGGCGGACTGTCGGCCAGTGGAGAGCGGTACGTCGTCGCGGCGAACTACGGCGAGACGCCTCGCGCGATCCTGATCTAGCGATGTCGGCTTTCGACCGAGGCGAGCAGCCGCTCGACCGACAGCTCGACGCGGCTCTTCACGAGGTCGAACATCTCGTCGAGCTCGTCGGACGGTGCCGCGATCGCGGTCGCGACATGCTCGCGGGTGGCGGCGAACACGGCATCCCGTGCAGCGGCGATCCAGCGCACGACGGTGGCGCGATGCACGTTGTACATCTGGGCGAGTTGCTCGAGCGTGACCCCGCCGAGGAAGTGCAGGCGCAGCAAGTTGCGATCGCGGCGCGAGGCGGACTCGACGGCACGGGAGAACCCCTCGGCGAACGCCGCGCGGTACTGCGCCTTGATCAGCGACATCGCCACATCGGCGGAGGCCGCGAGCTCGCGTGCCGGCAGCTCGACTTCCTTGTCCTCGAGGCGGATCCGATCGATCGCGGTGCGCGTGGCGGAGACCTGGACGAGGCCGCGCAACCGACCGCGCCCCGCGTAGTCGAGGATGCGTGGTGGCTTGTCGCCGCTGGCGAGCAACAGCTTGTCGCGAACCATCGACCGGACGTCCTCGACGGTGGCCTTCGGGAGCTTCATGCCGGCGAGGGCCTGCGGGACGACCTCGAGGTACACGCGATCGAACGCGGCGACGGCGGCGTTGTCACCGCGCGCGCAGGCGAGGGCGAGGTGCAGCTCGGTGACCGCGGCGAGGGTGGCCGAGATCGGGTCGTCACCGGTGAGCTTGCTCGCGAGCAACGCGACGAGGTCTCGAGCCTCGACGGCTACACCGGGCCACGCGGCGGCGGCTTCGGTGACCAGACCTTGCAACTTCGTCTCGGCGGCGGCGGGCTCGCCGAGCGATGCCGCGGCTCCGGCGCTGACGGCCGCGACTGCATCGTAGAGGGGCGTAGCCACGATGCCGATGATAGCCTGAGAGGTACGTCGTGATGATGACCTGCCTCGACGAGGAGACGACGCTGGGGCTAGTCGAAGGCCGGCTGGCGGCGGCTGTGCTGGACGCGGCCGAGGCACACCTCGACGG
>JBBQJJ010000704.1:0-3164 GCA_038325805.1 Haliangiales bacterium
GTGGTCTCGCGCAGTGCACCGACGATGTGCGCGATGGTCTGCACCGGCACGGTCTCGTCGGCTTGCAGCGACACCGTGCGCGCATCGCGGGGGAGCCACCAACGCTGGACGATCTCCTCGAGCGTCGACGTCAGCTCGCGGAGCGCGTGCGGATGATCGAACGAGATCGATCGCTTCGGCTTCGCGAGCGTGCCCTCGAGCCCCGAGCGCGACCAGATCAGGATCTCGCGCTCGAGCACCGACACCATGATGCCGGGAACGGCTTGAGTCGCGAGCTCGGTTGGTGACAGCAGCGCGAGCGGTGCAGCGACGGCACCGTTCGTCGTCTGCGTGGCGAAGTAGAGCTCCTTGACGCCGGCCTCGCGCGCGCTGACCGCGATCTCGATCAGCGAGCGATACGGCGTGGTGCGGTCGAGGAACATCGTGAGCTCGGGCTTCGCGCGCCCCGCGAGGCGCTGCTGGAGCACCTGCTTGACCTGCGGGATCACGAGATCGGCGGTGTGCTCGAACACGATCGGCGTGCCATCGATGACGAGGGATCGGGGAGTGGCCACCAACGAGAGCCGATTGACGTCGAGAGCGTCATAGCCAGTACCTGCCACGATCGGCACCTCGACGGGCCGCTCCGTGATCGGTCGTGCGTCGGCGTTTGCGGAACCGAAAACGAAGACGACCACCAGGAAGGCGCGCATGGCCTGGGCAGGCTGCGCACGCTCGCGCGGACGCGAAACCTGGCTGTTCGGTCAGCTCTTGGAGCCGACGACGTCGGCGTACCCGTCGTCGTACGGCATGTCTTCGTAGTCTTCGCGGTACAGCGCACCGAGGTGCTTGGTGACGAAGACCTCGATCAACTGCGGGTCGTACATCTTGCCCGCGGTCTTCTTGAGGATCGCCTCGCACTCGTCCATCGGCAGCGCGCTCTTGTACGGGCGATCCGTCGCCATCGCGTCGTAGGCGTCGGCGATCGCGACGATGCGCGCGGAGATCGGGATCGACTCCGCGACCATCTTGTCGGGATAGCCGGAGCCGTCCCAGCGCTCGTGGTGGTTGCGCACCGCCGGCATGATCGGATGCAGCATCTCGATCTTCGACGCGATGTCGTAGCCCTTCACCGGGTGCTCGCGCATGTGGACCCACTCGGCGTCGTCGAGCGGGCCGGGCTTCAAGAGCACCGCATCCTTGATGCCGATCTTGCCGATGTCGTGGAGGAACGCACCGAACTCGAGCGTCTCGAGCCCGTCGGTTGGATAGCCGGCTTCCTTCGCGAGCACGAGCGAGAACGCGGCGACGCGACCGCAGTGACCCTTGGTGTACGGGTCCTTCGCTTCGATCGCTTCCGCGAGCCCGAACAGCGCCTGGCGGTTTGCGATCTTGAGCTTCGCGTAGCTCTCCTCGAGCTCCTTCGTGTGTTCCTTGACGACGACATCGAGCAGCGTCTCGCGGCGCTGCAACTTTTGCTGATCGATCGACAGCTTGCGGACGAGCTCGCGCTGTTCGTCGACCAGCGTCAGCAGCTTCATGCCCTCGCCGACGAGCGCGACCAAGCGCGAGCGTTCACTCGGCTTGGCGACGAGGCGGATGATGATGCCCTTGTGCGGCGGCCGGTAATCGAGCTCCACCGCTTCGTCGGGCGACGACACCAGCACGATGCGCAGCGCCTCGGGTGCGTGGATCACGCTCGCCTCGAGGAAGCCGACGCCATCGAACGTCGATTGGTTTGCCTGGCCGTGAAACGTGACGACCACCTGGGCTGGATGCGCGCGCAGCTTGTTGAGCGCTTCGACCGTGGATCGCGCGGTCTCGACTTGCAGCCCGAGGCCACCGAGCATCTCGGCCAGTTCCCCGAGGGCCTCCACCTGAGGGTGTGCGACGAGCGCACGGAACCGACGAGTCACCGCGCGACTATATCCCTGGCAATCACCCTAACAATAGGTAGATTGCAGCGGGCTCGCAGGGTGTGGGCCGTGGAGAAAATGCAGTCCGAGGTCACAGGAAATCTCTCCGGTCTCAAAGCGAGCGAGATCAAAGCGCTCGAGCGTCTGTATCGCCGCCGCGTCGCCCCCACCGAGGTGGTGTCGAGCGAGCTAGCAGCCCAGCTCGCCGAGCAATCGGCCGAGATCCATCGGCAGGTCGGGGTGTTGATCGACAGGCGGGGTGCCATCGCACACGTCATGGTCGGTGATGCCTCGAAGCTGTTTCTGCCCGACCTCGGTCGTATGCGTGGTGGTCAGGCCCGCCTGCGTGGCCTCCGGCTCGTCCACACGCACCTCCGCGGCGAGTCACTGACGCGCGACGACTTCACGGATCTTGCGTTGTTGCGCCTCGATGCGGTCGCGGCGATCACCGTCGATGCAGCAGGTCATCCCGGCAAGCTGTTCATCGGCCACCTGATCGCCGATCCGGACGCTCCCGCGGATCGCGCGTGGCGGGAGCTCCCCGCGGAGCAGGCCACGTCACCGCGGACGAACTTCGCGGAGCTGATCGCACAGCTCGAGGCCGAGCAGGCCCGGCTCGGTCGCGCCCTGGTTCGCGGGGCCCAGGGGCAGGGTGGAGACCGCGTCCTGCTGGTCCACGTGGGCATCGGCAAGGCTCGTGACTCCGAGGCACGAGTGGCCGAGCTGCAGGAGCTCTGCCGGACCGCCGGCGTCAAGGTGCTCGACGTCATCATCCAGCGGCGGCCCGAGGCCGATCCGCGGTTCCTGGTCGGTCGCGGCAAGCTCGACGAGATCCTGTTGCGTGCGATGCAGCTCGGCGCCGAGGTCGTGATCTTCGATCCCGACTTGACCCCGGGGCAAGCCCGGTCGATCTCGGACGTCACCGAGGTCAAGGTGATCGACCGCACGATGCTGATCCTCGACATCTTCGCGCAGCACGCCACGTCACGCGACGGCAAGCTGCAGGTCGAGCTCGCGCAGCTGCGCTATGCGCTGCCTCGCCTGGTCGAGAAGAACACGATGATGTCGCGGCTCACCGCCGGTCCCGGTGGTCAGGCTGGTCTCGGTGGTCGTGGCCCGGGTGAGACCAAGCTCGAGATCAATCGCCGCCGCGCGCGCGAACGTGTTCACCTGCTCGAGAAGAAGCTCGAGAACCTCGCTGACGATCGTCGCCTGCGCCGACACCGCCGCACGAACCGCGATATCCCGATCATCGCGATCTGCGGCTAC
>JBBQJJ010000705.1:0-3133 GCA_038325805.1 Haliangiales bacterium
AGACGCGTACCGGCGCGCCGAAGGGCACGCCCTATTACATGTCGCCCGAGCAGACCCGCGGGCGCGACGTCGATCACCGCACCGACCTCTACGCGTTCGGCGTGCTGATCTACTTGATGCTGACCGGCGAGTACCCGCTCGACGGCGATGACTTCATGACGATCCTGATGCGTCAGGTCAACGACGAGCCCCTGCCAGCCTCGACGCACGTGCCCGGCTTGCCGGAGCGGGTCGACCACGTGATCGCGTGGCTGATGCACAAGCAGTCCGAGTGCCGGCCACCGAACCTGATGACCGCCGTGCGCGTCCTCGAGGAGGTCGCGGGCAGCGCCCCTGCGAGCGCCGAGCGCACCGCGCCGATCGTGATCCCGAGCGTGATCACGAGCCGGCCGAGCTCCGGGACGGCGACGGTCGCGCCGGGCCCGCTGCCGCTGCCACCCTCGGCTCGCTCGAGCCGCGCGCCCCTGGTGGTCGGCGGCCTTGTCGCGATCGCGTTGGCGGTGGTGATCGTCGTCGTGGCGACCCGCAAAGGGACCTCGCCGGCGGTCGAACCCGTCACCCCCGACGCAACGCTCGTGCAACCCGACACGGCGCTCCCGGAGAACTCCCTCGATGCAACCGCCGTGGTGCCCCCGGAGACCACTCGGCCGACGGTCACGATCACGATCAAGGGCGCACCCGACGGAACCGAGGTCCGGGCCGGAGGTCAGCTCGTCGGCACCACGCCGAAGCTCCAGCTGCCTCGGGGCAACTCCGAGGTCTTGCTCGTGCTCGCCCCCGACGGCTACGTGCCCGCCACCATCGCCCTGACGCCGACCGGCGATCTCGAGAAGGTCGTCAAGCTCAAGCCGCGAGCCGGACGTCCACCTCAGCGCGGCAGCGACGGCGCGCCGAACAGCGGCCCCACCGGTAGTGGCAGCAGCGAACCCACGGACGAGATCATCGAGTTCCCGCAGAAGAAGGGCCCCGAAAAATGAAGCTGTCGATCGCGCTCTCCATCGCGCTCCTCACCAGCCACGCCCAGGCCGACGATCGCAGCGACGCCGAGGCGCTGTTCCGGATCGGAGCCGCCGCGTACAAGAACGGCAACTTCAAGGCCGCGGTCGAGAACTTCGATCGCGCGTACGAGCTGTTCAAGGCGCCGGAGATCGCGTTCTCCGCCGCGCAGGCGCACCGCCTCCAGTACCAGGCCGATGGGCAACCCGGTCACGTCAAGCGCGCGATCGAGCTGTTCGAGATCTACGTCGCCGCGACGCCGGAAGGCGGTAAGCGCAAGGACGCCCTCGCACACCTCGGTCGACTGCGCGACCTCCTCCGCGACCTCGAGGCGAAGGGCGAGCAGGTCGTGGTCATGCCGGTCAAGGACACGCCGTCGATCTACGTCTCGGTGGCGCTCGAGAACGCGCTGGTCACGGTCGATGGCAAGGCGGCCGAGCGCTACACCGCGCTCGAGGTCGCGCCAGGCGATCACGTCGTCGGGGTCAGCGCCGAGGGGTACGAGTTGATCGAGCGAAAGGTCGCGGTCACCAAGGGCCAGGCGATCGTCCCGATCGAGCTGGTTCCCAAGCCGGCCCAGGTGTCGCTCGAGACCGCCGCGAACGCGCGGATCCTGGTCGACGGCAGGCCCATGCGCGGTGATCCGACGCTCTCGATCCCGGCTGGCCAGCGTCTGCTCACCGTGTATGCCCGCGGTCGCGTACCGGTGACCCGCGAGCTCGAGCTCAAGCCCGGCGAGCAGCGCACGCTCGAGCTGCCCCTGCGCACGACCACGCGTCGCCGCGCCGTCCCGTGGGTCTGGATCGGTGGCGGTGTGCTCCTAACCTCGACCCTGACCACGACGATCGTCGCGTTGCGCGCCGACGGCGCGGCCTCGGAGCTGCGTGATGCCGCCGATCCGATCGATCGCGACGCGACCGCACGCTACGAGGACCAGCGGCGGCGCCGTGACAGCTTCCGGACGGCGAGCTACGTGCTCGGGACCGCCACGCTGGTCACCGCCGCGACCGCGCTGTGGCTCTACTACTTCGACAATCCCTCGTCGGACGATCTCGCGCGCCCGACCGAGCGACCCGCACCGGGGCTGTCGCCGATGGTGTCCGGTGACGCGCTGGGCGTGTCGTACGGAGGTGGCTTCTGATGCGCGGCTCGATCGTGCTCGCGCTCGTCCTGTGCGGGTGCAGCGACTTGCCGGATCTAGGGATCTGCGGCAACGGGATCATCGAGGCCGAGCTCGGCGAAGCCTGCGATGGCGACCTCGCCGGGGGCGATACCTGCACCGACACCTGCGAGCTCGCGTGCCAGACCTCGGCGGTGACCGACGCGTACGTCGTGGTGTCGTCCTCGTCGGCGACGGAGCAGTACTGCCCCGATGCGCGGCTGGCCTGTGGGCTCGACGGGATCTGTCGTGGCTCGTCCGGTCAGTTCACTTCGATCGGCAGTGGCCAGTCGTTCAACGCCAAGCTCGCGGCCGTGGGCGACTTCGACGGTGATGGCATCGCAGATCTGCTCGGCACGAGCGCGACCGAGATCATCGTGCGACTCGGCGCGGCGACCGCCTTCACCGATGGCTTCGAGCAAGCCGCTCCCTCGTCGGATAGCCCGCTCGCGATCTTCTCCAAGGGCGAGAAGGACTCCGGCATGGCGATCGCAGTCCCGACAGATGGGCTCGCGTTGCTCACCTCGGACGGCGAGGTCTTCGGCCCCGATCTCGACCTCTCGTTCACGATCAACCAGGTCAATCAAGCCGCGTTCATCATCAACGACCCGGACCCGGCGCTGCAGGGAAGCCAGGCGGTGATGGCGGTGTCGCGCATGGGGCAACTCTCGGTGCAACGAATCGCACTGTCGGGTGCGCACACCCAGCGGTCGCTCCCCGCGTGCGGCCCGGCTAACGCTCGCCTCGTCACCGTCGCGGTGACCCCCGATCAGACCAGCTTCGTGGTCGTCGGTCGGCCGAATGCAGGACCGGGGTTCTTCCTCTGTCACTACACGCAGGCCGGCGCGACGTTCGCGGTCGCGCAGACCAACATCAACGCGATCTCGCCAGATGCCGCGGCGTTCGCGCAGCTCGACGACGAGCCGTGTCTCGACCTCGCCTTCACCCGGCTCGCGCCACCGAGCGGCACACCCTCGG
>JBBQJJ010000706.1:0-3129 GCA_038325805.1 Haliangiales bacterium
GACCACGTTTGGTGGAGCGTTCCGTCGAGCCAGAAGCTCGCTTCGTCGCCGAACGCGACGACTCCTCGACACTGGCGCGGTTTTTTTTGATCTGGGGCAACGTCTGGCGGAGCCATGTCGCCTGCCGGTCGAGATCCGCCCGCGCGAGCCGCTTGCGGGGACGCTGCACGGAGAACCGAAGCTGATGCAGCAGCCGCGGCACATGATGATTGTGGTAACGAACGCCGAATCGCTCCGCGATCAGGTCGCCGATCATCGGACCCGTCCAGACGCCCGACTGATACCCAGCTTGGATCGGTCCCAGCTCGATGATGACCCCTGGCGCCAACCGTCGAGGATCTCAGGCTGTGCGATCCTGTTTAGTCCCGCGTAGGGGAGGCTAGTTGCTAAGCGCTGGTGAGGACGTGACCGCCGGGTTGGTCAGCGACCCGAACACGAAGATGTAGCCGACGCCGCCGCCTGCACCACCACCAGCAGCACCAGCGGTCGCGTCGCTACCGCCATCGACCATCGCGCCCTCGAACACGTTGGCGTTTGCGCCATCTCCACCGTTGCCCGCGAGCGCCACGCCGCCGCCCATCGCCGGGAACGGAAACGCAGTGGGGTCGGGCTCTCCGCCATTCATCCCCATCGGGGCGGTGTCCCCGGGCCCGCCAGCGCCACCTCCGCCGCCGTTCGCGATGAGGAGCCCGAGCTCGGCGACCGTGATCGCCGGCGCGTCGAGCGCGATCAGCCCACCCGAGCCGCCGCCGCCACCACCACCGCCGCCTGCGTTGCTCACACCGGCGAGCCCAGCAAATCCGCCGCTCCCCGAAGCGTCGATGAGTCCGTCGATGGAGATCTGGGTCCCGGCCAACAGGTAGATCGCACCGCCGCCGGTCCCGCCCAGACCGCCCGAGCTCGCCAGCTGGTTGTTGTTGCCACCATCACCGCCCGGGCATCCACCGCGGATGACGGTGAGCACTCCTGCGTCGATCGCAATCCCGCCTGGATGAGCACCAAGGCCGAGACCACCGTCGCCACCACGCTTGCCAAAGCTGCCGCCGGCACCCCCTCCACCGCCGTCGAATCCCTGCGCGTTCGCACCGGAGACCGAATCCTTCGTGCACTCGGCGAAGTTCGCGCCGGCGCCGGTGTCTCTTTTGGTACTCGCAACCGTCAACACACCGCCGACGGTGAGGGTCGTGGCAGACGCGAGCAGCAACGGTCGCGATCCGATCACGAGCGTGTTCGCGATCGCGATCTCTCGCGCCGCGATCACGCAGAGCTCCGTCTTCGCGACGTCTCCTTGCTCGATCACCGTGGTGCAGTCGCCCGTCGCCCCTCCAATCACGCCGGTGTCGAGGGTCGCCTTCGGTGGCAGGTCATCCATCGCGGCTGTCACGCACCCGTGAAACAGCGCGGCCACGTCATGGAGACCGCCGCACACCTGTTCACCAGCCACGTCCGGAGGACCACCATCAACCTCGGTTCCCAGCGGGAACACGAGCTGGCATCCCCCAAGGAGCCAGATCAAACCGAGTCGCAACACGGATCGCAGTCTACCCCCAGCGCTCACCCGCTTCACGAAGACCCCGCGATCGTTAGTACATCGCCTTGAGCGCTTCGCTGTCCGAGATGATCACCTTGCGGCCCTCGGTCTGGATCAGCTTCTTGCGCTTGAACGTCGACAGCGTCAACGACACGGTCTCGCGCGTCGAGCCGATCAGGTTGGCGAGCTCCTGATGCGTGATCTTGAGCGCGACCAGCGTGCCGCGCGCGTCGTCGACACCGTACTCGTTGCCGAGCTTGACCAGCAGCTCGGCGAGCTTGCTCGAGACGTCGCGGAACACGAGTGCCTCGACCTTGTTCTCGAGCTCGCGGCGGCGGACGATCATCAACCGCGTCATCGCGAGCCCGAGCTGTGGGTGCGAGTGGATCAGCTCCTCGTAGTGCATGCGATCGATCTCGGAGAGCAGCACGTTCTCGACGGCCTCGGCCATCTCGGTGCGTGGGCCGCCGTCGAGGAGGCAGCTGTCGCCGAACAGCTCGGCGGGGCCGTGATAGGCGAGCGTCAGCGACTTGCCGTCGCGCGTGACCTTGCTGACCTTGACTCGACCGCCGTGGACGAAGAACAGCGAGCGGCCCGGATCGCCGGGGAGATAGATCACGTCGCGGCGGCGCGCTTCGCGAAGCTCGACGCGCTCTGCCATGCGCGCGATCGCGTCCGGACCGAGATCCGCGAGCAACGGGACCTTGCGGAGGTACCAGAGGACGCGTTTCGGGTCAGGCACGCCGAAACTGTAGCAGTGCTTGCGCTAGGACGGGTGCGTGTCTGGGGGATTACGCGGCGCGCGAGATCGTAAGGCCTACTGCGACGGGCATTGGAGCCTTCGGGATTGCTCAGGAAATCACGAGATCTGCGTGCCCGGTTTCGCCCGCGGCCCGGATCTGAACCGTCGCATCGCGCCACGTCGGCGACGTCGCCATCCGATCCGCGAGGGGCGCGACGATCAGGTCTTCGATCGTCCGACGCAGCGGACGCGCGCCGAGCCGAGGATCGTGACCGAGCGCGGCGAGCCGCATGCGCGCGAGCGGCGTGACCTCGAGCCGGAGGTTTCGCGCGACGAGTCCGGGGCGCTTGCGCAGCTTGTCGATCTCGAGATCGACGATGCGCTCGAGCGCGGGTGGACCGAGGGGATGGAACGTGATGATCGAATCGATCCGGCCGAGCAGCTCGGGCCGGAAGAACTTCCTGATCGCGGTCGCGTGATCGGAGGTGGCCGCGGCCCCGAACCCCGCGGGAGATGGATCGGCCGCTCCGAGGTTGGTGGTCATCACGATCATCGACATGCGGAAGTCGATCAACCGGCCGAGCGCATCGGTGAGCCGACCTTCGCCGACGACGCCGAGCAACAGATCGAACGCGGCGGAGTCGGCCTTCTCGATCTCGTCGAACAGCACGACCGACAGGGGCTGCCGACGGATCCGATCCGCGAGGCTGGTGCCGGCGGGTGAGGGCGTGATCAAGCGCGCGATCGCGGAGCCGGTGACGAGCTCGCTCATGTCGACGCGCACCAGCCGGTCGGCGTCGCCGAACAGGAACCGCGCGAGCTGCTTCGCGAGCTCGGTCTTGCCGACACCGGTCGG
>JBBQJJ010000707.1:0-3126 GCA_038325805.1 Haliangiales bacterium
ATGCTGGTGGTCACCCACGAGATGCAGTTCGCGCACGACATCGCGACGCGCGTCTGGGTGATCGACAAGGGCACGATCGCCGAGGACGGCACACCGGCGCAGGTGATCGACGAGCCGAAGACCGCGGTGTCTCGCGAGTTCTTCGCCCGCCTGCGCAGATAGCTTTCTCGGTGCGGTTGCGCATCGCGGAAGACAGGTTGTTTCCTCGAGGACGCGACGGTACTCGTCGCCTTCGAGCTAACCGCGTGATGTCTCTCGTCGAGCGCGCTGGCATCCGCGCTGCACGATGGATTCGTCAGGAGAACACACCATGACGCAGAACATCTCGGCTCTCGATTTCCAGACCATCGACATCAACAACCTCGACGCCATCACCGGCGGTGTCGACTTCGGCAAGATCAACGCTGCAGGACAGAACGCCGGGACGACCGGCGCGCTCGTCGGCGGTGGTGTCGGCGCCGTTGCCGGCGGCATCGGCGGCGCGATCGGCGGAACCGCAGTGTTCCCCGGTCCGGGCTCGGCTGCTGGCGCGCTCGGTGGAGCAGCGGCTGGTGGCGGCGCGGGTGCAGCCCTCGGTGGCGGCATCGGATACCTCGGCGGCGCGGCGACCGAGACCTGGAGGCAGACGATGCCGACGTGGCTCGGCGGCCGTCCCTAACCCCAGAGCTCACCTCGGTTGACCTCGGTCTCTGGGGTGAATCGGACTGCTGGAAGCAACGGGTCTGATCGAAAGGTCGGGCCCGTTTCTCGTTTCGGCGGCCGCGGTCAGTCGCGAGATCGCTGAAGGCTCGGTCCGCTTCGACTCGCGCGAGCTCGTCGTCGTCGGCTCCGTCAGGCCCGCGTACGGCTGAGCTTCAGCATCGCGAGCGAGCTCAGCACCACGAGCACCCAGAACGAGAACGCGACGTAGACGATCGGCGGCCCGTAGTTCGGTCCACCCTCCGCCAACCACCACGCGCCCGTCGCACCAGCGCCGGCAATTCCGATCGGCAAAAGTATCTTGGCAATGCGTTTCATCAACCATGGGTGGAGCACGCGCGATGCCAGAGGCACGGGGGCTGGTCTCGCGGAGTTGGCGTCACGGGAGGCTTGGTGTCGCCTCCAGGTGACTACTCGCGGGCTCATGTGTTGTCGCTCGCCGAACGCAATCGAACGACGGAAGCACCGAGCTTTCAACGCACTACGCGCGGCACATCGGCTGCACGAGACCACGCCATGACCCAGAACATCGCGGCACTCGAGTTTCAGACCATCGACATCCACAACCTCACCGACATCAACGGCGGGCTCGACTTCGGGAAGATGAACGCGGCGGGACAGAACGCCGGCACGACCGGGGCACTGCTCGGCGGCGGCGCGGGTGCGGTCGCCGGCGGAATCGGCGGCGCGATCGGCGGCACGGCGCTGTTCCCCGGACCGGGCACGGCGGCGGGTGCACTCGCCGGTTCGGCGACGATGGGCGGCGCGGGTGCGGCGCTCGGCGGTGGCGTCGGGTACGTCGGTGGCGCCGGTGTCGAAGCGTGGCGCCAGACGATGCCGACGTGGCTCGGTGGCCGTCCCTGACCAGGGATCAGCGACCACACGAGTCGCAGCACTTCGCAGGTCTGACACTGTCGGGCCTGCCTTCCGTTTCGGCGATCGCCCGACGAGAGCGTCCGAACGTCGGACAATGAGGCGCTCGGATCTCCAACATCGAGGCGCGTGTGGCGAATGCACTGGCGGAGCTGCCAACGCGTCGATGCCCGTTCTTCGTGGTGGTCGCTGCGGCGAATCCGGGATCGGATCGTACTGCGCACCTTCCCCTCGCGAGGCCCCTGCTTCGTGATCGGGGCACCCGCAGGGAGCTGTCACGTCGGTGGCACCTGCGAGCCTCGTGAACTACTTCGACGGGTACATCCAGTTGCCGACCTTGTCGCCGATCCACGAACCGGCGTTCCACAGCCCGTTACCGGCTGCGCGACCAACGCGCGATCCGAGCTCGCCGCCGAGGTAGCCGCCGGCGCCACCGCCAGCGAGGACGCCCGCGGGCACCCCTGCGACGGTCGGCGTGGTGGCGAGCCCGCCCAACGCGGACCCACCGATGACGCCGCCCGCAGCACCCGCGGTGCCGCCGACAAGCGCGCCCGCGTTGCCATACGGCGTATCCGCGCCACCGGCGACGGCTTCGAGCGTGGAGGTTTCGATCGTTGCGAACGTGACGTCTTGCATGTGTGTTCTCCGGGTTTTCCAGTTGGTTGTGATCGGAGGAAGAGCACGCGGAGTGCCAGTGGCTGTTGACGTGGAGTCAACGAGTTCCGCGATCGAGGCTGCATTCATGGGTGGACGATCGATCTCCCAAGTATGCAAGAGCTGCGAGATCAGAGCAGGGAGAGTTGGGTGTCGGGTGGCAGCTCGATCGGCTCGACGCATTCGGGGTCGTCGTTGAGCGCCTTGTTGACGTGCGGCGACACCGGCACGCCGCGCCAGTCGCCGACCGGCGGGACCTCGAGGAGCGCACGGGCGCCCTCGGCACTCATCAGGGGATCGAGCCACCCGTCATAGGCGCGCTCGTCGAGGACGACGGGCATCCGATCGTGGATCGGCTTGACCAACGAGTTCGGCGGACCGGTGATGATCGTGAACGACAGCGTCTCGCCACCGTCGGCCGCCTTCGCGCGTGCCCACAGGCCGGCGAACGCGATGATCTTGCGCGACTCTGGTCGCAAGTAGATCGGCTGCGGATGCTTCGGATCATCCGCGCGCTTTTTCCACTCGAAGAAGCCGTCGGCAGGGACGAGACAGCGCCGCTGCGCGAGCGCTTCGCGAAACCACTGCTTCGCGTGCAGCGACTCCTTGCGCGCGTTGATCATCAACGGCGGGCGAGGGGCGCCGGGCTTGGTGATCGCTGCCCAGAATGGCACCAGGCCCCAGCGCATCATCTCGACCGTGCGAACACCATCGTGCAGCGTGACCACCGGCGAGGGTTGGGTGGGAGCGACGTTGAAGCGCGGCTTCCACCACTCGGATCCCATGACCGAGGGACCGAGCGTGGCTTGCAGATCGTCGACGATCTTTTCCTGTCGCGTGAGCGTGTAGCGCCCGCACATCCGGCTACGTGATCCGTAGCAGACAAACCTGAAGGTAGCG
>JBBQJJ010000708.1:0-3124 GCA_038325805.1 Haliangiales bacterium
GATCGTGTCGCCCGCCTCGAGCTTCTCGCCGAGCGCCATCACGGTCGACTCCGTCGGTCCGCCCGCCGGCACCATGATCCAGATGTGCCGCGGCTTCGGCATCGCCGCGATCATCGCGTCGAGCGAGTCCGCGCCGGTCGCACCCTCGGCGGCCAGGGCTTTCACTGCCTCTGGACTGCGATCGTAGACCACGCACGTGTGGCCGCCCTTCATCAGGCGACGCACCATGTTGGCGCCCATCCGTCCCAGACCGATCATTCCGAGCTGCATCTCGAGCCCCTTAGCCCTTCACGCGAGCGATCTGATCCCGAGCGGACTGCACGATCGCTTCCGGGTTGAAGCCGAACTTGGTCTGCAGATCCTTGAGGGGCGCCGATGCGCCGAACGACTTCATCGTGACCATCGCACCCTTGCGACCGACGTAGCGCTCCCAGCCGAAGGCCGAGGCGAACTCGACGCAGACGCGTGCATCGACGTTCGGCGGCAGGACCGCGTCCTGATACGCCTCGTCCTGATCTTCGAAGATCTCCCACGACGGCATCGACACCACGCGCGACTTGACGCCACTCGCGACGAGCTGCTCGTGCGCCGCGACGGCGAGCGAGACCTCGGTGCCGGTGGCCATCAGGATCACCTCGGGCGTGCCGCCGCTATCGGCGAGCACGTACGCACCCTTCGCGACGCCGCTCGCGGCCGCGTACTTCGTGCGATCGAGCGTGGGCATCGCCTGGCGCGACAGCACGAGCGCCACCGGGTGGTGCTTGAGCTGCGCGATGTAGCGCCATGCCTCGGTGACTTCGTTGGCATCGCCGGGACGCAGCGTGATCAGGCCGGGGATCGCGCGCAGTGACGCGAGATGCTCGATCGGCTGGTGGGTCGGGCCGTCTTCTCCGACGCCGATCGAGTCGTGCGTGAAGATGTGGATGACCGGAATCTCCATGATCGACGCGAGGCGAATCGGCGGCCGACAGTAATCGGCGAACACGAAGAAGCCCGAGCCGTAGTTGCGAACCTTCGACAGCGCGAGGCCGTTCATCGCCGCCGCCATCGCGTGCTCGCGAATCCCGTAGTGGAGGTTGCGACCCGTCTCGTGCGGGCCGAAATCACCGGCGCCCTCGAACGTCAGGTTGGTCAGCGTCGACGGCGACAGGTCGGCCGAGCCACCGATCAGCCACGGGTAGTTCTTCGCGAGCGCGTTGAGCACCTTCTGCGAGGCCTGGCGACCCGCGAGGCCCTTCGGGTCCGTCGGGAACACCGGGAGATCCTTGTCCCAGCCCTCGGGCAGCTCGCGCTTGCACATCTTTTTGTGATGCTCGGCGAGCAGCGGATGATCCTTCGCGTACTTCTGCATCATGGCTTCCCACGCCTCGCGCGCGGTCTTGGAGCGGCCACCGATGCCCTTGCCGAAGTGCTCGTAGACGCCATCCGGGACGAGGAACTTCGCGTCCTCGGGCCACTTGTAGAGACGCTTCGCGTGCTTGATGTCCTCCTCGCCGAGCGGAGCGCCGTGCACCGAGTGCGTGCCCTGCTTCTGCGAGCCGTAGCCGATGTGGCTATCGACGATGACGAGCGTCGGGCGGTCCGTGGTGTTCTTGAACACCTGGAACGCGCGCTTGAGCATGTCGAGATCGTTCGCGTCACCGACGCGAGTGACGTTCCAACCGAGACCGATGAACTTGGTCGCGACGTCCTCGCTGAACGCCAGCTCGGTCTCGCCCTCGATCGTGATCTTGTTGTTGTCCCAGATCCAGCAGAGGTTCGACAGCTTGAGGTGGCCGGCGAGCGACGCCGCCTCCGTCGAGATGCCTTCCATCAAGCAGCCGTCACCGGCGAGCGCGTAGACATCATAGTCGTACACGGTGTAGCCGGGCTTGTTGTAGTGATGCGCGAGCCAGCGCTGCGCCATCGCCATCCCGACGCTCGTCGCGACGCCCTGCCCGAGCGGCCCCGTGGTGGTCTCGACCCCCGAGGTCCAGCGGTACTCGGGGTGACCGGCGCAGCGGCTATCGAGCTGGCGGAACTTCTTGATGTCGTCGAGCGCGACCGACACCTGGCCGAGCCGTTCGTACTTCGGGTTGACGGTCTTGGTCTGCGTCAGGTGGAGCATCGAGTACAGCAGCATCGATGCGTGGCCGCACGACAGCACGAAGCGATCGCGATTCGGCCAGATCGGATCCTGTGGATCGAAATCCATGAACTGCTGCCACACCGTGTACGCCACGGGTGCCAACGACATCGGTGTTCCCGGGTGGCCCGAGTTGGCTGCCTGGACGGCATCCATGCTCAAGGTCCGGATCGTGTTCACGCACAGCAGATCGAGCTCGGCTTCGGTCACGGAATTCTCCCCTTGAAATTCACGAAGCCCCCAGGCCCCGGAACGTTGTCGGCACGATCGCACACCACTGCGATCGTGGGTCAACGCGCGCCAAATTTTTTCGAGCGGTCCGGAGTCAGAGCGCCGCAGCGACGGCGGCGTCGAGCGCGGATGCCGTCGTACCCGCGGCTTTGCACGCGTCATCCCACGTCGCCGCGGTCGCGCTGTACAGATGCTCGCGCAGCTTCACGAGCCCGACCTTCGCGATCAGGGCGTCGACCACGATGCCAGCAAGTGGATAGGTCTCCGACTCGGGCAGCGAGCGAAACGCCTTCACCCCGAGCAGCTCCTTGATGGGGCGCGACTTGATCGTACCTCGAAGGCTCTCCAGGGGTTTCCCCGCGTAGCCGCCGGTGGTCCACACCGCGATGCCTTCCCCGAGCAACGAGCTGCCGGCAGGCGGCCAGTTGACGAGAAGGATCGAGTGGGTTGCTTCGTGCGTGGTCAGGTATGCGAGCCCCTGGTGGGCGAAGACGTGGAGCGTGTTCGCGAACCCGACAGCATGTCCGTCGAAGTCGCTGCCGGTCAGCGTGGTCTTGCTGCGCTTGTCAGGATGGATCACGACGGTGAACGCGATCGCGCGCTCCGTCCTCGCGGGCGCGAGCTTTGCGAGCGCGGTGGCGATCCCGGCCTCGGCCTGGTCGATCATCGGCGCGTCGCGATCGGCCAGGGGCTCGTACAGCTTGAACGTCACCAAGGCGCCGGCGATCGTGCGCTTGCTCTCGCGCCACGCCACGCGCCGCGCGGGTT
>JBBQJJ010000709.1:0-3121 GCA_038325805.1 Haliangiales bacterium
CGGTGCGGGCGAGGAGTGGCGCGACGTCTCGCATCGCGGCATGGGGCGGCAGGTCGGCGCCACCGAACCGGACCTCGAGGCGCTCGAGCACGGGCCACGGCGCCGCTGCGATCGCGCGCATCGAGCCCGACGACAGCGTCAATGGAAGCACCTCGACGCGGCGCGCGCGTGGGAGCTCGAGCTCGCCGAGCTCGAACGTATGGGCGCCGAGCGTCACCCGCCGCAGTCCAGGCAGTGCGCCCCACAGCTCGGAGAGATCGCCGAGCTCGCCGCGCGCGAACAGCTCGAGCTCGAGCAAGCGTGGCCGAAACGCGACCAGGGCGGAGAGCACGCTCGCTGCATCGGCTTGGTCCGGACATCGGATCGAGACCTCGCCGAGCATGGTCGCTGCGGGGTGGGGCAGCAGTGCCGTGAGGCGCCTGGCCTGCGGTTGGGGATGGTGATCGGGGCGGTGATCGATCGGATCGGTGTGGGAAGGAGACGCGCCGAGCTCCACCCGACGCAGCACTCCATTGCGCCAGATCATCGGCGGCGCGCTCGGGTCCTTGGTGCTGCCGCCGTGCTCGACGAGCGTGCCGAGCAGCCTGGGCGCGTGCTTGGTGAAGGCCTTGCTGAACGCGCGCTGTGCCGCCGTCTTGGTCTTGCCGGGCGGATCCTTCGCGGCCGCGAGCTGGAGGGCGATCAGCTCGCCGACCGGGTCACCCTGGGCCTGGAGATGGTCCGCGTAGACCTGCCAGGCGACGAGATCGTCAGGCTCGTCTGCGATCCGGGCCTCGAGAGCGTGCCGCTGCTCGATCTCGAGGGGTCCCACCCCTCAAACCTAGCGCGATCGCGGAGTTGGCAAACTCATCTCACCGGGCGAATCGATTGAACGGTCGATCTGGGTACGGGCACCATGCATCGGTGACCGCTGTTTCCGTCTCGCTGGTCGCATCCACAGACCACGTGGAAGTGCCCGATCTGATCACTCGTCTTCGGGCAGGCGAGCGCGAGGCGATCGAGCTTGCCTACGTCGAGCATCACGCGTCGATCCGCGGCTTCGCGCGCCGGCTGGTCGGTGACGAGACCGCAGCCGAGGACATCGTGCACGAGACGTTCGTGACCCTGCCGCGCGCGATCCGCCGGTTCCGCGGCGACGGCTCGCTGCGATCGTTCTTGATCGGGGTCGCCGCCAATCATTCGCGTCGATTCGTGCGCTCCGCGATCCGTCGCCGCCGCGCGACCGAGCGGCTCGCCGAGCGCAACGCGATCCTCCCCACCACGATCGACGCCACCGAGGAGCTGGTGCGTCGTCGAATGGCTGACAGGTTATCGAGGGCACTCGACGAGCTCCCACTCGATCAACGCATCGTGTTCGTCCTCGTCGAGGTCGAGCAGCGCACCTCCGTCGAGGTCGCGCGGATCGTCGACGCGCCGGAGGGCACGGTCCGCACCCGGTTGTTTCACGCCAAACGCAAGCTCCGCGAGATCCTGGGAGATGCCGACGCATGAGCAAGCTCGACGCTTCGATCGCCGCACTGCGCGCCGATGGCGATGGCGACCACTCGCAGGTCGCGGCCGCGACTCGGTCGCGCGTCCACCGGTCACTCACCCGTCGTGCGAGGTCGCGCCGCCGACTCGTCCAGTCGTCGCTGATCGCCAGCGTGCTGCTGGTCAGCACGTTCTCGTGGGCGTGGTCGACCGGCCGGATCTCGTTCCGAGCGGCACCGGAACCGGTGATCGCACCCAACCCCGAGCCAATCGTGCCGCCCCCGATGCCGCGCCTCCGTGCGGCGCCGGAGCCAACAGTTCTTCCGTCGGTTGTCGCGCCAGAGCCTCCGGCGCCGCCGCCGCCGCTCCTCGTCGAGAAGCCGAAGCCGCGTCCACCGACGGAGGGACCGCCGGCGACGATCGTCGCGCCCACCGAGCTGCTGTATCGCAAGGCGCACGACCTCCACTTCCGCGGTGCCGATCCGGTCGCGGCGCTTGCCGCGTGGGACTCGTACCTCGCGGCCGAGTTGTCGGGCAGGTTCGTGATCGAAGCGCGCTACAACCGCGGCCTCCTGCTCGCGCGGCTCGGTCGTTACGCCGAGGCACGTGCGGCGCTCGCTCCGTATTCAGCAGGCGAGATCAGCGGTGGCTATCGCCGCACCGAGGCGAGCGCGATCATCGATCGTCTCGATCAGATCGCGCCGGTGAACGATGCGCCTGTGCGTGGGGACTAGCGGCATGCACGTTGTCGCGATCTTCGTCGGTGTGGTCTTCCTCGTCTCGTTCGCGTGCAATGTCGCGGCGATTCATTCGGCGATGCGATTGAACGGAACGAGCGAGCGTGGGGACTAGGGGGATGCGATTCGCTTCTGTCACGCTCCTTGCCTTGCTGTGTGCCGGCCCTGCGGTCGCGGAGTCCGGACCTCTCTCCGTCGTCGTCCGCGGCGCCCCCGACGCTGCCAGCGTGCGCGCGCGGATCGCGAGCGAGCTCGGCGCGCCGATCGTCGCGATCGAGCGCTGCACCGGCGCGTGCCTCGAGATCGCGATCACCGGATCCACCGCGAACGTCGCATACACCAGCGCTGATGGCGTGACGCGCGCCCGCCGGCTCGAGCTCGGCGCCGACAAGGTGCAGTGGCCGATCGTGATCGCGCTGCTCGCTGGCAACCTCGCGCGTGACGAAGCCGCCGACGTACTCGCGCAACTTCCATCGCCCCGCGCGCCTGCGCCCGAGCCTCCCGTCGACCAAGGGTTCGGGACATCGTCCGGAGATCGTCCGGTGCTGCACCCCGAGGAAGCGCCCGAGGCTCCACCCTCGGAGGTCGTGATTCCGCCCGCGATCGCACCACGCGCGCCGGTCGCATCTCCCGCGCCGTCTCCGATGGACGTGCTGTACGAGCAACGCCGCGAGGAGCTGCCGATCGCGATCGGCTTGGTGCCCGTCCTCTCCACCGACGGGCTTCGCATCGGTCGCGTCCGCCACCTGATCGCGTTCCACGGCATCGCCGGCATCTCCGGTGGCTCGGAGCTCCTCGCGCTCTCCGGCATCGCCGACGTGCAGAACGGGCTGGTCAACGGGCTCCAGATCGGTGGCATCGTCGCGACTGCGAAGGAGCTGCGCGGCGTTCAGGTCGGCGGCATCCTCGCGGTG
>JBBQJJ010000710.1:0-3110 GCA_038325805.1 Haliangiales bacterium
CAGATGCGCGAGCTGGTCTACAAGCGCTTCCTCGACGACTTCGAAGCAGTATCGCGAGAGGCGATCGCGAACCTGGAACCCGCAAAGCTCGGCGTGTTCGCAGACTCGCAGTTCGACCTGGACGACGTGATCAACCGCGATCGCCGCGGCGACAACGACGCGCTGCCCGGCGGTGCGAACAAGGGTGACGAGCACCTGTTCATGATCCGCGTCGACCGCACCGACGGCACGCCGATCGCGATGATGCCGATCTTCGGCGAGCACGGCACGCTCAACGACGAGGACAACCCGTTCGCCTCGGCCGATGCGTCGGGCGCGATCGAGCACGCGCTCGAGGAGCAGTTCGATTCGAAGGTGGTCGTGCTGCACCTCCAGGGCGCCGGCGCCGACGTGTCGCCCGCGGGTCACGGCGGGCTGGACTGCAACAACAAGCCAGGCAAGGCCTCGGACCCGTGCTTCTCGTGGACCAGCGAAGAGGGCCACGGTCGCGGCGCGATCCCCACGCTGATGGCGGCGTACGCATCGGCGGGCGAGGCGATGAAGGATTCGCTCGAGCTCGAGATGGTGACTCGCTCCGTCGAGACCGGTCCGTTCCCGGAGACGTTCGCGATCCGCGACGGCACCGTCTCGTACGCGCCGTTCGAAGCGGGTCGCTTGCCCGACGGTCAGGTGATGGACGGCGATTCGCTGGTCCCGACGATCGACGAGTTCAACGCGCAGGTCGGCGCCGCGCTGTGCGAGACCGCCGAGCCGATGTTCCCGGCCGCGCAGATTCCGGGCACCGAGGGCATCCTGCCGTACGGCTCGTGCCTCAAGCTCGACATCGCCTCGGAGATCCTCGGCCCGATCTTCGATGTCGACTTCGGCGTCGACGAGACGCATCCCGTCTGCGAGACCACGCGCACCACGATCTCGGCGCTGCGGATCGGCGACTACGTGATCGGCACGTTGCCGGGTGAAGTGTCGACGCTGATCGCGGATCTCGTACGCGAGAAGTCGCCGGTCGGTGCCGACAAGACGATCGTCGTCGGGTATTCGCAGGGCCACGTCGGCTACCTGCTGCGCCCCGAGGACTGGGTGCTCGGTGGCTACGAGCCGAGCGTTACGTTCTGGGGGCCGCTCGAGGCCGAGTATCTGGCCGAGCAACTGCTCGCGCTGGTGCCCGTCGCGATGACGCCCGAACGCGAGGACACCGGCACCGACAGCGCACCGCGCGTCGCAACGCCCGCGATGATCGATCCGATGGAGATCGACAACCCGGCCCCCGGCGCGGGCACGATCCCGACGACGATCCCGACGTCGACCTGGGCACGCACCGGGACGCCGACGCAGGCGCAGCCGGCCGCGCAGATCCCACGCGTCTCGGGCATCGCCACGTTCACGTTTGTCGGCGACGACCCGCAGGTCAAGACACCGCGCGTGACGCTCGAGCGCGAGACCGCACCAAACACGTTCGCCGCGGTGACGCGTCGCAGTGGTCGGCCAGTGGAGGATCAGGAGATCGTGATCGCGTACACGCCCTCGCCGCTGCAGCGCTCGGGTCCGCAGACGCACGTCTGGGTCGCCGAGTGGCAGGCGGTGCCGTGGTGGGGCGCGTCGGGTGTCGATAGCCTCGACGATCGCGGTGGTGTGCCCAAGGGCAAGTACCGGTTCCACGTCGAGGGCGATGGCTGGACGATCGACTCGAACCCGTTCGACGTTGTCGATGGCGCACTGACGGTCACCGGCGTGGTGCGCATCGACAATGGAACGCGCGTCCAGGCGGTGGTCCAGTGGCATGCACCGAAGGGCTGGCGCCTGATGGACATGGGGCTGCGTTCGAATCAGCCGATTCCGCTGCGCGCACAGCTGGTGACGAGCTCGGTCACCGGCAACCTCACCGACTCGCAGGAGACGAACGACGACGGTCGCGTCTCGTTCTTGTCGAGCCCGACGGCGACCTCGCTGACGGTCACCGACCGGTTCGGCAACACAGCGACCGTTCCGATCCCGTAACTCCGCATCGCGACCGATGAAGAGCTGACAGGGCTGACGCTGCGACAGGCGTGATCACGACCAGTTAGCCGTGGTCCTACGGTTGCACTTTCTTGCCACGTGCGCTCCATCGCTGTGTTGACCGTCGTCGCGATCGTGGGTGCCTTCGCCGTCGTGCACAGCCTGCCCGAGGGAGACGCCTACGCGGATCCAGCCGTGGTGAAGACGAAGGAGGTACACGGCATCTCGATCGATGGTCTCGGCCTGCCGATGGCTGCGCTGCGCGATGCGATGGAGACGGAGGTCGGCGCGGTCGTCGACACTGAAACGCTCGAGCGCGATCGCCTTGCACTGACGCGTGCCCTCGCAGATCGCGGCTATCTCGCCGCGAAGGTGGCGCCGCCGATCGTCACGTTCGGCGGCTCGGGTGGAGCGCTGGTGGTGTTCGACATCGACCGCGGCCCGCTCTATCACGTGCGCACGATCTCGCTCGACGGTCAGGGCTGGACCGCCGGCGTGATGCCGATCGTCAGCGGCGACGAGGCGTCGGTCGAGCGTCTCGAGCGAGTGCGGCAGGCCGTGCAGGCCACGCTCGTTCGTCATGGCACGCAGCTCCGTGTCGGGCTCGCCGTCGAGGCGGACCACGACGACGCGATGATCGACGTGCGCTACTCGACCCGCTGAGACCTACACCTACCCGGTGAGCTTGTCTGCTGGCGAGCCAGGAACCGCGGTACGATTTGGCTTCGTGGGGAGTGAGTCGACACCGCAGTTGGCGAATACCACCGCCACCGATCACCCGATGGCGATGGTCGATGGCGCGGATCTCGCGCGTCACGGCGCCGATCTGCCAACCGGCACGATCGTCGGCGACTACCAGATCGAGCGGAAGATCGGCCACGGCGGCATGGGCTCGGTCTACGAGGCCGTTCACCCGGTGATCGAGAAGCGCGTCGCGATCAAGGTGCTGCTGCCCGAGCTATCGCGAAACGAGGAGTCCGTCGAGCGCTTCAAGTCGGAGGCGCGCGCGGTCAATCGCATCCGCCATCCGAGCATCGTCGACGTCTTTGGCTACGGCACCACCGAGGATGGCCGCTGCTTCCTCGTCATGGAGCTGCTCGACGGCGAGTCGCTCG
>JBBQJJ010000711.1:0-3073 GCA_038325805.1 Haliangiales bacterium
CGAGGCGGAACTTCATGTCATCAAGGCCAGATTGCGTGGCGGGATCCTCAACAAAGTACGGCGAGGCGAGTATCGCTGCCCGCTTCCCACCGGTCTCGTGTACGACGAGGCCGGCGACGTGACGCTCGATCCCGACTCGCAGATCAGGGAAACGATCGCCCACTTCTTCGAGACGTTTTCGCGTGTCGGCTCCGCCTGCCAAGCGGTGAAGGCGTTTCGTGACGAGGCGCTCCTGTTTCCATCTCGTCTGCGTAACGGCGAGACGACGATCTTCCGACCGCTCACGGTCTCGACCGCGATCCGCACCCTGCACAACCCGCGATACGCAGGCGCCTACGCATACGGCCGTCGACGCTATCGCCGAACCGTCGACGGCAAGAAGACCGTGAAGCGCCAACGCGAAAGCAGTGAGTGGACCGCTTGCATCCCGGACGCTCACCCCGGCTACATCAGCTGGGATCGGTTTCAGGAGAATCTCAAGCTGCTCGAGAGCAACGGTCGCGGATACGAAGTGGCACGTGCCTCCCCGCCGCGCGAGGGCGTTGCGCTACTGCAAGGGCTCGCCGTGTGTGGTCGGTGCGGCCGTCACCTGCGTGCGAGGTACGCAGCGCGACGCGGGAAGCTCGAGGCGTGGTACGTCTGCGACCGCGCGCACGGCGATCGCGGCGAGCCGAACTGTCAGTCGATCGCGGGACCTCCGATCGACCAGGCGATCGGGGCGCTGATCGCGGAGCAGCTGACGCCCGCTGCCGTCGAGCTAGCGCTCGAGATCAGACGCGAGATTGAAGCCCGGTACGAGGAGGCCGACCGACTCCGGTCTCGCGCGATCGAGCGCGCCCGGATCGAAGCGGATCTTGCGCAGCGCCGATTCATGCTGGTCGACCCAAGCAATCGTCTCGTCGCCGATACGCTTGAGGCCGAATGGAACGACAAGCTTCGCGCATTGGCCAAGGCGCGAGAGGATCGCGAACACGGGCGCAAGCAGGACGAGCTCGTCCTCGACAACGCGCTCCGCGAACGGCTTGTCGCGATGACCACCGACTTCAGCAAGCTCTGGAAGGATCCGAGCACGCCGAACCGCGATCGGAAGCGCATGATCGCGCATGTCATCGAGGACGCGACGCTCATCAAGGTCCCTACCGAAGGCACCACGAAGATCCACGTCCGCTTCAAGGGAGGCAAGACCGAGACGCTCACGACGCTGAACCCGAAGTCTTCCGCGCAGCAGGTCAAGACCCAGCCGAAGATAGTAGAGCTCGTCGACAAGCTCCTCGACGATCACATCTACTCCGAGATCGCCGACCTGCTCAACGAGCAAGGAGTTCGTCCCGGCGGATCCGCTCGTAGTGGAAAGAGCGACGCTCGTTTCACTCGGCTGCGAGTCCAGTACCTCGTCCATCGCTACGGCCTCCGCTCTCGCTACGATCGACTTCGAGATCGAGGCCTGCTGACGAAGGACGAGGCCGCAGCTCGCCTCGGCATCCACGTGGCCACGCTGGTCGCGTGGGCAAGGCACGGCATCGTCAAACGACACGCCTTCGACGGGCACACGTACCTGTACGAAGACCCCGGACCGAACCCGCCGATCAAGCAGTGCAGTCGATGGAATCGGCTCGAAGACCGAGCCAAGACTATCCAAAAAGCGAAGGGATCAAAACCCTCGCATCCGATCAAAGGAGGTGCAGTGTGAAGACAGTTGGTTGTGCACGATGGTGTACCCGCCGCGCGTGTACACCAGCATCTTGACCATCGTCTTCCGGCGATTGAGGAACACGAACAGGTGACCGGCGAGCGGATCTTCGCGCAGTACTTCACGGACCGCATTCGACAGCCCCTCGAACGACAGTCGCAGACTGATCGGCGCCGTCGCGAAGTACACCCGAACGGATCTTGGGACCACGATCATGAGCGCAACCTCCCCAGCTCCGAGACCACCGCCGCGACCCAGCTCGGCGTCGCGTGCGCGATCTCGATCGTGATGTCCGCTAACCGAACGGTCACCATCGCATCTGTCGAGACGATCGACGCGGGCACGAATGTCACCACCGACCTCGTAGGGGACCACTTCCACCGAGATCACCGGGGACCAGGGGACCAGGGAAATCACCGGACCAGGCGACCAGGCGACCAGGTGTTGAGAAGTGGCCCGTCGAGTTCCGCGACGGGATGATCACGGCGCACCGAAAAGAGTGAAGGCCCGAGTCACGAGCTCGAGCCTTCGGTCGTAGACCCAGAGCCGGGCTTTCGACGAGCCATATGTCCCACGGTCCTGGTCCGCGTCCAAGTTTCTGGCGGCTGCACCCGGAGCCTTGGACGCCGACGTTCCCGTTTACGAGTTGAGCTGCGTGTGGTGCACCGTGACCTTCGTCGTGTGCCGACGAGACTATCGAGGGCACGAGTATTGCGGCGAGAAGTGTCGCGAGCACGCGACTACCGCCAGTCGTCGCGCCGCGAGTGCTCGCTACGAGCGGAGCCTCGGCGATGACGGCAAGCAAGACCGTCGGGCGCAGCGCGGCCGCGCCGCGAAGCAGGCCGAAGCATTGGCGTTGCCTGATGTACGTCGCGAGGAAGTTGCGCCTCGTGCTGAATGCTCTGCGCCGGACACCTCGCCGCTGCTCGTGATGACCGCGAGCACGGTCGTGATCGCCGGCAAGGACACAGATGCAATACACAGTGGTCATCCTCCCGTCGCCGACGAGGACGCGCGTGCTTTTGACCCAGGGCTGCGACGAGCTGCTGCGGGCAATCTTGCCACCGCCCACGTCGGTGCATCACGAGCGCTCGGTGATCTCGTTCCTGCAAGGCCTCTCGCTGTGGCTCGACGCGAAGCTCCGCGTTGTGTTGTCTGTGGACGAGCGGGCAGCCGGGTTCTGCCTCGCCCTCACCGACGAGATGGGCCTCGGCATGCGCTCGGTGTACTTCGACGTCGAGATCCGTGACCCACGCGCTCGTCGTCGACGAGGACAGCGGATTCGTGGCATCGGCGACTTCACCGACCTGCGCCAGCTCTACCTCCGATCGCTCGGCCCCGACGAAAACTGACGATGGCCAAGCTGCCCACGCTCGCCGCCGC
>JBBQJJ010000712.1:0-3070 GCA_038325805.1 Haliangiales bacterium
CTTCTTTCGCCAGATCGAAGTCCTCGGCTCGACGATGGCGAGCAAGGCGGATCTACTCACGGTGATCTCGCACATCGCCGCCGGCAGGCTCGAGCCGATCGTCTACGAGAAGCTGCCCCTCGAGCGCGCCGCCGATGCGCACCGCATCCTCGAGGACCGCGCTGCGTTCGGCAAGCTGGTGCTCGAGCCATGAGCGCACTCTCGCTACGCGGCCTCGGCAAGGACTACGGCACCCGCAGGGCGGTGGGCGTCGTCGATCTCGAGGTGGAGAGGGGCGAGTGCCTCGGCTTGCTCGGCCCGAACGGCGCGGGCAAGACGACCACGATCTCGATGGCGTGCGGCGTGATCACCCCGTCGCGCGGCAGCGTCGCGATCGGCGGCATCGATCTGAAACAGGATCCCCACGGCGCGAAGCGCAAGCTCGGCCTGGTGCCGCAGGAGCTCGCGATCTACGAGGACCTGAGCGCGACGCAAAACCTCGCGTACTTCGGCGCGCTCTACGGGCTTGCCGGATCCCTGCTCGCCGAGCGGATCGAGTTCGCGCTCGACGCCGTTGGGCTTCGCGATCGCGCAGGCGAGCAAGCGAAGAAGTACTCGGGCGGCATGAAGCGGCGGCTCAACCTCGCAGCCGGGCTCGTCCATCAACCCGAGCTCCTGGTGCTCGACGAGCCGACGGTCGGCGTCGATCCGCAGTCGCGCAACCACATCTTCGAGACGGTCAAGGCGCTGCGGACGAAGGGCATGACGGTCGTCTACACGTCGCACTACATGGAGGAGGTCGAGGCGCTCTGCGACCGCGTCGCGATCATGGACGGCGGTGCGATCGTCGCGACCGGCACGATCGCCGAGCTGATCGCCGAGCACGCGGGTAAGGGCATCGAGCTCACCCTGGCCGGCACCGCGATCGCAGAAGCGGCGAGGGCCGCCGAAGCGCACGGCACCGTGGAGCGCGTCGACCACACGCTGCGGGTGCTTCCCTCCGGTGGGCTCGCGCCGATGATCGCGGCGATCGAATCCGCCGGCGTGACGATCGCGCGGATCGAGTCTCGCGAAGCGAACCTCGAGACTGCGTTCCTCAAGCTCACCGGCAAGTCGCTCCGCGACGAGGCGTCATGATCGGAGCTGCGATCAAGAAGGACGTCTGGCTGCTGTTGCGCGATCGCGGGGCGTTGATCAGCCTGTTCCTGCTGCCGATCATCTTCATCCTCGCGTTCGGCTCGATCTTCAGCGGCGGCGGCGATCGCGAGAAGCCGCGCAGCATTCCGGTGTGGCACGCACCCGGCGACGTCCGCGGCGAGACCATCGTCGCCACGCTGAAGCGGAGCGAGAGCTTCGTGCCGGTCGTGCTCGCGACCGCGGATGCCGTGCGCAAGGGCGTCGCCGACGAGGATTATGCCGGCGGGCTGGTGATTCCCGAGAGTGGGCCCGTCGAGCTCGTCATCGATCTCGGCCAACCCGCGCAGGGCCGCGGCCCGATCCAGGGCGCGTTGCAAGGCGTGGTCATGCAGTCGATGGCACCGGTGGATGTGTCGAAGTTGCCCCCGGCCTTCGAGGCGAAGACGCCCCCGGGCATCGCGAAGCCGCTCTCGAACATCTCGGCGTTCCAGGTCACCGTCCCCGGCAACGCCGTGTTGTTCGGGTTCTTCATCGCACTCACCTGCGCGATGGCGTTCGTCAACGAGCGCAAGATCGGCACGTGGCGTCGCTTGCTCGCGGCGCCGGTCCCGCGGTGGAAGGCGCTGCTCTCCGGCCTCGTGCCGTACTACGTCGTCGGCTGCATCCAGCTCGCGTTCGTGTTCGCGATCGGCATCGTCGGGTTCGGCATGCAGGTCGCCGGATCTCCGCTCGCGCTCGTCGCCCTCGCGTTGTCGAACGTCGCGTGCGCCGTCGCGCTCGGCTTGCTGTTCGCCGCGGTCGCGCGGACGGAGAAGCAGCTCGGCGGCATCGGCTCCGTCGTGTTGCTGGTGATGGGCATGCTCGGCGGTTGCATGTTTCCGCGTGCGTTCATGCCGCCGTTCATGAAGTCCGTCGGGCTCGCCATGCCGCATGGCTGGGCGCTCGACGGCTACTACGCCGTGCTCGTTCGCGAAGGCACCTCGATCGCTGACGTCGCGCCGTCGATCGCTGCGCTGCTCGCGTTCGCCGTCGGATTCGCCGCGCTCGGCGTCGCGCTGTTCAGGTTCGAGCGCTAGTTTTCTTCCCTCCCCCGATCCGGTTGACGCGATCGGTCGTACGATGGGGCGTCATGACGCAAGTGCCGCCGGGGTCACTGGGAGCGCCGTTCGTCGGGGAGGCCCTGAAGTTCCTCAAGGACCCGTTCACGTTCACGCTCGAACGCACGAAGAAGCACGGCCCGGTCTGGAAGACGAAGATCCTCAAGGACACGACGGTGTTCTTCGCCGGTCCGAAGGCGTTCTCGTTCTTCATGGACGAGGCGAACTTCACGCGCGAGAACGGCTCGCCGAAGTTTCTCCAGGACATCCTCGATCCCGATGCGGTGCCGTTCCTCGACGGTCCGAAGCACAAGACCCGCAAGCGCCTGCTGCTCTCCGCCTTCACCAAAGACGCACTCGACAGCTACCTGCCGGCGATCTTCACCAGCATCGAGCGCTTCGTCCCGACGTGGACGACCGAGCGCGCCGTCGGTAAGGAGCTCGGCCAGCTCGCGTTTGACATCGCCGACTTCCTGTTCGGTGCGAGCGATCCGAAGACCAGCAATGTCGAGATGGCAGTCGCGTTCGACCGGATGATCAAGGGCAGCTTCTCGACCCCGATCAACTTGCCGTGGACCAACTATGGCAAGGCGCTCAAGGCGCGCGACAAGTTCCGCGTCTACATCAAGCACCAGATCGCGAACGCCGATCCGAAGGGGACCGCGCTCGGGCTGCTCAAGGCCGCGCGCGGACCGGGTGGCGAACAGCTGACGCCGCTCGAGCTCGAGATCGAGATGGTCCACTTCTACTTCGCGGCGCACGGCGGGCTGACCGCGGCGTTCGCGTGGTCGCTGGTCGTGCTCGGCGAGCACCCCGAGATCGCGGCCAAGCTGCGCGCCGAGGCAGATCAGGTGCTC
>JBBQJJ010000713.1:0-3070 GCA_038325805.1 Haliangiales bacterium
GCTCCGTGCTGAGGGCGAGCACGAGCGTCCCGATCGCGAAGCCGACGGTGAGGGCGAGGAGGGAGCCGAGCACGGCTGGCAGGCGCTGCATCGGGAACGCGATCACGCGGAGCACCGGCACGAGCAGAGACGTCGCGGCCAGGTAGAAGGGGAAGAACATGCCGACCGAGAACATCGCGAACCAGATCGCGCGCTGCGCCTGCGGGAACGTCTCGGGTGGGGTCGGATCGAGCGGGCCGATCGAGATGTTCCAGGTCTGGAGCGGGATGAGGACGACGTAGATGAAGCCGAAGGTGAGAGCCAGCTTGACGGGCTTGCTGCGAATCGACATCCACTTCGGCAGGCCCGGTGTGGACTCGCCGTCGTCGAGGCGGGATTCGAAGTAGCCGGAGAGGATAAGCAGCGGGAACTGCGTGGCCATCACCGCCGGCGCGACGACGTCGGGGAGCGTTGCGGCGAGGGTGTCGAAGCGGGTCGCGATCGCGACGAGGTGAACGAGCGCGGCGAGGATGAAGTAAGGCGCGAGCGCCTCGGGGCAGAGCTTGGTCACGGCTTGCACTTGGTCTTCGCGATCACGCGGTGTCAACCCGCGTGGTCAGGCGCGCATCGCGCCTAGCGTAGCTCAGCGACGGCGCCGCATCACGAAGACGACGAGCCCACCGAGGGCGAACCACCCCGGCATCGACGAGCTGCCAGCATCGCAGCACCCGGAAGCCGCGGCGCCGTCGCCGCCGGTGCAGTCGTTGGTGAGATCGAGGTGGCCGCTCGTACAATCGTCGCACCCGTCGGCATCGGCATCACCGCAGATGTTGGGATCGTTCGGATCGAGATCGGTATCGTCGCCGACGCCATCACCATCCGAGTCGGGGCCGACGACCGTGCCCGTCACGCAGTCGGCCTCGAACAGCGCGTTGAGGAACAGTCGCGCACCCTGGCTCTGCGAGCCGGAGAGGATCGGCACGTCGGTCTTGTACTGGTGACCACCGAGGTAGCTGATCTTGCCGTTGCATGCCTCGCGCTGACCGGGCTTGAGGATCGGCCCGAGGTCGCATGCACCGTCGAGGAAGCCGGTCATCCAGACGTCCGCCACACCGGGGCCATCGGGGCCGGTCAGCAGCGTCACCTGGCGGTTGTTCTTGTACTCGGTGCCGAGAAACGCGGAGAGGTTGTAGGCCGGCTCGCTGCCGCCGGTCGTGCCGTACATGCCGTCGAACTGGTTGTACGGAATCTCGGGGCGCAGCACCTGGAGCGAGCTCGCCACCGGCTGCGCGGCGATCTCGAAGCCGGTGCCTCGCTCGCGGATATCTTTGGCGGCGCAGAAGCCGGCCACGCAGTTGAAGTTGTTGTCCGCACACGGCGCCTGCGCACTACACGCGACCGGAGTTCCATTGGTGGTGAGGAAGTGGCCGTCGCGACCGGCGTCGTCGAGGAACGGCCACGCAGGATTCGGCGTCGTGTTCTCGTACGCGTTGACGGCCTGGCACTCCGCGAAGAAGTGAGTGTTGTCCTTCAAGAACTCGCGCACCTCGGCGACGACCTCGTGACCGTTGTAGGTGAACTCCATCGCGTCGCACGCCGCCCCGGATGGTTGGAGCTGCGGGCAGGCGCCACCATCGCAGTCGACGCGCTCGCGATCGTTGACGTCCCAGTGCATCGACATGATCTGGCAGTAGGCGGCGGCGCCGTTGCGGAACAGCGCGCCGTTGCGGTGATCGGTGTTTGGTTGGGCGCACGTGCCGAGGTCACCCATGATCGCCTCCTCGGTGAGCATGTCTGGGTTCGCCGTGCCGGGGCCGCAGTTGGCGTTACCGCACTTCATCATCGGGAACTCGGCGCCGTTGCTCTGTGGAATGCCGGCGGCGCGCAAGTAGCCGTTCGCGATCGGCTCGTTGCCATCCGCGAACACGGCGATCGACGGTGCGGCGACCATCTCCTTCTGGACGTCACCCGTGAACGCGGCCGTCGCCTCGTGAACCGTGACGACGTGAAACACGGTGCGCATCGCATACGGGTTGGCAGCCCACGTCGACGGATCGTTCCAGACATCGATGATCGCGAGCGCGGCCGTGCGATCCGCTGCTGCGATCACGAACGGCCCTCCGCGATAGGCGTGGGCTCCGAGCACCGCGTCTCGTGCGACGAGCTCCTTGTCATCCCAGATCACCTTGCTGGTCGCGGTGAAGTCGGGGCTCATCGTGGGGTATGCGCACTTCACGCCGGAGCCCGCGATCTCGCAGTCCCAAGCGCACGGATCGTTCGCCGAATTGCAGTTCGTCGCGTGGTAGGTCTTCTGCGGATCGATCACCCAGTGGACGTGGATGCCGCTGCGCAGCAGGGCGTAGAGCAGGCCATACGCCTGAAACATCCCGGTGTCCTGATAGGACAGATCCATCGGAAGGATCAGCGAGCCCGGCTCGAACGTTCGAGGCGCAGCCTGTGCGGGTGCCGTAGCCACGAGCAAGGTAGTAGCGATGGCGATCGAGCGCATGAGACCCCCAGTGGAGTGGGCGTGGCCGCGAAACGTCGCGGATTCCTGCCACCCGAGCACTCGATGATAACAAACCTCGTCGACAGAAGTTCGCCGCGCGAGCTTGGCGGCTGCGACTCCACTTGCCTACAGCCTCCGACTGTTAGGAAACCTCTGCCTCGAGATCACGTGCACACACGTCGGCGGATAGCCGCTCGCAGATCACTGGATCAGGACGATGGCCGTTCGCGGCTCGAGCATGACCGGCGCACGTACCGGCTCGCCGGTCAGTGCGTTGGTGTAGTCGCCCGTCGGCAGATTGATCGCCGGCTGCGCGCTATCCCCACGGTTGAGCGCGACGAACACGGTGTCACCCGGGTCGGTCATCTTGTAGACCATCACGTCCTGCGTGACACCGAGCTGCTGGCGCACGCCGCGGCGGGTGGACGGGTGCTCCGCGCGCATCTTCGCGAGCGCCGCGATCTGATCGCGTAGCTCGACCTGCGGTGCGAGGTAGTTGTCCCACTGCATCGCGTGGCGGTTATCCGGATCGCCGGCACCATGCATGCCGAACTCGTCACCGTAATAGATCATCGGGATGCC
>JBBQJJ010000714.1:0-3051 GCA_038325805.1 Haliangiales bacterium
GACCAAGTCATCCAGGCACGTGATCGTGTCCTGGATGTTCGTGCGTCTCGTGCTCGCCATCCTCCTGGTCGGATCCTTCGCGAACGCGGATGCTCCACCCCAAGAAGCCTCGTTTGTCCTCACGATCAACGAGCCGATCAGCAAGGCGAAGAGCACGAAGGCGCTGTCCGGCGCGTTGCGTGCTCGCGAGACCGAGCTCAAGCCGGCGTTGCTCGCGAAGACCAAGGCGCATCCCGCGTCACGTCTCAAGCTGACGTTGAAGCTCGAGGTGCTCGCCGATGGCAGCGTCAAGGCCGCTGTCGAGCAGTTCAGCTATCGCGATGCGAAGGGCGATCTCGACGGCGAGTCGATCAAGACCACCGCCACGGAGACGTTCGCGAAGCTCAAGAAGCTTGCCCGCGAGCTCAAGGGGACCACGGTCGAGGTCACGGTCGCGATCCTGCAACCCTGACACCCGACAACTCCTCGGGTTTCGGCCGACCTAACCCAGGAGACCAGCGGGCCGGCGGCCGGCCACCACCTTGAACGAAAATGAGTTCGCATAGACCGCGAACTCTATTTTCGTGGCAGTTCGCCTCGCATCACGTTCCAGGCTGCAACGAGCTCGGCGTTCGCGGACGCGAAGCGGGCTGTAGTTGTCGCACTCGATCGTGGCGAGTTCCCCGGGTTTGCGTGCCACCTGTGAACGGGTGCGCTGCAAGAACCCCGCGAGAGCGACGCGAAACGATTCCGCGGTCTGGTAGCGCACGTCAGGGTCGATCGATAGCGCCGTCGCGACGATCGTCGGTCAGCTCTCGAAGTCGGTGGGGGCCACCGGCGGATTCGTGCGCCCGCGTCCAGGCACCACATCGCCAGCGGCCTGGAGGACCGCGTCGAGCTCTCGCTGGTAGGCCTTCGCGGTGGCGAACCGTGTGGTGGCCGCCTTGGAGAGCCCGGTCCTCACGATCTGCTCGAGCTGCGGCGGAACCTCGAGCTCCGGTGGGAACGCCGGCACCGGCTTGGTGAGGTGCGCGAGCAAGGTGTCGCGAGGCGTGCGCTCCGCGAACGGCGGCATCCCGCACAGCATCTCGTAGAGCACGATGCTCGCGGAGTAGAGGTCGCTCGCAGGCGTCAGCGTGGCGCCTCGCGCTTGCTCGGGAGACATGTACGTCGGCGTGCCGATCGTGGACTCGCTGACGGCTGGGTTCTGCGGATTCGAATACAGCCGCGCGATCCCGAAGTCGAGCAACTTGAGGGCCGGCTCCCCGTGCTTCACCGAGAGGAAGATGTTCTCCGGTTTGATATCGCAGTGAACGATCTCGCGATCGTGCGCGTACCCGAGGCCCGCGAAGAGCGCGCGCATGACCTCGAGCGCGCTTGGCCACGAGAGTCGCTGTTCGCGCGACAACCGGATCTGGAGGGATTCTCCCTCGAGCAGCTCCATCACGAGGAACATCGCCCCGTCGGCGAGCAAGCCGGAGTCACTGACCGCGACGATGTTCGGATGGTCGAGCTGGCCCGAGGCGAACGCCTCGCATCGAAACCGTTCAACTGCCTCGCGATCGCGGCCGAGCTCGGGCCTGAGCACCTTGACGGCGACGCGCCGTGCGAGCCCGGTATGGGTCGCTTGATAGACACGAGCCATGCCGCCCGCACCGATCAGGTTGTCGAGCCGATACCGGCCGTCGAGGACCTGACCGATGTCGGCGCTGGAGCTCAGGACAAGCATTCTACGGGTTCAGGAATCTGTCGTTGATGGAAACGCCCCGAGGGCTCCCCGTCGCTACCCGTATCGGCCGTCCGACTGGCCGATAAAGCCCGTGATGACGCCCGACTTCTCTGAAGACACCGGTGTGATGCCCGTGCTCACCGAAGGAGCCACCCGGAAGCAGGGAGCGTTAACACCCACCTTGGTGTGCGTCAGCGGCTCCGAGATCGGGAAGGCCTTCCGGATCGACCTGGAATCCGTGGTGATTGGACGCGCGAACGCCGACGTCAATCTCGGCGACCGGGATGTGTCACGGAAGCACGCCCGCCTCGAGATCGGAGCGCACGGCTTCCTGCTCGAGGATCTTCGTAGCGTGAACGGCACGCTCCTCAACGGAAGACGCGTCGTCGGCAAGGTCGCGATCAATGTCGGTGATCGGATCCAGCTTGGCCACACCGTGCTGGTGTTCACGATCCACGACGAGCTCGAGCAGCGCGTCGGCACGATGCTGCGCCTCGAGGCGATGGCAACGCTTGCCGGTGGGATCGCGCATGACTTCAACAACGCGCTCGCCGTCGTGATGTGCAACCTCGATCTGATCTCGGATTCGGTCTCACCGCACGACACCGACGCGCAGCAGAGTCTCGAGGAGATGCGTCACGCCACCCAGAGCGCGCGGTTGCTCGCACGCAAGCTGCTGCGGCTCGGACGCGCGGAGCCGCAACCGTTCACGGTGATCGAGCTCTGCGACCTCGCGAGCGAGGTCGCAGCGATGGCTCATCGGCGGACCAAGCAGCCGGTCAAGATCTCGTCGGAGGTGCCTCGCCACCTGCAGGTACTCGCGAGCGCCGACGAGCTCCGCCAGGTGCTCCTCAACCTGTGCTTCAACGCGTGCGACGCGATGCCCAAGGGCGGCACGTTGACGATCACGGCACGACCTGTGTGGCTCGACGCTCAGGTCGCCGTCGCCCATCAGCTGCCGGCGCATGGTGACTACGTCGAGATCAGCGTCACCGATACGGGCCACGGCATGGATCGCGAGACGCTCGCACGTGCGTTCGAACCCTTCTTCACCACGAAGGCGCGCGATGAAGGCACCGGTCTCGGCCTCGCGATGGTGCACACCGTGGTGCGCCGGCACGCCGGTTCGATCGACGTCGAGTCACAACCAGGTCGCGGCACGACGTTCCGGATCCTGTTGCCACGACCGAAGGCGATCGTGGATCGAGCGCAGCCGCGCGCCTGACTCAGGCTTCGGCGCGACTGCCGCGACCGCCGCGACGACGGCGCCGACCACCACGATTTCCACGCTCGCCACCGCCGCTGCGATCACCACCGCTGCTCGCAGCGCGTGGCGCGCTCGG
>JBBQJJ010000715.1:0-3044 GCA_038325805.1 Haliangiales bacterium
GGGTCGTGGTGGTGGACGACCATCCGTTGTTCCGTCAAGGGCTCCTCGTGGCGCTCCGATGCGAGCACGACTTCGAGGTCGTCGGCGAGGCGGGGAGTGCGGCGGAGGCGCTGACCATCGCGCGCGAGAGGGTGCTCGACATCGCGGTCGTCGATGTCCTGATGCCAACCACATCGGGCATCAGCTTGGCGAGCGAGCTGTTCGAGATCCAGCCCGACTGTCGCGTGCTCGGCCTCTCGGTGATCGATGACCCGGGGCTCGTGGCGGACATGCTGCGCGCGCGTGCGTGTGGGTTCGCGAGCAAGACGCAACCGATCCCCGAGGTGATCGAGGCGCTGCGGCAGGTGCTCGGTGGAATCCGGTACCTGTCACCCTGCATCTCGCGCGATGCCGTCGAGGCGGAGCTCGCCGTCACGCCAACGCATCCCCTCGAGCGCATGACCCGGCGTGAACGCGAGGTCTTCGAGCTGTTGATCCGCGGTCACTCGAACGACGAGATCGCGACGCAGTTGTTCATCACGCGCCGGACCGTCGAGACGCATCGCCAGCGCGTCATGAAGAAGCTGTCCGCGCACTCGATCCTCGAGATGCAACGGATCGCGGCACGCCACGGCGGCATGCCCTCGTGACCGCCCGAGACACCGTCGAACGTCGCCTCGAATGGATCTCGGTGATGGTCGAGACGGTGCTCGGCGCGACGTCGCGAGCTGGCGAGCTGGAGGCGGCGCGGAGGCGGCAGGTCGCGCTGTCGCTGATCGAGACCAGTGCGTATCCGACCGCGACATTCGGGAGAGCGTACGAGCGTGAGCTCGCGAACCCCGCGTGGCGATCGCTGTTCGGCGACGCCGCGCTGGACCCGCAACTGGTCCCCCACATTCAGGCCGTACTGGGCGCGTCGGAGAGCGTGCATGTGCGGGAGCTGGCGATCGCCGCCGCCCACCGCTTGGTGTACTGCGCTGTCACCGTGCGAGCAGCGCGTGGCAGCCTCGGCGCGCCCGTCGGGGCGATCGTGATCTGCGAGGAGATCACCGACGAGGTGATGTCCCGCAAGCTCGGCGTCGATCCGAGCGTGCTGATCTGCAGCGGGCTGGTCGGAGCCGACGCCGACTACTGCAACGCCGCGTGGCAGGTCCGCGGTGCGCAGAGCTGGCGTGAGGCCGTGCACGCCGGCGACCTCGATCGCTGCATACGCGGGATCGGCCAGGCCTCGAACACGCGCACCCCGGTCGAGCTCGAGGCGCGCATTTTGCGCGGCACGCAGCCCCGCTGGCATCGGATCCTCATCACGATCGAGGGGAGTCGCTGGTTTCTGGCCGCTCACGACCTCGCCTGGACGTCCAGCGAGGAGCGTGCCGAGCTCCTCGCGGCCTCGCTCGCCGCCCGCGCGGATGCCGAGCTCGCGAATCAGCGCAAGGATCAGTTTCTCGCCACCGTCTCGCACGAGCTCCGCACGCCGGTCACCACGATGTTGCTATGGGAAAAGATCCTACGTGACGCGGTTTCGGACGCACCGCTGCGTGCCCAGGCGCTCGATGCGATCCACGACAGTGCTGTCGCCCAGGCACGGCTCGTCGGTGACCTGCTCGACCTCGCGCGCGCGACCAGCGGCAAGCTCCACGTCGACCTGCGAGTGATCGATATCCATCGGATCGTCGCCGAGGCACTGGCAGGGAGCGCGTCGGAGGCTCGGGGCGTCCGGGTCGAGGCGCCGTCGGGAGTGGGGCCGGTGCTGGTGCAAGGAGACGCGTTCCGGGTCCGCCAGATCCTCGACAACGTGCTGTCCAACGCGGTCAAGTTCACGGACCGCGGTGGCCGCATCTCGGTCGCGATCACGAGCACGGCCCAGTCCGTGTCCGTCGTCATCAACGACAGCGGTCGAGGAATCGCGGCCGAGCTCCTGCACCGGCTCTTCGAGCCGTTCAGCCAATCCGACGACGGGTACACCCGATCCGAGCACGGGCTCGGACTCGGGCTCGGGATCTCGAAGCAGCTCGTCGAGCTCCAGAGCGGCACACTGACGGCGGAGAGTCCGGGGCCCGGGCGCGGAAGCACGTTCACGATCACGTTGCCCGCAGCCGGCGGAGCGAGCTCGCCAATGGTCGCTCCAGGTCCGCCAAAGATCGCCCCGCACCGGATCGTGCTCGTCGACGATGATCGCCGTGTCCTCGATGCGCTGTCGCTGCTCCTCGAACGAGCAGGTGCGACCGTGATGACAGCCGAATCCGCAGCGGCGGCCCGTCGGGTGATCGCGGCCTCCGATCCCGATCTGTTGCTGTGCGACATCGCGATGCCTGGTGAGGATGGCTACACGTTGATCTCGCAACTGCGTGCGTCGGGAGTGCGGATCCCCGCGATCGCGTTGACCGCTCATGCGATGGAATCGGATGCCGCGAGGTCGCTCGCTGCGGGCTTCGACGCGCATGTCACGAAGCCGATCGACTTCGAGAAGCTCGTCGCAAAAATTGCGCGGCTGGTCGCTGACACCGATCAGATTACGTAGATCTCCACATTGGCGAACGGATCCACGGAGTCCATCTTCGCAGGGGATGACTGTCACAAAGCAAGGAAGTGCGATGCTCGCACCGCAGCTGTTGTCGACGCGGGGAGGGTATAGCGTGGAGGAAGTCAAACCCAGGATGGCGCGCCGTGGCGCGATCGATTTGATCCGTGAGGTGCACCTCGATACCGACGATGTCGCACAGATCGTTCACGACATGCGGGTACCGCTCTCGACCATGACGCTCGATGCGTTCTTGATGCAGACCAAGCTGCAATGCGGCGACTACGCCGGGCTGTTGACGGCGCTGCAGAGGACTCATCACAACACCTCGTATCTCGAGCGCCTGATCGATGACCTGATGGACCTCTGCGCACTCGACACCCAGCACTTCGAGCTCCATCGCACCCGCAACGATCTGTTCGCGTTGCTCGAGGAGATCATCGAGCGGGTCGTGTCCCCCTGCGATCGCTCGCGGGTGTCGCTGCACGGCGCGCCGCTGGTGATCTCCGTGGACGAACTGCGGATCCAGCGCGCGGTCTCCAAC
>JBBQJJ010000716.1:0-3038 GCA_038325805.1 Haliangiales bacterium
CGAGCCAGCCGTGGTGCGCGGCTTCGACGTGGCGACGAGCTTCGAGGCCATCGCGGCGGGCGGCTTGTTGAGCATGCCGCGCACGATCCACGCGCCGGACTCGAGCTCGATCGCAGCCGCGAGCGTGCTGCGCGGCATCGACGGCCCCTCGAGCGGGAGCTCGTTCGCGACGATCTCGATATCGCCGCGTGCCTTCAAGGGCGTCAGCTTGTCCTTGATGCTCGACTTGCCGATCTTGTCGAGCAGCGCCGGCGTGCTCGCACACGTGTAGAGCGCGCCGATCATCTTGCAGCGGACGTTGTCGATCTCGTCGACGCCATCCGCCGTGGCTGCAGCCTTGCCGTGCACCTTGGCCACGAACGTGGCGCGATCCGCGATCGGCAGCACGGCGACCATGCCCTCGTTGGTGCCGAACATCGCCGCGCCCTTGCTCGTGGTCAGCCCGAGCGAGGCGAGCGTGAAGTTCTTGCCGCCGACCTTCTCGAGCAGGCTGTCGAGCTGCCCTTCGATCGGCGCCATCTCGGGACCGGCCTTCGCGAAGTAGCCGAGCAGCGACGTGAAGCCCTTCTCGAGCATCGCGAGCCCGTACGGCGAGATCACGATGCCGCGCACGGTGCCCTCGGGTGCCAGCTTCCACATCGCATCCGAGGGGCCGGTCGGCCGTCCTTTCGGAGCGTCGTCGTCACAACTACTGACGAGGGCGAGGCAAGTGACGAGCGAAACCGTGCGTCCGAACATGGGGGGCTTGTATCGCATGCCCCTCGTCGAGACCAGGCGTATCACCCACCGAGAATCAGTGCGTTTCCGGTGGGTTATCGCAGGCCGTGGCGGCGCATCAGCCGATGCAAGTAGGTCCGGTCGATCCCGCTCGCACGCGCTGCCGCAGACACGTTCCCGTGATGCGCCCGCAGGAGCTGCTCGACATACCGCCGCTCGAACTCCGCCAGCACGCGGTCGCGCGCCTGCTGGTACGGCTGCGACGGATCGTGCGGATCGTCCTCGACCTCGGGTGCCGCTTCCTCCACACCCACCAGCTCGTCGATCACGGCCGCCCGCTCGATGTAGTTGCGAAGCTCGCGCACGTTGCCCGGCCACGCACCCGTCGCGAGCGACGCGAGGAACGCCGGCGACGTCAGCCGCCGCGAGACCTCGTGCCCGACGCCGAGCTGCACAATGATGCGATCGACGAGCACCGCGAGATCGTCGGGGCGTTGCCGGAGCGGCGGCAGCTTGATCTTCATCACGGCGATGCGAAAATACAGCTCCGAGCGAAACCGGCTCGTGTTGACCTCCGCACGCAGATCGCGATCCGTCGCGGCGATGATGCGGACGTCGATCGCCGTGGCCTCGGTCGCGCCGAGCCGCCGGATCTCACCGCGCTCGAGTACGCGCAGCAACTTGAGCTGGAGATCGCTCGGGAGCTCGCCGAGCTCGTCGAGAAACACCGTGCCGCCGTTCGCGGCCTCGAGCGCACCGACCCTGCGCTCGGTCGCGCCTGGAAGGCCGTCGCGCTCGAAGCCAAACAGCTCCGCTTCGAGCAGGTTGCCCGGTGCGCCACCGCAATCGATCACGAGGAAGGGACGGGCCTTGCGCGCCGAGTGCTCGTGGATCACCTGCGCAGCCGTCTCCTTGCCGGTGCCCGATTCGCCCTCGAGGAGCACGCTGATCTCCGACGCAGCGGCACGCTCGAGCAACGCGAAGCACGCGCGCATCGCCATCGACGTGCCGACCAGCCGCCCGAGCTCGGTGCGTGTCGACACCACGACGCGCACGTCGCCATCGCCGATCGCGACCCGCAGCGTCGAGCGGCCGAGCTGGATCGTGCTGCCATCGCGCACGTAGCCCGCGACGACGCGAACCCCGTCGAGCACGGTGCCGTTGGTGCTGTCGAGATCGTGGAGCTTCACGTGACCACCCTCGACGCGGAGCTCGCAGTGCGACCGCGAGATCGTGGAGTCGTCGATCGCGATCTCGTTGCCGGCGTGCGAGCCGATCGCGCAGGTGGCACCGGTCGAGGTGTAGGTGACGCTCGCGGCGGGCCCGGAGACGCCGAGCACCTCGAACTTGCGAACCGTCGGCCGCAGGCTGGTCAGCTGCTCCGTGCGCACCGGGCCTAGGGTTGGCTCGCCCGCCAACCCTAAGCCCGTTCCATGGTACGGACCTGGGGCCGGGACTACCTCTTCGTCGTCGGAGCCGGCCACCACCTGACTTGTATCCCAGGTGACACCGGCAGGCGAGCGCACTATACAGAAGCCGCGTGAGCGGGCCGTACCTCGACGGGACCAAGGACGAGCCCCCCAAGGAGCGCAGGCTCGGTGTGCTGCATCGCCTGCTGCCGCTGATCCGCCCGCACCGGGCACGGCTGATCTTCGCGATCTTCTGCCTGTTCGCGGCGTCGGGGACGATGCTGATCTACCCGTGGGCGGCGCGCTACGCCGTCGACGTGGGGATGGGTGCGACGTCATCCGAGGATCTCGATCTCCTCGTCATCGGCCTGATCGCCGTGTTCGCCGTCAACGCCGTGTTCGTCTGGTTGCGCCACTACTCGCTGAGCTGGCTCGGCGAGCGCGTCGTCGTCGACCTGCGCGCCCTGGTGTTCGATCGCATCCTGACCTTGCCGCTCGGCTGGTTCCACGAGCGGCGCAGCGGCGAGCTCGTCGGCCGGCTCGCATCGGATGTCACGATCATCTCAGGCGTGGTGTCGAGTGATCTGTCGGTCGCGCTGCGCAACGGCGTGCAGGTGGTCGGTGCGCTGGCGCTGCTGCTCGTGATCGATGTCCAGCTCACGCTGCTCGTCCTCGCGATCGTGCCGGTGACGGTGATCGTCACGATCTCGTTCGGTCGCAAGATCCGGAAGATGACACGCGGGATCCAGGATCAGCTCGCGCATGTCTCGGGGCAGGTCCAGGAATCCCTCGGTGCGATCGGCACCGTGCAGTCGTTCACCCGCGAGAGCTACGAGGCCAAGCGCTACCGCGATGGCGTCGAGAACAGCTTCGGTCAGACGATCGACATGGTTCGCCTGCGCTCGTGGTTCT
>JBBQJJ010000717.1:0-3028 GCA_038325805.1 Haliangiales bacterium
CATGATCGCCAAAGGTTCATTTCACCGGAGGTCTGACGCACACTTGTTCGACGAGAACGCGCTCGTCCGACGTCGAGACGCCGGACGAGACCGACATTGGTGGAGCGGTTTCGATCGACCCCACAGCGTCGATCGAACTTGCTAGATCAATCGAGCGATTGCACGAGCGCAGCCCTCTGAGTCAATCGGCCTTTGGCGACCATGGCGGGTTGCGTTTGGCGATTTGGCGACCTTCTGACCACGTACTGCTGCAGCGCACTGCTGGAACGCAACGCTGTAGCGCGATCGCTGGAGTGCAGCGCAGCGCTTGAGCGCTATGGTTTGGCGCTACGCCTCCAGCTCTAGCTCCACCACGAACCGCGCACCCGGCTTCGCGTCCTCGACCCAGACGCGCCCACCCATCGCCTCGACCTGGCTCTTGACGATCGCGAGCCCGAGACCCGAGCCACCGCGATCGCGGCTGCGGCCGGCATCGATCCGATAGAACCTCTCGAAGATCCGCTCCTCGTGCCCCGCGGGGATGCCCTTGCCACGATCGACGACGGCGATGCGGATGCGATTCGCAGCCTCGACCTTGTCGACGGTGACCGACACCTTGGTGTCGCCACCGTACTTGAGCGCGTTGTCGATCAGGTTCTGGAACACGTGGTCGAGACCATCGCGCGTCCCGAGCACCGACGGCTCACCGGTGAGCTCGACCTCGATCTGCGCCGACGGGGTGACCCCTCGCGCGGTGCGTGCCGCGTTATGGATCACCTCCGCGAGCTGGATCGGCGACCGCGCCGAGATGGCTTCGGATCGCGCGCCGAGGTGGTCGAGGAGCACGAGGTCGTTGACCAGCCCGGCGATCCGCTCGGCGTTGCGATGGATCGTCTGGAGGAATTCTCGCGAGGTCTCGGCATCGACGGGACCGCCGAGCAGGGTCTCGGCGTACCCGGAGATCGAGGTGATCGGCGTGCGGAGCTCGTGCGCCGCGTTCGACAGGAACTCGCGACGCACGGCCTCGAGCACGCGCATCCGCGTGACATCGTAGAGCACGACGATCGCGCCCTGATCGAACAGTGGGCGCGCGCTACAGCGAACGCTGCGGGCGGAGAGCTCGAGCTCTTCGTCGGCCTGCTCGCCCGCGAGCGCGCGCTGAACGAGCGGCTCGATCGCGGTGGGCAGCGACGTCGGCGACAGCAGCAACGGCTTCGCCGCATCGTTGACGAGCACCACCTTGCCGGCCTTGTCGACGACGACCACCCCCTCGACCAGTCCCGCGAACACGCTCTCGAGCAGATTTCGCTGCTGCGTCAGGTCACTGACGCGCGCCTTGACCTCACCCGCCATGTGCATCATCGCGCGTGCGAGCACGCCGAGCTCGCCACCCGAGTCGACCGCGCGCTGCGGCGTGGGCACGTCGTACTCGCCCTTCGCGAGTCGCTCGGCGGTGTTCGTCATCGACTGCAACGGGCGCGTGATGGCGCGGATGAAGATGAACGACAGCAGCAGGCAGCCCAAGAAGCCGAAGCCGAAGCCGACGAGCAAGCGGTTGCGCATGCGCGCGCGGGTATCGAGCACGTCGCCGAGCGGTACCGCGAGTCGGATCACGCGCCCGAGATCCGCCGGGACCGCGACCAGATATTGCGGAGGCTCGTCGGAGCGCAGCTGCCGGATCGCTCGCCCCACCTCCCCTCGCCGGGCGCGCGCGACCTCGTACGCGTCGCCGATCGGGCGCCCCACCGTGGAGTGCTCCGACGAGTCGCCCTGGATCAGCCCGTCGGCCCCGACGATCGTGATGCGCGTGCCAGTGACCGCGGCGAGGCGCGGCGCGAGCCGATCGACGTGTCCCGCCATGCCGAGCCAGTTCGCGACGGCCGTGCCCTGCTTCGACAACCGCGAGTCGAGCGACGACACCAGGTCATCGGCGAGCGTGCGTTCGATCGCGAACAGCGTCCCCGCGCCGACGATGACCACGAGGATCAGAAACGTGATCAGCAGCCGGTTGCGAAGGGAGCTGCGCAAGCTGGTTAGATACTAGCCTGCGTCGCGTTTCGCGCGGTACCCGAAGCCGTGCACCGTCTCGACGACATCGGCGGCCGCCCCGAGGCTGACGCGCAGTCGACGAACATGGACATCGACCGTGCGCGTGTTGATATCGCCACGCATTTCCCACACCTGCTCGAGCAGCTCTTCGCGCGAGAACACGCGGCCGGGATCGCCGACCAGTAGCTGTAACAGTTTGTATTCGAGCGGTCGTAGCTGGGTCAGCACGCCGTTGATCTTGACGTCATGGGTCACCGGGTCGAGCTCGATCGGCCCGACCCTGAGCACGTTGCCGGTGTCGCTCGTCGTTGGCCGTGCGCGACGCTCGGCGAGCCGGTTCGCGAGCGCGGTGACACGCAGCACGACCTCGCGGACCACGAACGGCTTGACCACGTAGTCGTCGGCGCCGACCTCGAGGCCGAGGATGCGATCTTCGGGCTCGCCCTTCGCGGTCAGCATCAACACGCCGAGATCGGAGATCGCCGCATCGCTGCGGATCGCTTTACACACGTCGTACCCGGACTGATCCGGCAACATCAGATCGAGCAACACGACGTCGGGGTTCTGCGCCTTGACCATCGCGAGCCCCTCGGCCCCGGTCGCGGCACTCTCGACGACAAAATCAGCGGCGCGCAGGTTGAACTCGAGCAAGCGCGCGACATCGCGTTCGTCTTCGATGATGACCACCCGGCGTTCCATATCTTTCTTATACCGCGATAATCTCGCGCCGTGCGCCACGCTGTTCCTCTCGCCTTGGGCCTCATGCTCGGATGCTCGTCGAGGGGCCGCACCGTGCGCGTCGCTGCTGCCGCCGATCTCGCGCGCGCGTTCGAGGAGCTCGGCAAAGCGTTCGAGGCCAAGACCCAGATCACGCCGGTGTTCTCGTTCGACTCGAGCGGCCTCCTCGCGAAGCGAATCGACGAGGGCGCGCCGTACGCGCTGTTCGCCTCGGCCGGCAAGAGCTATATCGACGACGTCGTCAAGAACGGCCGTTGCGACC
>JBBQJJ010000718.1:0-3021 GCA_038325805.1 Haliangiales bacterium
CGCGATGGGGTATGGCGAGCTGGTCCCGCGCGGTCGCTATCCGGTCGCGGTGGTGATGCTCGAGCTGGCCGCCGGCACCGTCGATATCAACGTCCACCCCCAGAAGTCCGAGGTGCGGTTCTCCGACCCGTCGGCGGTCGCCGCCGCGGTTCGCCACGTCGTGCAGGCCGGGGTCACGGCCGCAGGGTGGCGCGCCGACAGCGCCGCCTCGACGTTCTCGATGACGGGCATCGCGTCGAGCGCGCCTCCTGCCTTGCCGTTCGATGGACCGGCCACCTCGCTCTCCCAGCGATACGCGCGCGAGCTGCGCAGCCGCGCCTCGATCGGATCGATCGGCTCGCTCGGCCGCCGTCGCAGCGAAGAGGCGCAACCCTCGCTCTGGATCGAGCCACGCGGCGAAGCGCGTGCGTGGGCCCGGGATGTCCAGCGCGAGAGCCACAGCATGCGCGTCGCCGAGTCGCGTGGCCTTTCGAAGTACACGCGCACGCTGCGCGATCAAGACAAGGTCGATCCGATGGCGGCGATCGCGGCAGCGTACTCCGCGCTGGCGGCTGCCGGCGAGCCGAGCGGCGATCCGTCGCGCACGGCGATGGCGATCGAGGGCTCGATCGTCGACGGGGCCACGCCGGTCGAGCACACCGCGTGGGCGGCCAACCTCGAGCCGGCGGCACAGCTCGCCGAGGGTTCGGGGGGCGTCGCCTCGCTTGGTCACCCCAAGGGTACTGCTGGCGGCTCGCTGGCGTACTTCGCGCAGCTGCGCTACCTCGGCCAGCTCGATCTGACGTACTTCGTGTGCGAGGCGATGGGCGAGCTCGTGCTCGTCGATCAGCACGCAGCGCATGAACGGGTCGAGCTCGCGCGGCTGATCGCGCGGCACTCCGCGCACGAGCCGGCGATCCAGAAGCTGCTGTTCCCGCTCACGCTCGATGCCACGCCCGCGCAGCTCGAGCTGGTCGCACGGATGGGTCCCTTGCTCGCGCAGGTCGGGTACGAGGCCGAGGTGTTCGGCAAGTCCACGATCGCGGTCAAGGCCGTGCCGGCGGGCATTCGTCATGGCGATCCGGCGCAGCTGCTCCGTTCGCTGCTGGACGATTGGGCCAAGGATGGTGCGCCGTCCGATGAGGAACGACTGATCAACGTGCTGTCGAAGATCGCGTGTCACTCGGTGGTGCGTGCCGGCGATCGGCTCGCGCCGAGCGAAGCCGAGTCGCTGCTCGCGTCACTCGACGGCATCGACCCAGCCACACCCACGCCGCATGGTCGGTCGTTGTTGCTGCGCTTCCCGATCTCCGAGATCGGTCGCCGTTTCGGTCGCTGACCTCGAGACGTGCTAGGTGGGGTGTCGTGAAAGACTTCGATCCCAACGCAGCGGCGCAGCCCGACTCCGGGATCTTCTGTTTGCCGCATACGTGCGACGAGGCGAAGGTCGTGTTGGTCCCGGTGCCGTGGGACGTCACCACGTCGTATCGCGCGGGCACATCGGGAGGCCCGCAGGCGATCTTGAACGCCTCGCGCCAGATCGACCTGTTCGATGTCGAGCTCGGCAAGCCGTGGATGGCGGGCATCGCGATGGCGGCGGAGTCCGAACAGATCCGACGCTGGAACACCGAAGGTCGCGCGATCGCCGAGCCGGTGATCGCGAAGGGCGGTGCCGGTGGGGACAAGGCGCTCGAGCAGGCCGTCGAGCGCGTCAACGCGATGGGTGCGCAGCTCAACGCGTATGTCAAAGCGCAAGTCAGTGGCTGGCTCGCGAAGGGCAAGCTAGTCGGCGTGGTCGGCGGCGATCACTCGGTCCCGTTCGGCGCGATCGAGGCGGTCGCCGATCAGCACCCCGGACTCGGCGTGCTCCACATCGATGCGCACGCGGACCTGCGCGTCGCTTACGAGGGCTTCACGTGGTCGCACGCCTCGATCATGTACAACGTCATCTCGAAGCTGCCGGACGTCGCGCGGCTCGTGCAGGTCGGCATCCGCGATCTGTGCGAGGCCGAGTACGACCTGATCCGTGGATCGAAGCGCCGCGTGATCACGCATTACGATGCCGAGCTCGCCACCCGTCGGCTCGCCGGCGAGAGCTGGGCAGGGCAGTGCGAACGCATCATCGATACGCTGCCGGGTGAGGTCTACGTGTCGTTCGACATCGACGGCCTCGATCCCGCGCTGTGCCCCAACACCGGTACGCCGGTGCCGGGCGGCCTCTCCTTCGCGGAAGCGAACTATCTGATCGGTGCCGTGCAGCGCAGCGGACGACGGATCGTGGGCTTCGATCTCAACGAGGTGGCTCCGGGTCCGGATAGCGAGTGGGATGCCAATGTCGGGATGCGCCTGCTCTACAAGATGATCGGCTGGGCGCTGCGCTCGCAGAACATCACGCACTGAGTCAACCTATCGATTCTATTCGAGGAACGCGAGGTCGGACCAGGGTTGGCCGGACCTCCAAGAGTTGTCGTCGAACGCCGACAAAGTAGTGCGGGTTGGTGCAACGCGAACGCTCGGGCAGTGCGTTCGACAGACACCGGAGGCACTCACCGAATGCTGCGCAAGTCCCTGTTCGCCGCTCTGCTCGTCTCGTCGATCGTCAGCTGCAAGAAGTCTGGCGATTCCACATCAGCTCCTCAGGCTCAGGCTCAGGAGATCCAGGCTGCTTCCGAACCGGATCGCAAGGAAGCCCACGGCACGGTCGCCCGCGGCATGGCCGAAGGCGAGAAGGACTCTGACGGTCGTACGGGTGACGTCGCTGCGGCACCGCCGCCCACCGTCGCGATGGGCACGGCGAGCGGTGAGGGCGCGCCGATGAAGATGGAGACCGGGCTCGCGAAGGACAAGAAGTCCGACGACGGTCGGATGGTCGCGCAAGGCGCCGCTGGGGTGCGCGCTGGCGAGTGGGACGACAACGCGAACTATCGCGACTACGTGAAGTGGCTGAAGGAGACCTCGCGCAACGTCGCGCGTCTCGACGTCAGCGATCGCCAGTTCATCGTCGTCAAGGACAGCAAGGGCAAGCCGGTCCCGAACTGCAAG
>JBBQJJ010000719.1:0-2963 GCA_038325805.1 Haliangiales bacterium
GGTAGCGCGCCGATGTACGGTATGGCCGGTCGCATGCCGGTGCGCCGGCTCGTCGCGTCGCAAGTGCGCAAGGTGTTCGCGAACATGTACGCGGGCGGTGGGCGATGAAGCGCATCGCGTTTGCGAGGATCATGCAGGAGACCAACGCGCTGTCGCCGGTCCCGACGGAGCTCGCCGATTTCTCGACGGCGCAGTATCTCGAAGGCGACGAGGTGCTCGCTGCGGCGACCCGCGGTCCCGAAGTCCCGGGCTTCTTCAAGCGCGCCGAGCTCGCCGGGTTCATGTCTGCCGCGAAGGACCGCGGCGGCGAGGTCGAAGCGGTGCCGATCCTGTCGGCGTGGGCGTCGTCGGGTGGACCGTTGTCGCGTGCGTGCTTCGAGACGCTCGAGGCACGCCTCGTCGAGCTTCTCGGTGCCGCGCGTGCGGCGGGACCGATCGACGGCTTCTACTTCGCGCTGCACGGAGCGATGGGAGCGATCGGGATCCGCGATCCGGAGACCCGGTTGATCCAGGCCGCGCGGGCGGTGCTCGGCGACGTGCCGATCGTGATCTCGCATGACCTGCACGGCAACCTCACGAAGGAGCGCGTCGACGCGTGTACCGCGATCGTCGCGTACCAGACCAACCCTCACCGCGACCACGCGGCGATCGGTGCGAAGGCCGGCCGGATCTTGATCCAGACCATGTTCGGCGAGATCAGGCCCACGATGGCATGGCGAACGCTGCCGATGATCCTCGGCGGCGGCAAGACCATCGACTTCCTCGCACCGATGCGTCAGGTGTTCCGGCGGATGAAACGGATGGAGGATCAGCAGGCGCTCGCCGCGTCGACGTTCATGGTCCATCCATGGAACGACGATCCGGCGCTTGGCTGGTCGACCGTGGTGATCACCGACAACGATCCGGCCGCTGCAGAGGCGATGGCCGACGAGCTCGCCGAGATGTGCTGGGAGCGCCGGTTCGAGCAACCGCCCGAGTTCCCGTCGGCGGAGACGGCGATCAAGCAGGCCCGCGCGGCACGCCTTCGCCGCAAGCTCGGCTGTGTGACCATCAGCGATGCGTCCGACGTGGTCACCGCCGGTGCACCCGGCGATTCGACACATCTTCTGCGGGCGCTGCTCGAGCACGCGACGGGCTTGCTGTCGTACTGCGCCGTTCGCGATCCGCACGCGATCGAGATCCTGTGGAACAAGCAGCCCGGCGATCGCGTCGCGCTGTCGATCGGCGGCACGCTCGATCCGGCGCGTTCGCAGCCGCTGCCCGTGGTCGGCAACGTGGTCTCCAAGCACAACCAGTTCGGCTTCGGCAAGACCGTCGTCCTCGCGGTCGACCACCTCCGGATCGTGATCACCGAGGGGCCGTCGATGGTGATGCGACCGACGTTCTACACCGGCGTCGGGCTGTCGCCGTGGAAGGCCGACATCGTGATGGTGAAGAACTTCTTCCCGTTCCTGATGTTCTTCTTCGCGTACAGCCGCAAGACGATCTTCGTGCGCACGCATGGCACGACCGACTTCGATGCCGCCTTCAGCTTGAAGTTCGATGGCCCGATGCATCCGCGCGATCCGATCGCCGACTGGCGTGGTCGCGATCGTGCGCGCCGGCTCGGGATTCCCGAGGTGGTGCTAGAGGGCGAGCCCGTTGCGGATCGCGAGAGCAGCGCCAGCGACGAGCAACAGTATCCACACCACGCGCTCGAAGCGCGCCGCATCGAGCGCGACATGGATGCGTTCACCGATAACTAGGCCTGGAATCACGGCCAGCGCGATCACGCCGCTGGTCTCGGCCGTCTCGCGGGTGTAGAGATCCAGCGACACGAAGTTGATCAACAGGGCGCAGTTGAGGGACAGCCAGAGCAACGCGAGCGTGGCGCGAAACGCGCGCTTGTCGTCGACCCTGCGTCGCGTCACGTAGACGATCATCGGGCCACCGGTGCCGAACAGACCGTGTGCGATGCCGCCGAGCCCGAGCAAGCCGCTGCGTGCGACGAGTGGGAGGTCTCGCGTCGTCGGGCGCAGCAACTGCAGTGCGGCGAGCCCGGTAACGAACACGCCGAACACCATCGCGAGCACCGCCTTCGCCGGGAGATGAAACAGCGCGAGCCCGATCGCGGCGCCGATCACGACGGCGGGTGCGATCTCGCGCAGCAGAAACCGCCACTGCACGTCGCCTCGCCCCCGTAGCAGCAAGTACGCCGACAGGGCCATGTTGACGGGCACGAACGCCGGCAACAGCTCGTCGAGGGGAACGAGCTGCGCCCCGATGCTGGCGGCGATCACGGTGCCGCCGAAGCCGATCGCACCCTCGGTGACGAACGCGAGCAGCGCGATGCCGCCGAGGAGGACCAACGTCACGCCTCGTTCTACAGCTCCCCGGGCATTGCCGGATCCGATAGTTGGGGACGCGATACCTGTCGCCTAGCGCCGCAAGATCGGGTAGGAATCCGACCTCATGGTCACCGAGGTTGCCCGCCGGCTCGAGCACCGTCTGTACAGCGACGTGCGGGGGACCTGCGAGCGCTACCAGCTGCTCGCACCGAACGACCGGATCATGCTGGCGATGTCGGGCGGCAAGGACAGCTACGTGCTGTTCTATCTGCTGACCCGGCTCGTCGCGCGGCTCCCCTTCAAGGTCGAGCTCATCGCGGTCCACCTCGATCAGGTGCAGCCCGGCTACGACGGTACGAGCATCCGCGAGTTCCTCGATAGGTCGGGCGAGCGGTTCGAGATCCTCCGCGAGGACACGTACTCGGTGGTCACCGATCGCCTGCCCGAGTCCGCCACGTACTGTTCGCTGTGCTCGCGCCTGCGCCGCGGCATCCTCTACACGGCCGCCGAGCGGCTCGGTTGCAACAAGCTCGCGCTCGGTCACCACCGCGACGATTCGCTGGAGACCTTCCTGCTCAACCTGTTCTACAGCGGCAAGCTGCAGGCGATGCCGGCGAGCTACCGCACCGACGACGG
>JBBQJJ010000720.1:0-2945 GCA_038325805.1 Haliangiales bacterium
GTGCGGCGGGTAGCGTCATGCCGACGACGCCGGCCTTCGACGCTGCGTACGCGATCTGACCGATCTGGCCGTCATACGCCGCGACCGACGCGGTGTTGACGATCACGCCGCGCTCGCCGTCGATCGGGTCCGCCTTCGAGATCGCCGCCGCCGCGAGGCGCAGCACGTTGAACGTGCCGATCAGGTTGATGCCGACGACGGTCTTGAACAGGTCGAGATCGTGAGGTTTGCCGGTCTTGTCGAGCGTGCGCGACGCCCAGCCGACACCGGCGCACGACACCGCGACACGCAGGGCACCGAGCGTCGCGGCTTCGGCGATCGCTGCCTCGATCTGCGCGGGTTCCGTGACGTCGGCCTTCACGTAGTTCGCGCCGAGCTCGGCTGCGAGTGCCGAACCCTTCACCTCGTCGCGATCGACGATCACGACCTTCGCGCCGCGTGCCACCAAAACACGAACCGTGGCGCCACCGAGCCCGGAGGCTCCACCTGTGACGAGAGCAACACTACCTGCGAGCTGCATGCGTCGCAGGCTAGCTCACATGTTGTCGCAGATCGTGCCGAGGAACGGGTAGATGCCGAGGTCGCTGAAGATCACCGCGGAGTTCGCATCGACATCGAGCGTGATCAGCTCGGTCCGCTTCTCGCCACGGATCCACACCATCTTCTGGACATCCGCGCGGCGATCGAGCCGGAGGTCGCCGGTCTTCGTCGAGAACACCTCGCCCGCGGTGTCGGTCGCGACATCGGACAGCGGCAGCTGCTTCATCGCGCCCTTCTTGCCGACGTAGACGCGGAAGCTCTTGCCGCCGAGCGTGCTCATCAACCGATCGACGTAGTAGTACGTGCCGCTGTCGTCGCGCGCGAGCATGTGGGCGCGGCGCTGGAGGAACTCGGTCATCAAGGGCTGCTTGTCGAGCACGGCCTTCGCCCTGTCCCCGGTAAGCTGCGTGAGCCCCACCGCCGGCTGATCCCCGCACGTCTTCTCGAAGGAGCCGTCGGCCTTGCGCTGGAACGTGCCCGGGCGAATGCCGGGGATCCGGGGTGCCCAGATCGACAGGTCCCACGCCGCGTTGTTGGTGCTGCGCGCGATCACGCGCTGCTCGTAGAGCGGCTTGCCGGGCTGACCGAACCACACGAGCGCGGGATCCTTGCTGGCAGACTTCGGCGGCCTGACCACGTAGAGGTTGCCACTCGAGTCGTTGAACACGAGGAGCTCGTCGCGGAACGGCTTGCTGTCGACCTTCTGAGGGGTGGGCTCGGCACGCGCGATTCCTGCCCAGGCAAGCACCAGCACCACGGCACGTACGCGGCTCATCGGGCTATTATACGGCCTGAGAGATGCCGAATTCATCGGCGAGGTTGGTCGTCGACGTCGGCACCGTGATCGCAGAGACCTACAAGGTCGAGGCGCTGATCGGCGCCGGTGGCATGGGCTCGGTCTTCCTCGCCAGCCATGCTCGCCTGCCGGGCAAGCAGGTCGCGATCAAGGTGCTGCACGCCGGTCTCGAGGAGGGTGATGCGCTCGCACGGTTCAAGCGCGAAGCCGAGATCGCATCGCGGCTCGGCCACCCGAACATCGTCGGCGTCCACGACTTCAACGTGCTCCCCGACGGGACGCCGTACTTGGTCCTCGAGTACCTGCAGGGCGAATCGCTCGGCGCTCGCCTCAAGCATGGCCCGCTGCCACTCGAAGCCGTGTTCTCGTTCGCGCGTCAGATCGGTTCGGCGCTCGCGGCCGCGCATCGCGAAGGCATCGTCCACCGCGATCTCAAGCCGGCGAACATCTTCCTCGTCCCGACGGAGATCGACGGCACGATCGTCGAGATCGCGAAGGTCCTCGACTTCGGCATCTCCAAGATGCGCGGCTCGACGACGGTCAAGACGCTGGAGTTCACGCTACTCGGGACGCCGCAGTACATGGCACCCGAGCAGGCGAAGGGCGATCACGCGAACGTCGACGGGCGCACCGACATCTTCGCGTTCGGCTCGATCGTCTACGAGATGCTGGCCGGGCATCCGGCCTTCTCCGGCGCCAACATCCCCGAGGTCTGCTTCAAGGTGGTCTACGAGGAGCCGAAGCCCCTCGTCGAGGAAGCGCCCACCGCGCCGAAGTATGTCGTCGATGCCGTGCTCAAGGCGATGGCCAAGGAGGCCACCGATCGGTTCGACACCATCGAGCGATTCATCGAGGCGCTGACCGGTCGCAAGCTCGCACTGGTCTCGAAGACCGGCATCTCGATCGCGCCACCGGACGACGGCCCGCCCAGCGATGCGTTCGCGCACACCATGAACTCGGGCGACTTCGGCATCGGGGTCTCGACGCCGCCGCGGTTGACACCCATCCCCGCGCTCGTCGAGTTGCCACTCACGCCGCAGGGCGCGACGGTCCAGTCGATCCCTCCGACCCCCGTCCCCGCACCGGTGGTCCCGCCGAAGCGCTCGCTCGCGCCGCTCCTCGGCATCGCGCTCGCCAGCGCGGCGCTCGGCGCGCTGGTGATCTATCTCGTCACGCGTGGTGGTGGTGGTGTGGTCCACTCGCCGGATGCCGCGGTGATCGCCGTCATCCCTCCCGCCGATGCCGCCTTTGTGATCGTCGATGCGAGCGAGCCCGATGCCGCGATCGTCGCCGATGCCGCGGTGATCGCCGTCGACGCGGCGATCATCAAGCCTCCGCGCGATGCGGGCCGCGTCGCATTGGTCGATCCGAGCGGCGGCAACGACACCGCGGGACCGCGGGGTCCGGTGTTGCAGGCTGCCGCGAAGGCCCTCGGCTCGCGCGACTTCGTGGCTGCGGATCGACTCGCCGGCGAGGTGATCGTGTCCGACGACGCGACCTCGCTGCAACGTGCTCGCGCGCGCGCGATCCGAGCTGCGGTCGCCTGCCTCGCGAGGTTCAACGAGGAACAAGCGGCGCTCCACCTCAAGGCGATTCCAGCCGGCTTCCG
>JBBQJJ010000721.1:0-2932 GCA_038325805.1 Haliangiales bacterium
GCTGCCAAGAAGGCTCCCGCGAAGAAGGCGGGCGGCAAGAAGGGCGCCGCGAAGAAGAAGAAGAAGTAACTTCTTCTCGCTACCTACTACTTAGATTCGAATAGATCAGTAATTCAGTAATGCGGAGGGCTCGACGAGTGATCGTCGGGCCCTTCGAATTTTCGGCCGCCCACGAGTTCCAGCGTGTGTCGAGCGATCGTGGCAGGGGTGATGCGACCCTGCATCTCACCGCACCAAATGCCGATCCGTCCGACGTTTTGGGTTAGCATTTCGCGAAGGTGGTGAAGCCAGTTAGTGGTTCGCTCAGTGGGAACGCGTTCTCGCGACTGCTGTTCCTGCTCGTGCTCGGCACGGTGACGATCGCGGCTCCCCGTGGCGCGTGGGCCCGCGGAGACGAGGATGACGAGGACGAAGGCGGCGGCGACGAGCCGACCTCCGACCCCGACGAGCCGGAGCCCGACGAGCCCGAGGATCCGAAAGACCAGCCGCTGGTCACGTCGGGTGGGCTGTTCACCATCAAGAGTTATCCGATCAACGAGCTCCAGCGACCGTTGACGATGACGCAGAAGATCACGCAGCTACGGCTCGGGCTCGGCACCGACCTCAGCGCGAAGACCGCCTTCGAGTTCTTCGGTGTCTCGCTCGATGCCCGCTACGGTCTGCAGGACAACTTCACGCTCGTCGGTGGCTTCTCGGGCGACTACAACTTCAAGGCGTTCAACATCAGCGCCGGCTTCGAGGGCGCGCTCGCCTACGACCTGTTCGACATCAAGGTGCAGGCGCGCGTCTATCGCCCCGCCGCCGTCTCGGACCTCGACGACGGGCTCCCGCCGCTGTTCGGTGGTGGCGCGGACCGCTCGATCGAGGAAGGCACCACCGGCGTGCCGACCAACTTCGCTGCCGGTGCCAGCCCGCAGTTCTCGGTCGATCTCGGGTTCCCGTTCCGCTACGCCGCCACCCCACAGATCGCCATCGTCGCGCTCGAGACGCTGATCAGCTTCGACTTCAACGCGATCAAGCGCGGCAACGGCAAGGGCGATCCGGCGGTCAACCTCGAGTCGTGCTTCGCCGTACCCGACGGTGTCAAGACGGTCAACCAGGACAACTGCACCGAGGACGGCGTCAAGCCAGACCTCGCGCCGTCGCTCGGCATCTCGTCGAACCCGATCCCGCAGCTGTCGCTCGTGCTGTTCGCGCAGCTCCAGATCCGCGACTTCGACACCACCAACCAGTTCACGATCCCCGCGACGGCGCGCGTCCAGTTCTCGCCGAACCAGAAGTTCGATATCGGCCTCGAGTTCAAGTTCCTCAACCTCAAGCCGATCGATCCCGATGGTGAGGGGCCTGCGGAATCGCCGTCTCCGGTCGATCAGCGGTTCATGAACATGTACGTCCAGGCGAGGTACTAGCTTGAAGGTTTGCCCTCGCTGCTACACCCGCTTTCCCGATGGAGAGCGGTTCTGCCTTCACGACTCGGCGGTGCTGGTCGAGGAGGAAGACATCGCGAGGCTCGGGACGTCGATCGGCAACTACCGCCTCGATCGCATCCTCGGCCGCGGCGGGATGGGCACCGTCTACGCGGGCGAGCACATCTACATCAAGAAGGGTGTGGCCGTGAAAGTGCTGCACCCGCAGTTCGCGCGATACCAGGAGGCGATCCACCGCTTCCTGCGCGAGGCGCGCGCGGCGACGTCGATCAACCACGCGAACATCGTCGACGTCACCGACTTCGGCATCCTGCCCGAGGGTCCCGTGTACTTCGTCATGGAGTACCTCGAGGGTAAGTCGCTCGAGGATCTGATCGAGAAGGAAGGTGCCGTCGAGCTGCACCGCGCGCTCAACGTCGCCAACCAGATCGCGCTCGCGCTCGAAGCCGCCCACGCCGTCGGCGTGATCCATCGCGACCTCAAGCCCGACAACATCATGCTGATGAAGAAGCCCGGTCGCCGCGATCTCGTTCGCATGGCGTCGGACCACACCTGGATCACCGAGCGAGAAGAATCGTACGACTTCGTGAAGGTGCTCGACTTCGGCATCGCGAAGGTGCTGATCCAGGACGAGTTGATGGCGGAGACCGTGCAAGGCGCGGTGTTCGGCACCCCCGAGTACATGTCGCCCGAGGCCGCGCGCGGCGAGGATGTCGACCATCGCGCCGACGTCTATTCGCTCGGCGTCATCCTGTTCGACATGCTGTGCGGCCGCCCACCGTTCGAGGCGCCGCAATCGAGCGAGGTGCTGGCGATGCACATCCATCAGAACCCGCCGTCGCCCCGCGAGTTCGCGCCGCACCGCGAGATCACCGAGATGGCCGAGAACGTGATCCTGCGCGCGATGATGAAGGATCCGGGTCGGCGCTATCAGAACATGACCGAGTTCCGGCGCGACCTGTCGAACGCCTACGGTTCGATCAGCTACCGCCGTCATGGCGGCGTGCCCGGTGTTCAACCCCGTGGCGAAGAAGCTCGCGCACCCAAGAAGCGGCTGACGGAAGAGCTCGACGAGTGGATCACCAACGACTCGTCGGGGATCTCGGTCGAGCAGGCGCGCATGCTGGCGTTGGTCGAGACCGCTGAAAAGGCGTTCACCCCCACGTCGATGTCGCCGGCAGAGGCCGAGAAACTCGCGAACGCTCTCGATCGCGCCCTCGACGACGAAGACTAGCCAGGCTGCTGAGAAACGCAGTTCCTTGCCCGGGCCGGGGCCGTGCCCCTCGTGTGGGTGCCCACTGACCCACCTGCCCAACTACCCCAACACTCCTTTCCGAGTGGGCGGAATTGGGATAGTTTGCGTTCGATGTCTGCGAACTTAGCCAACCAGTCGGGGCAGCTCATCCTGCGTCGGGACGTCAAATTCAACGGCGTGAAGGTGTTCTCGGCCACGATGGTTGCCGACCGTGATCAGCTCGGTGAGAAGGTCACCGCGTGGATGCACA
>JBBQJJ010000722.1:0-2917 GCA_038325805.1 Haliangiales bacterium
TCGAGACGCTGCGCCACGCGACGCTGTGCAAGGTGCGCCTCGAGACCGGCAAGACGCACCAGATCCGGATCCATCTCTCGGAGTCAGGGCATCCGCTCGTCGGTGAGCAGGTCTACATCCGCGACTACGAGGCTGCTGGCCACCGCTTGCTGACGTCGGGTCGCTTGCTACTTCACGCCGCGACGCTCGGCTTCGTTCACCCGATCACGGAGCAGCGGGTCGCGTTGCGCTCGGAGTTGCCGCCGGACTTCGTCGCGGCACTGGACCGCCTTCGCCCGTCCGCTTCGTGAACGCGGTGACCTCGGCGGCGCCGACCGCTTTCTCCGTCGGGCGCGGCTTCCCGGTCGAGCTCGGCAGATACGACGCGATCACCATCGCCCGGACGCTGCGATACAGCTCGGGCGACGCGAAGTGCTCGACCGCGATCACCTTGTCGTCGATCGCCACCGCGAACCCGACGGTCTTGGTTTCACGATCCTTGGCGTCGAGCTCGCCCACCAGGTGCTTCAGGCGTTCTGCGTTCGCACCGCGCTTCTGAACCGCGGCGGCGACGCGGTAACTCGTGCCGTGGTCGTTGCCGACGACTTGATCGATCCGCTCCCACACCGCGAGCTGATCGGTGCTCCGCGCGATCCGGCGCAGCGTCGGTTCCGCGAGTGCATGGCCCGCGCGGAAGCGCTCCGGCCCTGCGCTGCGCGAGAGCTCGGCGCACACGGTCGCGACCTGCTGCGTGCGATGCGGCGGAATCGTCGTATTGCGGACGATCAGGCGATCCTGATGTCCCTCGACGAGCAGCTCGCCACCGAGGATGGCGAGGGGTTGATCGGAGCGATTCGTGATCGTCACCGACTCGATCTCCCCGCGCTCGACGGCGGTCACTTGCCCGCTCGCCATCCCCGCTTGCAACACGATGTACGAGATCTGCGATGGCTCGCGACTCACGATCGGGACCAGCGACAAGCGACCGTCGCGCACGGCAGGCTGGAGATCGAAGTCACCGTAGCGAAGCGTTTCGGGGACCTCGGGGATCTCCGGCTGCCGCGGTTGCTCGAGCTCGTGGGGTCGCTTCCCCTCGACATCGAACACGGGGAACGGCGCCTTCATCATGGGGGCCGCCTGTGCTTCAGGCGGGGCAACCTGCGGTGGTGGTTGCCCATCCAGGCACGCCGCGAGCACGAGCAGACACAACGGTGACCTCATGAGCGAGTGTGTCGAAAGCCAGCGTGGAACCAGCACCGAAAACCTTCCCTCCGGCGACAATCACCACGTGAGCTATCCGACCGACCTCGCGATCCGGTTCGCTACCGTCCAGGACGTCCCGACGATCCTTGCCTTCATCCGTGACCTGGCCGAGTACGAGCGTCTGCTCGACGAGGTCGCTGCCGACGAGGCGCAGCTCGAGGCCACGCTGTTCGGCGTCGAGCCGGCCGCCGAAGTGCTGATCGCCGAGCTGTCGGGAGCTCCGGTCGGGTTCGCCCTGTTCTTCCAGAGTTACTCGACGTTCCTCGGCCGGCCCGGCCTCTACCTGGAGGATCTGTTCGTCCGTCCGACCGAGCGCGGCAAGGGCGTCGGGCTCGCGTTGATGTCGGCGCTCGCGCGGATCACGACGCAGCGGAACTACGGTCGCTTCGAGTGGAGCGTGCTCGCGTGGAACGAGCCATCGCTCCAGTTCTACGCCTCGCTCGGCGCGATCCAGATGCGCGACTGGATGGTCCACCGGATGAGTGGGCCGGCGGTGGGAGTGCTCGCGGATCGCTGGCCGCACCCCGTCGGGGAAAACCTAGTCTAGTCCGGCGTACCCGCTGACCGGACTCGAACCCTCCGTGGAACGACGACATCCAAAACGCCGCGACATCGGGAATCCGGATCGCAAGTCTGTGGGAAATCCTGGGGCGGTGGACGGCAGGGTTTCGGTCAGGTTTGCGACCGAAAATGGTAAGACCCAGGTGCCATGTCCGCTGGCCACATCGTTGAACAGTCGGCGTTCATCGACGATGAGGCCTCGCTGGCAGAGCGCGTCGCCAGATTTCTGATGGAGTCACTGGGTGGGTGGTGCAGCGATCGTGATCGCGAAACCGGCTCACCTGGCGGCGATCGACGCCAGCTTGTTGGGTGAGGCCGTAGATCGGAGCGCGGTGGTGCTGCTCGATGCCGAGACCCTCCTCGCCTCGATCACGCGCGACGGGGCGCTCGATGGAACGCTGTTCATGGATCGGATGGGCGAGGTGATCCGGCCGCTGCGCGAACGAGGAAAGATCCACGCCTACGGCGAGCTCGTGGACCTGCTGCTCGAGCAAGGCCGGGGTCAACAAGTGGCTCGTCTAGAGTCGCTGTGGAGCGTGCTGCTGGCATCTATTCCGTTCGGCGCGTTTTACCTCTATCGCCAGCACATCCCGCGAGCGGTGGTACGGCTGGAGCAACGCACGCGGGTCCTCGAGGTCGAGGTCGCGCGCCGAGAGCTGCTCGAGACCCGCATGCTCGGTCTGCTCGATTACACCGGCGAGCTGACCTCCGCACGCAGTCGCGCGGAAGTGGCGAAGCTGACGATCGAATCCGGTCTGACGTCGGTCGAGGCGGTCGCCGCCGCGCTGTGGATGGTGTCCGCCGACGGTCAGTTCCTCGAGCTCGCGGCGGCAACGGCGGGGGGCGGCACCCCTGCGTTCGAGCGCATCCCGCTCGACGGGGATGCCGTGATCGCGCGTGCCGTCCACGAGAATCGCCCGATCTTCCTCGGCTCGCTCGCGCAGTACGAGCGCGACTTCCCGATCTCGTTTCGGCTCGGGCTCGAGCGTCGCCATCCGTCGCAGCTCGCGTTCGCGATCCTCCCCGTGGCCGGCGATGGCAAGCCGCGTGGTGGACTGTGGTTTGCCTACGATCGCGAGCGCGCGTTCGACGGCGCCGAGCGAACGTTCAAGGA
>JBBQJJ010000723.1:0-2884 GCA_038325805.1 Haliangiales bacterium
ACGACGATTGCCAATCGCACGGTGCCAGCATACGCCTTCGGTTCTGCACCGACGGGCAAGCAGTGGCAATTGCGTGGCATCGTCGTCGCGTGCACGATATCGAGCTCCTGCTGTGCACGCGGCCGGTTCACGCGAAGCTCACGCCGCTGCTCGATCAGCTCGCCGATTGGAGCCGTCCGCGCGAGCTTCGCGAACCGCTCGTCGCCGAGCTCCGCACCCTCGTCGCGGCCGAGCTCGCCGGCGCCACCGACCGCTGGACGCCCTACTACGACCGCGGCCTCCACGCGATCGCCGCTGCGACCAACGACGAACTACTCGAGCCCGGTTGGGGCTACGAACCCGATGCTCGACCGTATGATCGCATCGCGCACGGCCGGAGACCGCTCGAGATTCACGCGCGACTGTGGGAACAACTCGACGACGCTCGGCGTCGAGGTGCGTGGACACTCGCCGCTGCGTTCGAGCTGCTCACCATCGGCACCGACGAGCTGGTGATCTGGTTCGGGCTCAGTCCCGATCAAGCAGCGCTCGATGCGCGCCTGCTGTGTACCGCGCTCGCGTATCTGCGTGCCACGCGCGTCGAGGGTCCGGATGGTGAGCTCGAAGCAGACTTGGTCGCCGCCGCCGAGGCCAAGGTTTCGCCCACCGAGATCCACGAGCGGCGGATGCGCTGGTTCGGCTCGCAGCCGTCGCAACAGCGGCAATGCGCGGTCGGGCTGGTCATCACCGCGAACCTCAGGACCACCTACGACGTCACGCATGTACCTGTCGAGCTGATCGAGCTCCTCGGCAACCCGTTCGATCCGAAGCTGTAACTACCGCTTCGGCTCGTACCGCATCGCCACCGCGCCCGAGCCGTACTCGATCCGATCCACGAGCTTCAGCTCCACGCTGTTCGCGAGGCCCTCGAACAACCGCCGGCTGTGACCGACGATTCGAGGCTGCACCACGAATTCGTATTCGTCGATCAGCCCGAGCTCCGCCAGCCTCATCGGCAAGGTCACGCCGCCGACGAACACGCCTCTTCCCGGTTGCGCCTTGAGCTGGCGATCGGCATCACCGAGATCGCCGCGCACGAGCTCCGCGTTCCAGTCGACGCTGTCGAGCGTGCTCGACACGACGTACTTCTTCGCCGCATCGATCGTATGAGCGAACGGCTCCATCCAAGATTCCATCCACGCTGGCCGTGGTCCCGGTCGCTTCCGCCACGCTTCTTCCATCATCTGGTAGGTGACGCGCCCGTATGATCGCAACATCCATCCAACGTGACGTTGATCGAGTACCGAAGCGGCTGCATTGGTAGCTCCTTCCAAACTCGGGTGTCCCACGAGAGTTCTCGGGTGGTGGCGTCAGATCCGGGGCGAGTCTCCTAGGGCGCGAGGCGATCGCGGACCCAACCTTCGGCGGTCTTGCGATAGCGCACGCGATCGTGCAGCCGCGACGGCTGGCCCTGCCACAGCTCGATCACCTCGGGCACCACGCGATACCCACCCCAGTACGCGGGACGTTGGGGTGCGCCCTCGCCCACCGAGACTGTGACATCGGCGACCGCTTGCTCGAGCAACGCACGCGTGGCGATCGGCTTGCTCTGTGGCGAGGCGATCGCACCGAGCTGACTGCCGCGCGGGCGCGTGTTGAAGTACGCGTCGCTCTCGGGAGCGGTGAGTTGCTCGACCGTGCCCTCGACGCGGATCTGGCGATGCATCGGTTCCCAGAACAGGACGAGCGCGGCATGCACGTTCGCGCCGAGGTCGGAGCCCTTGCGACTGTCGTAGTTGGTGAAGAACGTGAAGCCACGTCCATCGAGGTCCTTGAGGAGCACGATGCGCGCCGAGGGACGTCCGGCTGCATTGACCGTCGCGAGCGTCATCGCGTTCGGCGTGGGGATCGCGCCGGCGATCGCGGCCTCGATCCAGCGCCGCACCTCGACGAACGGATCCGGATCACAGCTCTCCGGATCGAGTGGTGCGCCTACGTATTGTTCGCCGAGTCGCCAGAGCTCGTGACCCATCCTCGCGCTTTCGCACACGGATCAGATCGTGTCAATTGGCCGCCTTGTCGTGACGCATCTGTGTCACCGTGCTTCCCATGCAGCTGTTCGTGATCCGCCATGCGCTCGCCGAGGACGCCGCAGAGGGTCAGGATGACGCGAGTCGCGAGCTGACCGACGAGGGCGAGAAGCAGCTGAAGAAGGTCGTGAAGGGGCTGAAGAAGCTCGACATCGGGTTCGAGCGCGTCCTGACGAGCCCGTGGACACGCGCGATGCAGACCGCGGCGATGCTGGAACCGCTGTGCAAGCAGGGGCCGATCTCGACCGGGCTGCTGTGTGCACCGCCTCGCTCCGAGCTCCTCGCGCAGATCGCAGAGCTCGGTGAGACCACCGCGGTGGTCGGTCACGAGCCGTGGTTGTCGGAGCTGGTCGCGTGGCTCGCGTTCGGTGATACGCGCCACGGCGAAGCGTTCGCACTGAAGAAGGGCGGCGTGTTCTGGCTCGAGGGCAGCGCGGTGCCGGGCGGCATGACGGTGAAGGCGATGATCCCGCCCAAGGTTTTGCGCGAGCTGGCGTAACTGCTAGTCAGCTAACTGCTTGAGCAACGCCTGCGCTTCGGCGATCCGCGGATCGGAGGCTCCGACGACTCGCAGCGCATCGAGTAGCGCGACACACGAGAACGCCGCGCTCTGCGTCGAGCTCCCGTTCGCCACCGCGACGAGGACCGCCGTTGCCGCACGTGTCAGCTCCGCACCGAGGTCGCCATCGAGCTTCGCGAGTGCGTGAACGATCGGAATCATCGCGAGCGCCGTTGCATAGGCGGGCTTCGCCTGGAACGCGAAGTTGCAGTTGCTCGGATCGACCGTGATGGTCTGCACTGCGGCCGCGGCCGCG
>JBBQJJ010000724.1:0-2851 GCA_038325805.1 Haliangiales bacterium
CCAACGGAGTTGGAGCTCCGCGCGGTGCGAGCTCTCGGCGGGAGCGCGCCAGGGCGCGCGGCCGTGTCAGTCTCGCCCGGGATTCGCGAGGCCGAGACGATGCAGCATCTTGTGGATCGACATGCGATCGATCCCGGCGGCGCGCGCCGCGGCGGAGATGTTGCCGTCGTGCTGTGCGAGCAGGCGCGAGATATAGCGGCGCTCGAACTCGCTGATCACGTTCTGCTTCGCGGCCTTGAACGGAATGCCGACGTCCACGGGTACCGTCATCGAAGCATCCGCGCTGGTCGCGGTCTGCGAAGGCGTGTTGGTGATCGAGGGTTCCCGCTGCTGCGAGCCAACCGGCGCTGGAGCGCGCCGCAACGAATCTTCGTTCTCGGGCGTCTCCGAGAGCAGCACCGCTCGTTCGATCACGTTGCGTAGCTCGCGCACGTTGCCCGGCCAGTCGTGCTTCATCATCAGATCGATCGTCTCTTGTGCGATCGACGAGGTCTCACCGCCGGGCGTGATGGTGAGGATGTGCTCGATCAGCAGCGGGAGATCATCCTTGCGGTCGCGCAGCGGTGGCACGTGGACGCGCGCGACGGCGAGCCGGTAGTAAAGATCTTCGCGGAACCGACCGCGGTTGACCTCGACGCCGAGATCCCGGTTCGTCGCGGCGACGACGCGGAGATCGACCTCTAGCGTCTTCGTGCCGCCGACGCGACGGACCTCTTTGCGCTCGAGTACGCGCAGGAGCTTGGGCTGCATCGCGAGGGGGAGCTCGCCGATCTCGTCGAGAAACACCGTGCCGCCGTGGGCGCGCTCGAAGGCGCCGGCATACGAGTTGGTGGCGCCGGTGAACGCACCGCGCTCGTGGCCGAACAACTCGGATTCGATCAAGTTGGGCGGGATGGATCCGCAATCGAGCACGACGAACGGGCCTTGCTCGCGCGGTGAGTGATCGTGGAGCGCCTCGGCGACCAACTCCTTGCCGACGCCAGTCTCACCGGTGACCAGCACCGTGGTGTCGGAGCGCGCGAGCTTCTCGAGCCGCGCGAACATCTCGCGCATCTTCACCGAGCGGCCGATCATCGAGCCGAAACGATCGGAATCAGAGAGCTCGATCTCCACACTGTCGCCGAGCGGATCGAACTTGAGGCGCGTCGAGCCGAGGGCGATCTGGGTACCGGGCGAGATGTAGATGTCGTTGATGCGGAGCTGGCTGACGTAGGTGCCGTTGGTCGAATCGAGATCGCGCAGGCGATACCCGCGGTCGTCGAGCTTGATCTCGCAGTGCAGCCCCGACACCTTGGAGTCGGTCAGCTGGACATCGTTGCCGCGCCGCGCGCCGATCCGGATCACGGAGGCTTCGATGTCACGGACGAGCCCGGCATCTGGTCCCGCGGTGATCTCGACGCGACACCTTCGCAGTCGCGCGGAGGTCGCACGGCCACCGATGTACGTGACCCATGTACCGCTGCGCAGATCGTCGACGGCCATCGGGCGGGCACGTTACCACAGGCTAACGGCGGATTTTCGCAAGGCCCCGGAACCCGGTGCTAGGGTCCGGCGGATGCTCCTTCCCGCCGATCTCGTCCGCGTAGACACCCTCGACGCCGCGTGGGCGACGGCTGGTAGCGGAGCGCGCCTCGACGCGGTCCGGAAGGCGGGCCGAAAGCTGCGCGACACGATCCTGGCGACCGGTCCGGTGCGGTTCGTCCGCACCGCCGATATCGCCACGTTCCCCTACCCCACGTCGTTTGGCTTCCAGGGCGCGGCGAGCTCGCTGCTGCCCTTCGTGTTCATGCGCAACCGGGTCAAGGTCGTCCAGGTCCAGCACGGCAGCCGGACGATCACGATCCTGGTCAACCCGACCGATGCCGCGCGCTCGCGCAAGGCCCCGTTCTTCGCGCGGATGGAAGCCAGGTTCGGCACCCGGGCGACGAACTTGATCGGCACGGTCCACAACACGATCGACTCCGCGCTGGCCGGCTTCGGCGTCACCCGCGAGCAGATCGACTACATCACGTTCGATCACCTGCACGTCCAGGACATCCGCGGGCTGCTCGCACCGGGCGCCGACGGCACGACGTACTTGCCGAACGCGAAGCTCCTCGCTCAGCGCCCCGAGCTCGACACGCTGCTCGGCGGCGTCCATCCGCTGCAGGGCCAGTGGTACATCCCCGAGTGTCTGCACGGCGTGCCGGCGGATCGCATCGTCGCCCTCGACGGTGACTACCTTCTCGGTGGTGGCTTCGCGATCGTCCGCACGCCAGGTCACACCAGCGGCAATCACTCGCTGGTCATCGTCACCGATCGCGGTGCGTGGACGATCAGCGAGAACGGGATCGCCGTCGACGCGTACGCCCCGGGCATCAGCGAGATCCGCGGCATCGCTCGCCGCGCGCGCGAGCTCGGTGTCGAGTGCATCCTCAACGCGAACACGCTCGAGCACTCGCTGGATCAGTACACGTCGATGGTGCTCGAGAAGACGATCGCGGACTCGGTGCCCGGGCGCCCGGAGCTGCCGCAGCACGTTCCGTCCTCCGAGCTGGTCGCCCACCCGCTCGCGCGCGGCCGCGCGCCGACGGACACGCATGGCGCGATCAGCTACGGCTCGTTGGTCCCCGCCGCGGCCCCGGCGATCGGGGAGCGGAGATTCTCCGCGCAAACCTGACAGAAGGCTGTCACTCCGGCGGCGTAGGGTCTCGTTCATGGAGACAAAACACACCGGCAGCTGTGCCTGCAAGGCCATCCAGTTCACCGCGACGCTCGACCTCTCGACGGTGACGCGTTGCAACTGCAGCTACTGCACGAAGCTCGGGCTGCTCGGCAACCTGACCAAGCCCGACAACGTGCAGGTCAGTAC
>JBBQJJ010000725.1:0-2835 GCA_038325805.1 Haliangiales bacterium
GGGCGGCGCAGGACTACACAGCAACGATCAGCAAGAGCCGGACAGGCCGGCCGATGCGCCGAAGCCGGCGATGACCGATTCGGAGACAGGCACGCGTCCATCCGCAACTCCGACGGGAGGTGCGGGAGCCTCGGTGCCGCAACTCGTGAAACAAGCGGAGACAGCGGCGGGTCGCAAGGACTGCGCGGCAGTCAGAGCCACTGCCGAGCGGATTCGCAAGCTCGATGCAAACGCGTACAAGACGCGCGTCATCACGCAGGCCGCGATCAAGCGCTGCCTCTAGCGACGTCGCAAGACCCAGTCGTCACGCATCGGACAGGCGTCGTCAACCAGGCTGCGATCGAGCGCTGCCTCTAGCGGCGACGTAGATCCGACGAGAGCAGCGTCGGACGCGGGTTGCCATGCAGGCTGCGATCGAGCGCCGCCTCTAGCGGCGACGCAGATCCGACGAGAGCAGCGTCGGACGCGGGTCGTCACGCAGGCCGCGATCGAGCGCCGCCTCTAGCGGCGACGCAGATCGACGAGAGCAGCGTCGGACGCGGTCGTCACGCAGGCCGCGATCGAACGCCGTCGTCACGCAGACCGAGGCGCAAGACAGCGGTTCGATCAGATCAGCGAGAGCTGCGGTGACGGTCGCTCGACCTCGATCAGGTCGGCCACGTACGGATGCGGCCAGGTCATCCGGATCTCGGCTGGCATCTGGCGATAGCGCTCGACGTACGCGCGCACCCAGCGTCGGGTGGCCGCGTTCGCGTAGCCACCGCCGGTGATCGGACCGAGCTCGCCCTCGTAGCGCTTCTTGATCTCGTCGAACGCTTGGTCGCGCAGCACCTTCGCGATCACCGATGCTGCGGCCACCGACGCGTGGTGTTCTTCGGCACGATCGCGCGATTCGAAGTGCTCGTAGCGCTGACACAGCGGCGCGAACATGCGCTTGCCGTCGGCGATGATCTTGTCGACGGTGGGCGCCCTGTCGATCAGCTGGATCGCGAGCTCGCGCTCGAGGACGTTGAGCTCGTTGCGCGCGACCCGCGCGTCGATCACCGTGTGGCTGACGACGATCGCCTCGACGAACAGCGCGCGCTTGCGGATCTCGACGGCAAGCTCGCTGCGCACCGCATGTGCCTCCTCACCCGCACCGAACGCCTTCGAATCCGTCAGGCCCATCCGGCTCAGCGCCGAGGCAGTCTTCGAATCGATCGCCACCGCCGCCATCACCATCGGACCGACCGACGGGCCACGACCGGCCTCGTCGATCCCGAGCGTGTGTCGATTCGAGGTCCGCGCACGCTTCTTCGGAGGCACGAGAAGGTCGTGCCACACCGAAGATCTTCAGGTCAAGCGAGACTCGCGGCCGCTCGTTCGAGTGCTCGACCCACCCCGACCTCGAGATCGAACCCCTGGACATCGACCACGGCACTCCAGTGATCGAGACGGCGTGCCAGCGTGGCAAGGGCGTCGGAGGCAGCACGGGTCAGAGGATCGCCCAGCTCGTGATCGAGATCGGGAGCGCCCTTGATCAACGCGTGATAGACGGCGTCCTCGGACAGATCGAGGTTCGGGACATCGTTGCGGAAGAACGCCTCGACGTAGCCGCCCTCGAGGTACCCGCGTAGGTACGCGCGGGCGCGATCGAACACACGGGACAACGCGAGGACGACTTGATCTTGCGTCACGCGCTGGAGATCGCCGAGGACATCGGTGCTGAGCGCCTGGGCGAGCGTGCGGGCCGCAGGTTCCACGGTGCGGGAGCGGGCGATCAGATCTGCCGCGACCCGCCGCCGGCCGCCCTCGATCGCCGCTTCGAGCCCGGACTGCAGGAGCGCGATCAGGTAGTCGCGGTCGGCACTCGACGCCTTGTGCGAACCGAACGGGAGCTTGCGCGGCCGGATCAGATCGAGGACCTCGCGTGCCGCGCGCCGATAGAGATTTGCAGTGTGCTCAGAGAGTGCCTTGCGCTCGGCGAGTACCACCTCCTCGGCAAAGCCGTGCGCGGCCGCCGCGAGCTGATCGCGTGCCTGACGCGCGGCGTCGGCGGCCTCGGTGGTCTTCGCCCGGGCGGCATCGACATGGCGCTGCGCTTCGCCGACCACGTTTCGTAGCGTGCGCGCGCAGGCCTCGCGCTTGAGCTGACGAGCTTGCTGGAAGAAGCGTTGCTCGAGCGCCTCGGAGAGCGCACTCCAGTTGCCGTCGGCTCCGGTATTGGTGCGCTTCCACGCGAGCGCGTCGCGGGCGGAGAACGGCACGATCGCCTCGACCAGCTCGCCGAGCTCGCCGCCGATGAATGTCACGACCTCGGTGGTGTCGCTCTCGCTGAGCGTATCGGCCTTGTTGAGGACGCCGAGCACGCGCTTGCCCTCGTCGTGGATCGAGCGCAGTGCCTTCTTCTCGCTCGCCTTGCCGCCCTGCGACGCCGTGAACACCCAGACCACGGCATCGGCCTTCGCGATGAACGCGCGAGCGGTGGCTTCGTGCTCGGGCTGGATCGAGTTGAGGCCCGGCGTGTCGACGATGTTGATCTTCTCGAGCTGCGGCAGCGGGACGAGGATCTCGACGCGATCGATCCCCGTCGCGTGCTCGGGCGACAGCGCCTTCATGTACGCCATCAAGTCGTCCCAGCTGAATTCGCGCGTGACGCCATCGCGGGTGATCACGCGGCCACCGCGCTCGCGCCCGTAGCGCACGACGTTGATCGTCGCTGTCGTCGGGGTGATGCCGGTGGGCGCGACATCCGCGCCGATGAACGCGTTGACGAACGACGACTTGCCGCTCGAGAACTCGCCCATCACGGTGACCAGCAACGGCTGATCGAGACCGGCTGCAGCGCGCGCGACC
>JBBQJJ010000726.1:0-2833 GCA_038325805.1 Haliangiales bacterium
TCGTGGGGGATGGAGCTGCGCTCGGGTTGTGCGGTGCCCGCGATCGGCGGTGGGATCTGTCTGGTGACGAACGCGCTGTTCACGATCGCGGCGCAGCTCGGCTGGCACGTGATCGAGCGGCACGGCCACTCGATGGCGCTCGGCGATCCGCACGCCCTCGATGCGACGGTCGCGTTTCCTCACGTCGACCTGCGGTTCGCACCGCGCGATGGGGAAGCCGTGCTCGCGCTCACGATCGACGGCGACTCGCTGGTGGTCGCCGCGCGGACGGCAGCGCCGAGCCTGCGCGTCGAGCTCGAGCGCGTGCAGCAGGCAGACCATGCGACTCGCGACACGCAGGTTCGTCGCAAGGTGTTTCGTGACCTCGATCCGATCGAGGACACGCTGATCGTCGACGATCACCAAAAGATCCCCGAGCAGCTACGCACCTGCCTCGATTGTGGCGAGACCGCGTGCACGGCGCGCGTCGAGCTCCCGAAACATCCGCGGTCGCTGCTGGCCGTGAAGTAGATGTCCTCGGGGCGACATCGATGCGAAGCGGCCAGCGCGGCAGCCGTGCTAGCTCCTCCAAGGACGAGGGCGTGACGATCGCGGTGGTCGCGAGCACGCGGTTGCTCGATCCGTTGATCGCGCAAGCGCACGATGCAGGGGACACCGAGATCTGGGCACCCGCCGGCTTGCCCGCGGTCCTCGGACGGCTTCCAGGTCGGCTCGGCGCCTTCGTCGCACGGCGCTCGATCGCCGCCGACGTGCGCGGCCCGATCTCGATCGCGCAGGTCGCCTTGCGAGCCTGGGCGGGGGACAAGACCGATCGCAGCTACCAGGCCGAGTTCATGCTGCGCGTCGCGATCGATCGGTGGGCAGCGAACCAGGTGCGCAAGCGCAAACCGAAGGTCGTCATCGCGACGTCGCTCGCGGCCCGCGAGACCTTCGCGGCGGCCAAACAGCTCGGGGCACGCTGCGTCCTCGCGATCGATCTGCCGCTGTTGCGCACGCTGCATCGCGACCTCGATCGCGCGACCGAACACTGGCCGGAGCGCGGATTTCTCCGTCGGTTCCGTGCACCGAGCTGGGCGATCGGGCGGCAGGAGGTCGAGCGCGTGCTCGCGGATCTGATTTTGGTGCGCGGACCGTATGCCCTGGCCGCGTGCCTCGCCGACGGCATCCCGGCCTCGCGGCTCGCAGAGCTGCCGTTGCCGCCGGCACCGATCATCGCAGCTCCGCGGAACCGCGTGGGCCGTGTGCGCCTCGCCGGGCTCGCGGCAGCGCGCCATGGCATCGACACCGCGCTCGCGGCGACGCGGCTCCTCGGTGTCACGTTGGTGGTTCGTACCGGCGATGGGACGGAGCCGTCGGAGCTGACGAGCCTGCCGGGTGTGGCGACCGACCCGGGCCCGGTCGACGCGATCATCTGCCCCGCGATCTGCGAGACCTATCCTTTCGAGCTGCGTGCGACGGGGATCCCGGTGATCGCGTCGCCGATGGCGAGCGTCGACGGTCGCGGACCTGATCCCTTCGATGCGAAGGCGTTCGCCGAGGTTATCTTGCACGCGTCACCGAGGGGTCGCGCGGATTCCATCTCGATCGCACCTCTGCTCGCCGCGTTCGCGTAGCATCGGCGACGATGAAGGTCCTGGTGGTCAATGTCGGCTCGACGTCCGTCAAGTACAACCTCTACGAGATGAACACCGAGGCGAAGCTCGCCACCGGTGTCGTCGAGCGCGTCGGCACGCCGAACGCGGAGCACATCCACGAAGGTGGGCAAGACAAGGTCGCGGTCACGGACGGGGCGACCGCGGGCGTACGTGATGTCCAGCGCGCGATCCTCGGTCACCTGACGCGCCCGGGCGGTCCGCTCGCGGAGCCGGGCTCGCTCGGTGCGGTCGGCCATCGCGTGGTCCACGGTGGTGAGCGGTTGATCGCGCCGACTCGGATCGACGACAAGGTCGAGGAGGTGATCGCCGAGTGCGCGCGGTTCGCGCCGCTCCACAACCCGGTCAACCTCGCCGGCATTCGGGCCGCGCGCGAGGTGTTCCCCGACGTGCCACACGTCGCCGTGTTCGACACCGCGTTCCACGCGCAGCTCCCTCCGCACGCGTATACGTACGCGATCCCACACGAGCTGTATCTGCAGCGAGGCATCCGTCGCTACGGCTTCCACGGGCCGAGCCACCAGTTCATGGCCCTGTCGGCGGCGGAGCATCTGCAGACGGATCTATCGAAGCTCAAGCTCGTGACGTGTCACCTCGGTGGTGGCGCGAGCGTGTCGGCGATCGACGGCGGCGTCTCCGTCGAGACCTCGATGGGGATGACGCCGCTCGAGGGTCTGGTGATGGGAACGCGCTCCGGCGATCTCGATCCGGCGATCCCCATGCTGCTCGCCAAGGATGGGATGGCCATCGATCAGATCGACGAGCTGCTCAACCGCAAGTCGGGGCTCGCCGGGCTGTCGGGCATCGGCGCGGACTTCCGCGATATCGAGAAGGCGGCGGATGCGGGTGATCCGCGCGCACGGCTCGCGATCGAAGTGTTCGTCCATCGCGTTCGCAAGTACATCGGCGCGTACGCCGCGATCCTCGGTGGCGCGGATGCCATCGTGTTCACCGGCGGCATCGGCGAGAACTCGGCGCGCGTGCGGCAGCAGGTGTGCGACGGCTTGTTCTACATGGGCGTGGTGCTCGACGAGGAGGCCAACAAGACGTCTCCAGCCGCGCCATTCTGCGGCGGGATCGTCGAGGTCACCAAGCACCGCTCGCCGACGAAGATCTTGGTGGTGCGCACCGACGAGGAGCGGATGATCGCGCGCGAGGTCATGCGCTGCGTGACCGGCGCG
>JBBQJJ010000727.1:0-2828 GCA_038325805.1 Haliangiales bacterium
GACCTTCGCTTCGATCTTCGCTTCGACCTTCACGTCGTCCTCGTCGTCGTAGTCATCGATCGCGGGCTTGCCGATCGCCGGCACGTCCTCGACCTCTAGGTCGGTCGCGAGCGCGGCTTGCTTCGCCGCCTCGGCAGCCAACGTGGGCGAGGCACCTGCAACCGCCGCCGCACGCGCCGCAGCTTGCGCCGCAGCCGCCGCCTTGTTCGGGTTCTTGCGCTTGCTGAGGCCGGCGTGAGCGCGCTCGACCTTGTCGTGCATCGCTTCGACCTCGGCACGGGCGCGGACCTCGCGAAGGATCTCGTCGCGCGTCGAGTCACCGCCTTCGTCGAGCAGCTTGATCACTTCGATCGCGCGCAGCCGATAGTTGCGCACCATCTCGTCGTAGTCGCGCTTGCTGAGCTTGCCCATCTGGGCGTCGAACTCGGCTTCCTTGATCGCCTTGAGCAGCGTGCGCTTCTCGCGCTCGAGCTCGGTGCGCGCGCTGAGCGGCAGCACCCACGCATCGGGATCCTCCTCGATGGTCGGGCCGACCGCCGAGGCACCCATGCGAAACAGCGCGTAGATCGCACCGATGCCCGCCATGTATGCGAGCATCACGTAGACCACCGACGGGGTCAGGTGGAACTTGTTCTGGATCAGGATGAACAGCCAGCCGATCCCGAGAACGGCCAGCGCGCTCCCGCGCCAGACCCATTTAAGCGAGCTCTCGCTAGCCACTTATCACTCCGTCTTCGCGAGCTCGTCGTCGAGCTTGTCGGCGTAGTCGTCATCCTCGACCACGGTGGGTGCCGCCGCACTCGCGACCGCGACCGCGCGACCGCGACCGACGTAGCGACGACCGACGACGAACAGCAGGCCGAGCCCGCCGACGATGCCGAGCGCCGACACGATCCAGATCGCACTCGATTGCGGCGTCAGCAGCGCGCCGGTGCCGTACTTCGCGACGTACCAGTTGAGGACGTCCTGGTAGGCCTTGTCGCGCCCCTCTGTGGTCTCGAGGTTATAGAGTGGCTTCCCCGACGGATCGGCCGTCGCAAGCATCTCCTGGATCTGGCCGCGCAACTTGGCAGCCCAGCCGCACTTGCAGTCGAAGATGCTCTCCTTCGGGCAGTTGCACATGCAGCGGAGCTCCTGCATGGCCCGCTTCTCGACGTCGTTGCGCGGGCGGTTCATCGCTGGATAGCCGACGCCCCCTTCTCCCATCCCGCCACCCGCGGTGACGTGCTCCGCCGGCTGCGCGCTCGCCGTGCTCGGGATCGCGACAGCCGCACCGACGAGCAGTGCGATCGTGGCGAGCTTGCCGACCTGACCGCTGCCCGGGCGATTCGGACGACCCGCGATCATCCGGTACACGAAGCCCATGATGATGCAGAGGATGGTGCCGAGACCGACCATGATGGTGCCGATCCAGACCCACGTGATCAGCGGGTTGATGTAGACGCGGAAGTTCGCGAGCTGGCTCTCGAGCTCGTAGCCGGTGAGCACGACGTAGACGTCCTCGCGCGGCCGCACGCGGATCGCGACCTCGGTGGTCGCTTCCGAACCCTTGCGGTAGTCCCACTTCGCCGGGTAGACGGCGCCGAGGTTGTCGGTGCCGTGGTGCCAGATCGAGACCTGCGCGGTGACCGACGACTTGCTCTCGTCCGACGCGATGACGATGCGTTCGTAGAGGAAGATGTAGTCGCCGAACTCCCAGGCGGAGCACTTCTTCAGCTCGTTGACGTCCTGCGAGCGGCACGGCTTCATGTCGGGCAGCGCCTTCATCGTGCAGCCGCTCTCGGGGCACAGGCCCTTCGCCGGGGCCTTCTCGATCTTGTGAACCCCCTGGCAGTCGAACGCCTGGGCCTGGAGCTCTTGCGGCACCGAGCCCGGGAAGCTGCAGCGCAGGATGGCCATCGTCTCGTCGGACAGATCGATGAACCGCATGGCCCACGCGGCGCGCTCGGCATCGGTCTTCGAGTCCGCGAGGCCGACATCGATCGCCGGGCGATCGATCGTCTTGTCGATCTGGCGGTCGTACGCCTTGCCGCCGAAGCCGACGAACATGATCACGACGCCGAGATGGACGAGGTAGCCGCCGTACTTGCGGTGCTTCGCCGCGATCAAGCCGAACAGCGCCGTGAGCGGATCGCTGCCCGACTGCTTGCGACGAACGCCGACGCCGCGCACGAACTCCTGGATGATCGATGCGAGCGCGAAGCCGCAGATGCCGAAGTTCACGAGCGACATCGGCAGCTGGAGCTTCTCGTGGAACAGCGCGCTCGTATGCGTCGCCTCGTCCCAGAAGAACACCAGCGCGACGACGATGGTCAGCAGCATCGCCCCGAGCGGGATCCTGAACTGCTCCAATAGCTTGTCGCCGGAGGTTTTTCGCCACGCGAGGAGTGGTGCCGCCCCGGCGAGGAATAGCAGCACGATGCCGGCGAAGGTCATCCACCGATCGAAGAACGGGATGCCGATCGACACGCGCGAGCCGTCTAGCGCCTCGGTGATGGTCGGGAACATCGTGAAGAACAGGACGAAGAACGCGCAGAGCAGCAGGATCCAGTTGTTGACGAGGAACGCGAACTCTCGCGACAAAAACGATTCGAAGTTGGTGCGCGATGACAGCTTCGGGGCTCGGTAGATGACGAGGCCGATCGAGACCACCAAGATCACCGCCATGAACACGATGAACTGGAGCGCGAGCACGTTGTCCTCGCCGAACGCGTGGACTGACTGCACCGCACCCGACCGCGTCATGAACGTTCCGAAGATCGTCAGGAAGAAGGTCAGGATCACGAGCATGCAGTTCCAGATCTTCATGCCGCCGCGCTGCTCTTGGA
>JBBQJJ010000728.1:0-2818 GCA_038325805.1 Haliangiales bacterium
GATCGCTGCCTCGATCATGATCCTCAAGATGGCGAGCCAGAGTTGGATCACCGTCTACCGGATGACGAGGGTGAAGGGCGGTTTCCGTTCGCCGGAGGATGCGAAGCGGTCGCCGCTCAACCCGAGCCCGACCGCCGATCAGCTCGTGCCGAACGAGTACGTCGAGCGCAGCCGCCGGCTGCACCTCAACGACTGCGAGAACATCCCGTTGTTCCTCGCCGTCGGCCTGCTGTTCGTGGTTGCGGGCCCGCCGTTGTGGGTCGCGCAGGTCGTGCTCTACGGCTATGTCGTGACCCGGCTGCTGCACTTCTTCGCGTACATCACCGCCCAGCTCCACGACGTGCGCGCCGCCCTGTGGACTCCCGGTTCGCTCGCGTTGATCGGGATGAGCGGCTACGTCCTGGTCCGCGCGATCTAACCCGTCGCCATTGCGTACCTCCGGCTGTCAGGCGCGATCCTTGGTCTCACCGAGCATCAGCATCGCGCCGATGCTGATCACGCTCGTCACGATCACGTAGTACGCGGGCGCGAACGGATCCTCGGTGACGCCGATCAGCCACGCGACGACGAACTGCGTGGTCGCGCCGAAGATCGTGACCGTCAGCGCGTACGCGATCGAGATGCCGGCCGAGCGAATCTCCTGCGGGAACACCTCCGCCATCGACGTCAGGGCGGCGATCGCACCGGGACCGGCGACCAGCCCGACGACGACGATCGACAGGACGAGCGCGGTGATCGTGCGCTCGTGCTCGAGATACATGAACGCAGGGAGCTGGAGGAGGATCACGCCGATGCGCGACACGATCATCGTGCGCCGACGCCCGAACCGATCGCAGATCACACCGCCGAGGAACGCACCGACGATGAACACGCTGCCCATCGCGAGCGGCGCGATCATGGCGGCTTCGGGCGGCATCTTCAGCGTGGTCGAGGCATAGACCGTCATGTACTGCGCGACGTAGGTGCTGATCGTCATGCACGACGTGACGAGCACGGTCAGGATCAGCTCGCGCTTGTGGCCTCGCCACACCGCGCCGAGCGTCGCCGACGCGGTCGAGTGCTTCGCCTCCGTCAGCGTCTCGGGGAGCGAGCGCCGCAGGTAGAAGCCGATCGGGATGATCAGCAGGCCGACGCCGAACGCCACACGCCAGCCCCAGCTCGCGAGCTGTTCCGGATCGAGGACGTTGGCGAGCGTCACGCCGACACCGCCACCGGCGAGGACCGCCACACCCTGACTGACCGAGGACAAGCTGGTGAACAGCGCGCGCTTGCCCGGTGGCGCACCCTCGACGAGCACGGCGGTCACCGGCCCGACCTCGCCACCGACCGCGAGGCCCTGCACGAGCCGCGACAGCACGAGGATGATCGGCGCGGCAGGTCCGATCGCCTCGTACGACGGCGTGGCGACGATGCCGACGGTGCCGAACGCCATCAGCGTGATCGTCAGCAGCAAGGCCTTCTTGCGGCCCACCCGATCCGCGTACGACCCGATCCAGACCGCGCCGAGCGGTCGCGTCAGGAAGCCGATCCCGAACGTCGCGACGGACAGCAGCAGGCTCGCGAAGTCGTCCTCCGTGGGGAAGAACGCCTTGCCGATGTAGACCGAGAAGAACGAGTAGATCAGGAAGTCGTAGAACTCGAGCGTGTTGCCGATCAGCGTGGCGATCAGGCCGCCGATCGGGATGCGTTGCTGGCTCACAGCGGCTCGGTCTTCGCGAGCTGGTGCGCGAGCTGCGCTGGATCGGTGGTCGGCTGTTCGCAGTGGGTGCCGACGCAGACGTACGCCGTCGGCTTGCCACCTCGCGCGGTCTTACCCTCGACAAGCGGGATCATCGACGCCTCCCCCTCGGTGGCCTGCACGAGGACGCGATTCGGCACATACGCGCGACGGACCGTCTGCAAGAGCAGCTCACTGGATCCACCGACCGGCGCGAGCAAGACGATCTGCTTTGGCTTGTCGAGCAGGTAGTCGAGCGCGACCAGCATCCGCGGCATCGCACCGGGTGCACGCGCGAGCAGCGCCCCCGCCGCGCCGAGCGTCCCGATCGCGCGCTTCCTGTACGCCTCGTCACCGGTGAGCTCGTAGAGACGAAGCAGGTTGCTCGCCGCGATCGAGCTCGCCGCCGGAATCGCATCGTCGTGCTCGAACCGATCGGTGATCTGCAGCTTCTCGTGGCTCCCCGATGACAACGCGTACCCGCCAGCCGGATCGGCGAACGCCTGGTCCTGGGTTGTCTGCCAGGCGATCGCGCGCTGCAGCCATGTCGGATCCGGCACCGCCTCGTGGAGATCGAGCAGCGCCGCGACCAGGAACGCGTGATCGTCGAGGTAGCCCTTCCCGGTCGCGACACCATCGACGATCGCGTGCGCGAGCCCGTCCGTCATCTTGCTCAGCACGGCCTCCGCGGTGCTGCGCGCGAGGTCTTTGTAGGCCTGGTCATCGAGGATCAACCCCGCCTGCGCGAACGCCGAGATCGCCAGCGCGTTCCACGCGACCAGGATCTTCTTGTCGACGAACGGCTTCACCCGCTTGTCGCGCGCCGCCCGGAGTTTCGGCACCACGCGGGCCAGCGCTTGCTCGATCTCGGCGGGAGACGTCCGCAGCCGCTCCGCGACCTCCGCGACCGACTTCGGCCTCCACAACAGATTCGTGCCACGCTCGAAGTTGCCGCCGACGGTGAGGTCGAAGACCTCGCGCACGATCGCCGCATCGGCACCTGCGATGCGCTCGATCTCGCTCGTCGTCCAGACGAAGTAGCTGCCCTCGTGACCCTCGCTGTCGGCATCGCTCGCCGCGTAGAACCCGTTCGCCGGATCC
>JBBQJJ010000729.1:0-2808 GCA_038325805.1 Haliangiales bacterium
ATCCAGCACATCGGTCTCCGCAAGCATCGCTGCAAGAACGGCACGGTCCTCGAGGTCGACATCACCATGCATGCGCTCGTGATGGACGGCCGTCGTTGCGTGGTCGGCATCGCGCTCGACATGACGAAGTCCCGTCGTGTCGAGGAGGAGCTCCGGCAGGCCCAGAAGATGGAAGCCATCGGGCGGCTCGCCGGTGGCATCGCGCACGACTTCAACAACATCCTCGCCGTCATCCTCGCCCACTCGAATCTCGCGCTCGAAGATGTCGGCGCCAACCACCCCGCTGCCACGAGCATCTCCGAGATCGAAGATGCTGCGACCCGCGCGGCCGGTCTGACGCGCCAGCTCCTGACGTTCTGCCGCAAACAGAAGCGACAAGCCAAGCCGATCGCACTCAACTCGGTCGTCACCGGCATCGAAGCGATGCTCGATCGGATCGTCGGTGAGGACATCACGATGTCCGCGACGATCGCCTCCGACCTGGGAACGATCGAAGCCGACCCCGGAGAGCTGGAGCAGGTCTTGATGAACCTGGTGGTCAACGCGCGAGACGCGATGCCCTCCGGTGGGCGGCTGCTGGTGGAGACGAGCAACACGGTCGTCGATGACACCCATGCGTCGGAGCTCGGCATCACGCCCGGACGCTACGTCACACTGTCGGTCACCGACACCGGCTGCGGCATGACCGACGAGGTGCGGGCTCGAATCTTCGAGCCCTTCTTCACGACCAAGGACGTCGACAAGGGCACCGGCCTCGGACTCGCGACGGTCTTCGGCATCATGAAAGAGTGCCGCGGCGGCATCAGCGTCTACTCGGAGGTCGGGCGCGGCAGCACGTTTCGCATGTACTGGCCGCGCGTGGATGCCACCGTCGCCAGAGCCCCGCAGGCGCGCTTCGTGCCGAAGCGTGGGAGTGGCACGATCCTCGTGGTCGAAGATGACAAGCAGATCCGCGGCATCCTGCGGCGCTATCTGACGAACTGGGGCTACACGATGCTCGAAGCGCCGAGTGGCGTGACAGCGCTCGAGCTGCTGCGCGAGCACGAGGGTCCGATCGATCTGCTGCTCACCGACATCGTGATGCCTGGTGGCATCGATGGTCGCACGCTGAGCAAGCGGGTGATCGCCGACCGGCCGACTGCGCGCGTCGTGTTCATGTCCGGATACACGGAGCATGCGGCGATCCAGAACGCCGACATCGGGGCAGATGACTACTTCGTGCAGAAGCCGTTCAGCGCGCAGATCCTGAACGAGACCTTGCACCGCGCGCTGCGCTAGTCGTCCCGACTGAGCTAGCGCGCGAAGCTCATGATCGCGGATGGCCGATGCGGCCTGCGATCGCGCTCCTGGTAGAGCCGATCGAATTCCTCGGGCGTGAAGCGAAGGCCGAGCGGCGGCGGCGGATCGATCTGGATGAATGCGTTGTCGCGGATCTTGAGTGCGCGGATGCGGGCGAGCACTGCCTCGATCTGCGTGGCGCCCTCGGTGCGCAACAGGATCGCGACGGCGCCGTCGAGCGCGCGCGGCGCGACCGGGATGCCGGACTCGTCTTCCTGACGGAACTCCGCGGCGGCCAGGGCGACACGCGCGACCCCGAAAGAGGGCGACGCGATCGCGGCGACCAGGTGCTCGAACCGACCGGCCTCGAGATCGCCGTAGGCCTGGCGCTCGATCGTGGTCTCGATCGATGGGCGGATCGGCGGCGTCTGCTGCGCGACGATCCGATCCATCGTCTCGAGGAGCTCGGCCGCGAGCTCGCCGTTGGGACCGAGCTCGGCCGCCGCCTTCGCGTAGGGGTGAGCGTCGACGTGGCGACCTTGCCCGGCGAGCGCGCGCGCCATCGCGTGGAGCCCGGCGATGCGAGCGTCGCGTGGACCGGACTCGGAGATCAGTTGCTGGGCGACGCGCTCGCACTCGACGAAATCGCCGATCCGGTAGAGGCCGCGGGCGAGGGCCATCAACAGCTGCGGATCGCGCGACCCTAGCGAGACCGCCTTGGTGCCGGCCTCGACGGTGACCGCGTCGTTGTCGCAGCGCGAGGCGGCGGTGGAGAGGATGATCCAGTCATCGCCGGTGCGGAAGCGGCGCGACGCGTAGCGGAGGAGTGGGATCGACTCGGTGGAGCGTCCGCTCTCGGCGAGCACGCGACCGATCAGGCGAGGGCCGTCGACGCGCTCGTGGGCGGACAGGACGCGGACGGCCTGGAGACCGGCACCCATGCGGCCGAGCGCGACGGCGAGCGACTGCGCGCGCTTCGCGTTGCCCGGCTCGACGGCGAGCGCCCACGTCAGGTGCTGGACCGCGACGTCGAGTTGATCCTCGGAAGCGGCGGCGAGGCCAGCCTCGAACGCGACGGCGCCGTCGAGCGGCGTCGCGATCCCGGCGGCGGTCCACAGGTCGGCGAGATCGGTGATCGCCTGCGGGCGATCCTTGATCGAGCACGCCGTGATGCCACGGCAGGCGGCGAGGAAGCCATCGGCGGGACGACCGGCCGCGAGCGAGCTGTGCGCGAGCCGGAGCCACGGCGCGGCGACGTGCGTGGGGTTCGAGATCGAGGCGAGCCAGTGGACGTCGAGCTGCGCTTCATCGGAGCCGCCGGCGTAGGCCGCGGACGACCACGCGAGTGGCACGGTGCCGCCTTCGACGGCGCGAGCGCAGCGCGCGAATAGCATCGCGGCGGGCTCGTACTGCGACGGGTCAGTCGCGAGATCGTGCGCGAGCCGGAGCTCCCAGCCGATGCGCTCGTCACCGCGCAGCAACCGCTGCACCGTGGGCATGCCGGAGGTCATCCCGGAGAGATACGCGCCG
>JBBQJJ010000730.1:0-2772 GCA_038325805.1 Haliangiales bacterium
GTTCTCGGCGTTGGATCAGGCACTGGCTCGGGCGCCGCGACGTTGGTGACCACGCCGATCACCGCAACACCGGCGGCGGTGGCCGCGGCGGCGGCGGCGACTGCGATCCAGGGCCACCGCGCTCGACGTCTCCGCGCTCCCCCGAGGAGCGCGCGAACGGCCTCGACGGTCGCCGGGCGCCGCTCGGGCTCGCGCTCGAGGCATGCAAGGATCGCGGTCTGCCAGCTCGCCGGGAGAGACGGCACCAGATCGCGGGGTGGCACCGGATCGATCTTGAGTCGCAATGCTGCTGTCGCCATCGGAGTCTCGCCGCGGAAGGGCAGCACACCCGTGACCAGCTCGTAGAGCACGACCCCGAACGCGTAGATGTCTGCCGGAATGCCGGTCGAGGCGCCGAGCACCTGTTCGGGTGCCATGTAGCCGGGGCTTCCAACCACCGCTCCACCGGTCAGGTTGGTCGCGTCCTCGTCGGTGGTCTCGCGGTGGGCGAGCCCGAAGTCCGTGACGACCGCGCGCTCGCCGTCGACGGTGGGCACCAGCATCACGTTGCTGGTCTTGAAGTCCCGATGCACGACCCGCGCGCGATGGGCCGCACCGAGTCCACGGAGCAAGCCATCGACGATCGGTTGCGCACCCTCGACGTCGAACCGGGTGACGCGGCGGAGCCGGTGTGCCAGCGTCTCGCCGCCGAGCAGCTCCATGGTCAAGAACGGCACCTCGCCGTGCATGCCGGTATCGAAGATCCGGCACGCGTGATCGCTGGTGACCTGACGGGCGAGCGTAACCTCGCGCTGAAACCTGCGAACGACCAGCGCGTCGCGGCCGAGCTCACGACGCATCAACTTGAGTGCGATACGCTGGTGGAGCACGGTGTCGTCGACGTCGTAGACCTCGCCCATCCCGCCGCGCGCGATGAATCGCTCGACCCGGTAGCGCCCCATGACGATCGCGCCCACGTCCAGCTCCGGCTGGCGCTCGGGGGTCCGCTCCACCGCACCCTCGGGGTGGGTCTCGGTGCGGTCGGGATCGCCCATCCCGATATCTTAAAGCACCGGGACAGTCCCGGGACGGCTCCCGGGCGAGCGCCGGGTCGCGCCAAGTTCGCGGGAAGCCGCGCCGTTCGTGGGTCCGCCGGTTGCTGGAGGTCGCCGCATGCGTCTCATGCTTTTCCTCTCGTGTCTGATCGGTTGTGGCGGCGGTGACGGTGCTGACGGTGCAACGGCCGACGCCGCACCGCCGGTCGACTTCCCGCCACCAGTCCCCCACCAGTTGTTCCTCCAGTTCGAAGGGCAGACCCTCACTCCGAGCTCGAGCGATAACGCCCTCATCAACGCGACCGTCGACATCGATGCCGTGCGCACCATCCCGGCGTTCGACGTCGGTGCTGCCGACCGCGACACCAAGATCGCCGCGGTTGTCGCCGCGGTGACCGAGATCCTGGCGCCCTACAACGTCGACGTCGTCACCGCGAGACCCGCTGCCGGACCGTACGACATGATCGTGATCGGCGGCACCGGCACCGACGTCGGGGAAGCGGCGGGGGTTCCCGCGATCTTCGCCCCCGATTGCAGGGCGGCGGTCTCATCGAACGTCGGCCTGGTCTTCACGCAGCTCAACGGGTCGGAGTCTCTGGCGGTGCGCATCGTCGGCGAATTCGGCAGCTACCACGGCGTGCCGCTCAGCAACGTCGTCGGAGACTGCATGTGCATTGCGGAGTCGGGAAACTGTAGCTATCCGAATACTCGGTGCACCATCGGAGGCGCAGGCACCACGGCTTTGGGTAGCGACAACTGCGGTGTGGCAGCAAACGCGTCCTTCGACGAGGCAGCCCTGTGGCTCGCCAAGGTCGGCGCGCATCTCTGATCACGGACGTTCGAGCCCGAGTCGCCGCATCCAGCGTCGGATCTGCGTGCGATCCTTGCCCAGCTCGCGGGCGACCGCCGTGATGTTACCGCCGTGAGTCTCGAGGCTGGCGCCGATCCGATCGCGGAGGGCGACGTCCTCGGGCGACAGCTTCGCGGCTCGGGTGACCCGCGGTGGAGCTGCATCGACCGGCAGGTGCTCGAGATCGACCTCGTCGTCGCACGCAGCCAGCGCGCCGGCGAGCGCCCGTTCGAGCTCGCGTACGTTGCGCGGCCACGAGTAGCGATACAGCCAGCGTGCAGCGGCCGCCGTGAACCGGAGGTCGGGCGGTGCATCGAGGCGCTGCAAGAGTACTCCCACGATCGCCGCGAGGTCGGCGCGACGGTCCCGCAGTGGTGGGAGCTCGAACGTCACACCGGCCAGTCGCGCGAACAGATCCTCGCGAAACAGTCCGTCGGTCACCCGCGCCGCGAGATCGCGATGAGTCGCGCACACGATCCGAACATCCACGCGGATCGGGCGATCCGCGCCGACTGGCGTCACTTCACCCTCCTGCAGCACGCGCAGGAGCGCGGCCTGGGCAGTGACGGGAAGCTCCGCGATCTCGTCGAGGAACAACGTCCCTCGATCCGCCGAACGCACGAGTCCGAGCCGGTCGTCGGCTGCGCCCGAAAACGCACCGCGCTTGTGACCGAACAGCTCCGACTCGAGCAACGAGGTCGCGATCGCGCCGCAGTTCACCGCGACGAGGTCACCAGTACGCTGCGACGCCGCGTGGATTGCTTGCGCGACCAGCTCCTTGCCGGTGCCAGTCTCGCCGCGAATCATCATCGGGATGGTTGTTCGCGCACCCTTCGCGAGTCGTGCGAGCTTGTCCACCAGGGTCGGGATCAGCGTCGCGAGTGGAGC
>JBBQJJ010000731.1:0-2767 GCA_038325805.1 Haliangiales bacterium
TGGCCGCGACGTCTCTGCTCGTGCCGGTGCTCCGCGTGATCGCGTTCCCGATGCAGCGCCTGCCAGCCGTGCTCGGCTCCCTCCTCGCCCTCACCGTCGGCTTCGCGATCGGGACGCTCGTGCTCGCCCTCAGCACGGAGCCATCCGCACCTACGTCGGCAACAGCAAGCTCCTCGCCGACAGCATCCAGGCTCGCGCACACCGTCGATGTCGAGGATGCCATCCGCCGGTTGCGTGATCGGCTCGTGACGATCCCGCATGTCATGGCCGATCCCGCACCGAAGATCGAGATCATCGATGCCACGGCCTCGGGTCCTGTGCTCGCCGTACGCCCGTCGACCCCGAACGAATTCTATTGGGATGTCTACTTCGCGACGGCCAAGGCGATCCGCGAGGAGCTCGTCGCCGCCGGCTATCCGACGCCGGCGCATCATCAGATCGTGCGCGCTGCCTGATCAGCACCTCCCACTCGCGCGTAGCAGCATCGCCGCCGCCGCGCTATTGTGTCGGCGTGCTTCGCCTCGCGTTGTTCGCGCTCCTCTCCCTCGCCGCTTGCAAGAAGGACCCACCTGTCATGTCACCGGGAGAAGGCGAGCTGCCGCCGCTACCTCCCGCGTCTGGCACCACGGTCGGCTACCTCGTCGACAGCGCGAAGCAGCTCGAGCTGCGCGCCGAGCAGCTCGACAAGCTCAAGCAGATCGATGCCAGCCTCGCAGCCCGCAACGACGTGCTCGATACACAGCTCCGTTCGATCGAGCGCCCCGACGAGGAGCCGGGACAGAAGGACAAGCCGCCGCCTCGCCACAACAACGCGCCTGGCGCGCAGATCAAGACCACGCCCGACGCCGCGAAGCTGCACGCCGCAAAGCAGGCGAACGATAAGGAGGCGCTCGACAAGGCCTTCGCCCTGCTCGATCCGCCGCAGGCAGAAAAGGCCCGCCGGCTCCTCGACGAGCGCGGGATCAGCACCCCGGGCGGTGCCAAGCCCAAGGACCCTCCGAGACAGACCGACGACGGCGTGCCCCTCGAGCCGTAACTGGCTCCGTCGCGACACTTGACGTCGCGCGCCCGACTGGTCGTAGAGTCCCGGCGTGCTGAAGACCCCGCTTGTTCTTGTCCTCGCCGTCGCGTGTGGCGGCCCCAACGCTCCCGACACGATCCCGGCTCCGCCGCCGAGCGGAGGTAGCGATGTCGCCGCTCCGATACCGGCGCCGATGCCGCAGGATCCCGACACGGCGCTGATCGCCGAGGCGAAGCAGTTCGTCATCGATACCGACAAGGCGTATCGCAAGGTCGCCGTCGACGCCTCGCTCGCCTCGTGGGCGAACGAGACGGACATCACCCCGGCGCACGAGGACGCTGCCGCGAAGACCGCCGCCGAGTTGGCGAAGTTCTTGACCAAGTCGATCAAGGCCGCGCGCAAGTTCGAGACCGTGCTCGCGAAGCTCGATCCCGCAACGCGCCGCCAGCTCGAGCTGCTCAAGTTCGCCGGTCAGCCGGCACCCGATGATCCCGCTGCGGCCGACGAGCTCGCGAAGATCGGCGCCGAGATGTCGTCGATCTATGGCAAGGGCAAGGCCTGCGTGAAGGGCAAGGCGTGCCTCGACATCGACAGCGCGTCGGCCGTGATGCAGAAGAGCCGCAAGCCCGACGAGCTGCTCGGGATCTGGACCGCCTGGCACGACTCGGTCGGTCGCGCGGTTCGCGATCCGTTCAACAAGTTCGTCCCGCTCGCGAACGCGGGTGCGAAGGGCGCGGGCTTCACCGACGTCGCGAACATGTGGAAGAGCGGCTACGACATGCCCGCCGACAAGTTCGAGGCGGAGACAGATCGCCTGTGGGGGCAGATGAAGCCGCTGTACGACCAGCTGCACTGCTACACCCGCCGCAAGCTCAACAAGCTGTACGGCGATAAGGTCCAGCCGAAGACCGGCCCGATCAAAGCCCACCTCACCGGCAACATGTGGGCGCAGTCGTGGACGTGGCTCTACAAGGAGCTCGAGCCGTTCCCCGGTCAGGCCTCGATCGACGTCACGCCAACGATCAAGAAGACGCTGGGCGATTCGAAGAAGATGGTGAAGTTCGCCGAGCAGTTCTACACGTCGATCGGGATGCCCGAGCTCCCGGCCACGTTCTGGGAGCGCTCGATGTTCGACAAGCCGAAAGGCAAGGACGCCGTCTGCCACGCGTCGGCGTGGGACGTCACGTTCGCGAACGACCTGCGGATCAAGATGTGTATCCAGAAGACGCAGGAAGAGCTCGAGGTGATCCACCACGAGCTCGGCCACGACTACTACTTCGCCGCCTACTACAAGGAACCGATGCTGTTCCAGAACGGTGCGAACGACGGCTTCCACGAGGCGATCGGCGACACCATCGTCCTCTCGATGACGCCCGACTACTACAAGGAGCGCGGGCTGCTCAAGACGGTGACCAAGAACGAGAAGGCGACGATCAACAACCAGATGCAGAGCGCGCTCGAGCGCATCGCGTTCCTGTCGTTCGGCCTCGTGATCGACAAGTGGCGCTGGGACGTCTACGCCGGCAAGGTCTCGCCCGACAAGTACAACCAGCACTGGTGGGATCTGCGCGCGAAGTACCAGGGCGTGACCCCACCGGTCGAGCGCAAGGCGACCGACTTCGATCCGGGCGCGAAGTACCACGTGCCGGCGAACGTCGCGTACACGCGCTACTTCCTCGCGCGAGTGCTCCAGTTCCAGTTTCATCGCACGCTGTGCAAGAAGGCGGGCTTCACCGGTCCGCTCCA
>JBBQJJ010000732.1:0-2740 GCA_038325805.1 Haliangiales bacterium
GATCGCTCCCATCGCCCCGTGCAGTGCGAAGTAGAAGCCATCGATCGGTCCCGCCGCACGCGCGGCACCGAGAAGCTCGACGAGGCGTGCCTCGAGCGTCTCGAAGCACGCGCGTGACAACGGTCCGCCCGACGACGCCCACGCCGACAGGATCGGCACGGCTTCGACCTCGCCACCGCGATCCTTCGCGGCAGACATGAACCCGGCGAGCTCGGCGCGCTTGAAGTAGCCCGGGACTTCGGGACCGCGGGTCGCCGCAGCGAGAACCTCGTCGCCTTCGAGATATTGCGCCGTCGAGAAATCGGCGAGCTCCGTCGGGACCGGCGACAGTGCGTTGGTCTCCTGCATGATCCTCGCAAACGCGATGCGCTTCATCGCCCACCTCCCGCGTACATGTTCGCGAACACCTTGCGCACTTGCGACGCGACGAGCCGGCGCACCGGCATGCGACCGGCCATGCCGTACATCGGCGCGCTACCCTCCTTCGCCAGCGACGGATCCTTGCGGACCTCGTCGACGGCAGCCGCGAGATCGCGCAGATACTCGTCGACGATCGGGCCGTGATTTGCGGTCACCGTCAGATGTAGCGACGCCGGACGATGCTGGCGATCGCAGGTCCAGCCGCGCGCCTCGAGGCGATCCGCGATCGCGTAGATGTCGAGCTTGACCCCGGCGAACGACACGATCGTCGCCTGACCATCCCCCATCAACACGAGCCCCGGGATCCGCGCGATGCCCCGGCGCAGTCCATCCGCGGCATGGAGTGCCTTCTCGGTCAGCGCCAGATACCCGTCGACACCGAGCGTCTGCATCGCGGCCCACGCCGCGGCGACCGGTCCACCCGGGCGCGTGCCGAGCATCGTCGGCGAGGCGTAGATGCCGCCGGGGAAGTCCGTCGCGACGAAGAACTGGTACCGCATCTGGTCGATCGAGCGCCACAACAGCAGCGACGCGCCCTTCGCGCAGTAGCCGTACTTGTGAAGGTCGGCGCTGATCGAGGTCACGCCTGGCACGCGAAAGTCCCACTTCGGCAGCGGCCTCCCGAGCTTCTCGATCCACGGCAACATGAAACCACCGACGCACGCGTCGACATGCAGCGGCAGCCCCTTGCGCTGCGCGAGCTGGCCGAGCTCCGCGATCGGATCGATCACACCATGCGGATACTGCGGCGCCGACGCGGCGAGCCCGATCGTTCGCCAGCCGATCGCCTTCTCCATCGCGCGCACGTTCGCGCGCAGATCGTCACCGACCGGAACCTTCTTGAGCTCGACCCCGAAGTAGTGCGCCGCCTTGTCGAAGGCAGGATGGATCGTGCTCGGCACCACCAGCTGGGGGCGCCGGATCCACGGCCGCTCGCGGCGCGCGCGATCGCGATACGCCGCCACCATCACCAGCAGCGACTCGGTTCCCCCGGAGGTGACCGCTCCGACCGCGCCGCTGCAGTGAAACAACCTGCCTGCCATCTCGACCAGCTCGGTCTCCATCTGTTTGAGGCTCTTGAACGCCATCGGATTGAGCAGATTCGCGCTCGCGTAGAGCTCGTGGGCGTCGAGGAGCAGCTGCTCGTGCGCCTCCCCCGCGTGATAGACGAGCGAGAACACCTTGCCGCCACGCCAATCGGTGTCGCCGGCGCCCTTCGCGCGAAGCTCGGCGAGGACGTCTTCGGAAGCTCTGCCGGTCTGTGGAATCTGCATGTCGGTGTCACCACTCTCCCCGACGACCCTCGTCGAGAGAAGCGACATTTCCCGCCATCCCCGCCGGTGGCAGAACCTATCGAAGGGATCCGACCGATGTCCGGCAGAACTTATCTGGTGGTAGACAGCGGGGGTGAATTCCGACGACGACCTGCGCTGGAAGCGTGGCGACCGCCACCCGGGTGGCGACTACAAGATCTTCACCACCCACTTCGTCGATGCGACCCACCCGCCGACGGGTAAGTCGAAGCGCTTCTCGATCATCGAGGCCGTCGACTGGGTCAACGTGATCGCGCTGACCGGCGACGACCGCGTGGTGCTGGTCCGCCAGTACCGCGCGGGCTCCGACTCGATCTGCCTCGAGATCCCGGGCGGCATGGTCGACGAAGGTGAATCGCCGTTAGCAGCCGCCGCTCGCGAGCTCGAAGAAGAGACCGGCTACACTGCGGGGACGTGGCGCGCGATCGGCACCTCCCTGCCGAACCCGGCGATCCAGGGCAATCGACTCCACTCGTTCCTCGCACTCGACGCCGAGCTCACCTCGGCGCAGCGGCTCGACACGTCGGAGGTCATCGCGATCGATGTCGTGCCTCTCGCCGACGTCCAGGTGATGCTGCGCAACGGGACGATCGATCACGCGCTCGTGATCGACGCGTTCGCCCACCTCGCGTTCTCGCTGGGTACGCTGAGGCGGCCCGAGTGAGCGACGACGAACCGGGCACCGAGGTCGAGCTGATCGGCGACGGCGAGTTTGTCGAACGCGGCCCGACGTCGATCGACGCGCCGCTGCTCTCGAGCTCGCTCGCGGCAACGCTGCTGCACCGTCTCCCGCAGGGACTCGAGGAGCCGACGATCCGCTTCACCTATCGCGCGGAGTTCCTGACGTTCTCGTGGGAGCTCGAACCCGCAGTAGTCGCGCAGCTCGCCCGCATCGGTGCGCGCGTCGAGTTCTGCGTCAACCACGACGAGCCGGACCCCGACGAGCTCGAGATCGCGAACACGGGTGTCGAGCTTCGCGTGTTCACCGACCGCGATCCCGATCTGCT
>JBBQJJ010000733.1:0-2727 GCA_038325805.1 Haliangiales bacterium
CGGCGAGTTCAAGACCGTCGCCGAGGCCAAGTTGAGCCTCGGCGATAAGAAGTCCAGTCCGGTGATCGGCGGCATTCGCGCGCGCTTCGAGAAGCGCAACCGCGATCGGTTCTACGGCTACGGCAATGGCGACGTCATCGACGCGCCCGGCACGTTGATCGATCCGACGACCTCGGACGCTGCGATCGGTACCGTCTACGAGCTGACGACGTCGCGGATCGCCCCGTACATCACGGCGCGCGCGGGTGACTTCTCGATGACCGCCCGGACCAACCTGATCCGCGACCGCGTGTCGTCTGCCGAGATGACCGGCGACGGCAACTTTATCCGCGAGCGGCCGACCGGCGCGTTCTACGACACCGCGCTGCTGCCCGGCTTCGCCAAGCGCGACTCGACGTACAGCGAGCTCGAGGTGTCGTGGGACACGCGCGGTCAGGCTCACAAGTACGACGCGCAAGGGATGCGAGGGACCGGCGGCTTGATCTCCGCGTTCGGCGGCCTCCACGACAACCTCGATGACGACCTCAAGTTCTTCCGCGGTGGTGTCGACCTGCAGGGCTACATCCCGCTGACCCGCGGGCCCCGCGTCATCGAGCTGCGCGCATACGCCGAGGCGGTGAGCGGTTCCCGCGACGAGGTTCCGTTCCTCGAGCTGCCGACGCTGGGCGGTCTCCAGCGGTTGCGCGGGTACGACCGCAATCGGTTTCGCGACCGCGTCGCCGCCGTCGCGCAGGCCAGCTACCTGTTCGCGCTCTCGCGGGTCCTCGCCGCCTCGGTATTCGTCGATGTCGGCCGTGTCTACTCGGGCCTCGACGAGCTGACCTGGCGCGATCAGCGCGTCGGGTTCGGTGGCGCGATCGAGATCTACAACGCCACGAACATGGTCGTCCGCACCGAGATCGCCGGGTCGGTCGACGGCAGCATGTACATCTATATCTCGCTCGACGCCGCGTTCGATTCACGCGAGAGAACGGAACGCCGATGAAGACGCTCGCTCTCCTCCTGCTTGTTGTCGGCTGTGCGTCGACGAATCCCGTGGGCAACGCCCGGTTCGTCAATGCTCCCCCGGTGTGGAAGGTCAACGATCGCCTCGATGTCGCGAAGGAGCCGGCGGAGCTCGAGTTCCTCCGCGGCTTCTACCACTTCAATTCGTTCTACCTGCGCGCGAAGCGGGGGCTGACCTTGGAGCGCGATCGTCGCGCGCTCGGGACCAACTCGTTCGACGAGGTCCCGGACTCGACCTGGTTCACCAACCGGGTCGGGGTTCGCCACGTCACGCCCGAGGAGATCCGTCGCGGGCCCGGCTCGGGGGAGGCTCCGGATCAGCACCTGCCGTGGACGGTGTTGAGCGCGAAGGAGGGCGGCACCGCCGTTGGCTTCATCGTCGAGGACGCGCGCGGCGTCAAGTTCATCCTCAAGTTCGATCAGAAGCACGCGCCCGAGATCGAGACCGGCGCCGACGTCGTCGCCGCGCGCCTGCTGTGGGCCGCGGGCTACAACGTCCCCGAGGACCACGTCGTCCAGTTCAAGCGCAGCGATCTCAAGCTGGACAAAGACGCGTACGTCAAGATCGACGGCAAGAAGACGCCGATCGACGACGCGCACGTCGACCAGCAGCTCTCCAAGATCGTGGTCGGCAAGGACGGTCAGATCCGCGGGCTCGCGTCGGTGTTCATCGACGGCAAGAGCCTCGGCGGTTCGCCGCGGCTCGGCGTCCGCGAGGATGACCCGAACGACCTGATCCCGCACCAGCTGCGCCGCGACCAGCGAGGGCAGGCCGCCCTGTTCACCTGGCTGTCCCACACCGATACGAAGGAGGACAACACGTACGACGCCTTCCAGAAGGATCCGAAGAACCCGGACATCGAGTACGTCGTCCACTACCTGCTCGATTTCGGCAACGCGCTCGGCACGCAGAGCAAGGTCCGGCTGCGCCCGCAGCCCGACTATCAGTACGACGTCGATCTCAAGGAGTGGGCGCTCTCGCTGATCACGCTCGGCTTGCACCGCCAGCCATGGGAAGGCCGCGTCGATCCCGAGCTTCCGGGCGTCGGCATGTTCAGCGCCGAGCACTTCGATCCGGGCCGCTGGAAGGCGAACACGTTCGCGCAGCTCCCGCTCCTCTATGCCGATCGGCTCGACCAGTTCTGGGGCGCGAAGATCGCGATCAAGTTCACCCGCGAGCAACTCACCGCAGCGGTCGACGCCGGCCGCTACACCGATCCCCGGTCGCGAGCGTATCTCGTCGACACGTTGATCAAGCGGCAGCGCATCGTCGCCGCGTACTGGTTCGCGAGGACCAATCCGATCGACGAGATCCGCGTCGACGGCTCGCAGCTGTGCTTCACCGACCTCGCGATCCGCCATCATCTGACCGAGACGCCGACGACGTTCGCCGTCCGCGCGTACGACGCCGACGGCACGCCGGTGAGTGAGCGCAAGGTCCTAAAACCCTCGTCCAAAGGCGAAGCGTGCCTAACCGACTTCGCGCTGGCTCCGAACGGAGAGCGCTACACGATCGTCACCGTCGACAATTCGCGTGGCATGCCCGGGACGTCGATCCACGTCGCTGCGGATCCGAAATCCCAGCAGCCGCGCGTGATCGGGTTTTACCGCCGCTAGTGGAGTAGAGATGCTCTTCATCAACTCTTCGCGCCGCTCGAGCACCGGCTGTGTCTCGGGCCTGGCAACAAGTCCCGTGCGAACCACGCTCCTTTGGTTGCTCGT
>JBBQJJ010000734.1:0-2723 GCA_038325805.1 Haliangiales bacterium
GGTGCCGGCTGCTCGTCGCCGCCATCCGACGCTCCGCCGTAGGGATCAGCGTCGGGGTTCGGCGCACGGTTGGTCGTCTCGCCGCCCGCCGAGTTGCGCCAGCCGTTCCAATCGCCGACGCGATCGCGGCGATCGCTCCACCATCGACCGGAGTACTGGCGGCCCGAGCGGTCGAACACGAGATATCCAGAGCCCGTCAGTGGTGGATTGTTGGGCTCCTGCCACTTGAACTCGAGGACGTTGCCGCGGAGGCTGCCCGAGAAGTAGCCGACGACTTCCTGGCCCTGGCGCTGATAGACCCAGACGCCCTGCAGCGAGCCGGTCTCGAGACCACCGCGCGAGTTGTCAGCCTCGATCTTCACGGCGCCGAACGTCGAGCGCCACACGCCCAGCGCACGAGACGACTCCATCTCCTGCGGTGGTGGTGGACTGCCTCCGTTCCCGCCGGCGGCGCTCTGGCCGTACTGCGCGTTCGTTTGACTCGGGTTCTGGCTGTTCTGCGCGGACCCGATGAGCGCGATGGCCGCACCGAGAACCGCGATGATCCGCACGACGTTGCCGGAAGACATGTCGGCCGAGTATAGCCCTCCCATCGTGTTGCGCCGAACCTGTGGTAGGGTGCGAGCGCGATCCGTGCGGCATTCCACATGAAGTGGCAGCCAAGCGGATGCGGGCCCATAGCTCAGCGGTTAGAGCGGCCGGCTCATAACCGGTGGGTCCCTGGTTCAAACCCAGGTGGGCCCACCCGGTTGAAATGAAAAAGAAGTAGCGCAGCCGCGGCTCGCCGCTCATCTGGAAAAAGGTAAAAGGCCAAGTGCGCGATCAGTTGATGTCCCTGCTCCAGCTGCAAACGTCCGATGTGAAGGTCCGCGAGCTCGAGACCGCCGCGACCCAGCTTCCCGCCCGACTCGACCCACTGCGTCGCGATCTCGCGAAGCTGCAGGGGATGCTCGACGGCGAGAAAGCGAAGCTTGCCGAGACCGAGTCGTGGCGCAAGAGCCAGCAAGATCTGCTCGCGAGCGAGCGCGAAGCTCTCAAGACCGCGCAGAGCAAGCTCAACGCGTCGAAGAACACCAAGGAGTACGGCGCCGCGAACCGCGAGGTCGAGAACAAGCGCAAGTCGATCACCGATCGGGAGGCCGAGCTCAAGAAGGTCTCGGAGGTCGCGAGCACGTCGAACACGCAACTCGCGACCCGCGACAAGGACGTCGAGGGCGTTCGCACCGAGCTCGCCGACAGCGAGGCGGGCATCGCTGATCAACTGGCGTCGATCACCAACGCACTCGCCGAAGCTCGCATCGCGCGCGACGAAGCCCGGAGCAAGGTCGAGCCGCAGTGGCTCAAGATCTACGACTCGCTCGTCGGCAAGCGCGGCTATGCCGTGGCGCCGGTGATCAAGGGGGTCTGCCAGGGCTGCCACATGGCGCTGCCGCCCCAGCTCAACAACATCCTCGCGCAGATGAAGAGCATCGAGACCTGCCCACGCTGCAAGCGGCTGGTCTATCGCAAGGAGCTGCTCGAGAAGATCATGGGGCCCGAGGACGTCGCCCCGGCGTCTGCGGTCGAAGAGCCGAAGGGCTAGTTCGAGTCAGTCCTCGAAGGTCCGCTCGCGGATCTTCGCGGTGATCTGCTGCGGCGCGACGGACGTGCCGCCGAAATAGAACGCACCGGCCCATGCGAGCGGCGAGACGGGCAGCTCCGTGCATCGCCGTGGCAGCGTGGCGGTCGCGGCGATCCCTCGGCCACGCACCTCACCGCTGATCTGGAACACGTATCGCGTCTGCTCGCGCGTGATGCGATAGCGCAACGGGGCTTCGGCCGCGAGATCCGCGGCGTCGAGCGCGATCAGTGGGACGTCGTTGCCGAACGTCAGATGCACACCTGCGTTGTTCGCGTAGGCGGTGATCTCGAGGACCGCGAGCTCGACCCTCCAGCGCCAGCCGAACATCGCCCCGTCCTCGGCGAGGTCGACGCCGCCGCAGTCCGACAGGCCGGGCAGCTTGTTCCAGTCGTCCTGGTCCTCCGGTTGCGCAGGCTGGGTCAGCAGGTAGCTCGCGCTGGCATCGAGCGCGAGCTCGTAGTCGCGACCAACCACGTCGGTGACACCGTCGATCGGGCTGCGGAGCTCGAGCCGCTCGACCGTCGCCGTGTGGTCACCCGGAGCGATGGTGTAGGTCGCCCACGGCTGCTCCGCCGCGGGAGCATCCGGAGTCGGCTCGCTCGGTTCACTCGCGGCGCACGCCGACAGTACGAGCCAGAGAACACGCATGGCCTTCGATTCGACCAGTTCGGCCGACCATGAACCCACAACTCACCTCGGTTGACTCTGTCCTCCAGGCTGAGCTCTGGAAGTAGGAGTTCGCGCGATCGCGCTCACCCGGTCGATTGCCTTCGGGGTCCCCCGCTACAGACGAACTTACGGCCGCAGCGCCGCGATGCCCGGCAGGTCGAGGCCCTGCACGAACTCGAGGCTCGCACCGCCACCCGTGGACACGTGGCTCACCTTGTCGGTCAAGCCAGCCTGTGCGACAGCGGCTGCACTGTCACCACCACCGACCACGCTGAGTGCCAGCTTGTTATCGGCGAGCACCTTCGCCACCGCGTTGGTGCCGGCGGCGAACGCGGGCTTCTCGAACACACCCATCGGGCCGTTCCAGAACACCGTGCGTGCCGCGGTCAGCACCTTCTTGTAGTTCTCGATCGTGACGGGGCCGATATCGAGC
>JBBQJJ010000735.1:0-2716 GCA_038325805.1 Haliangiales bacterium
CGGAGACTCGAACGAGATCGAGCGGCGACAGGCCCTCGTGCTCGCGGCGTTGCGCGACCGGTTCGCCGAGGTTCGCGTGGTCACCGGCCCGGTACACTCGATCGTGCCGTGATCGGCGACCCGATAGCGCAGCGACTTCGCGAGGCGGTGTGGGCCGATCCGAACTCGGACGCACCGCGGATGGTCGCGCAGGTCGACAAGATCAGCGACACGACGATCCTCCAGCTCGAGGTGGCGAGCACCGCGCAGGTCACGAAGATCGTCTCCGGAATCGCCGAGCTAGCAGGTGCTCGCAACCGCATCGTGGTCGAGGATCTGCGCGATTCGAATCACTGCATCGAGCGTCACGTCGAGTTGCCCGCGGAGCTGTACGGCTCGTTCACCGAGGTCGTGGTGACGAGCGGCCCGATCCGCCTACGGGCGCCGTGACATGGTACCCAGGACGAGTGATCTCCGACGATGATCCGATCGCGCTGCGGTTGCGCGAAGCGGTGTGGTCCGATCCGGAGCCCGACGCCCCGCGCATGGTCTACGCGGACTACCTCCTCGAACACGGTGATCCGCTGGGCGAGCTGATCGCGCTCCAGCTCGAGCGGGCGCGCACCGCGGGTCAGGTGACCACGCAGGAGCTCGCGCTGGTGGAGACGCAGGGTCGCCGGATGCTGACACCACTCCAGGCGGAGCTCAGCATGGTGGATCACTGGCGGCAGGACTGGGAGCTGTCGCGGGGCTTCCTTGCCGTGGCGGAGGCCCTCGGAGCCATGCCGGCGGCCGCCGCACATCACCCGATGTGGGCGACGGTCGAGAAGGTCGTGGTCCGCGACGTCGATCATCCGATCTTCGACAACCCGCATCTCCGTGCCCGCGCGCTGCAGGCGTATGACGCCGTCCATCTCGCGCTGGCGCGCCGCACGGCTCCGCTCCCCTTCCGCACGCTCTCTGGCACCGGTGCGCATGGCGGGCTGTCCTTCGCGGCCGATCGGCTCGACGTGATCGATCACGCCGGCGCGTTCGACCACGTTCGCGCGCTACGCGCAAACGGGCGCGCGCTCGAGGGAGCGCTGGAGGTGCGACCGGTGCTGGAGAGTCGGCTGTTCGCGCAGCTCGAGCACCTCGATCTGACTTTCGGTGGGTGGGGCGAGGACCTGACGAGTTGGCGGCAGCGATGGGACGCGACGCAGATCGCGCGCTTCAGCGTGCACGTGCCGCTCTACATCACCTCCGAACCAGGCGAGCTCGACGAGAGCATCTCGCGTGGCGGCAACCCGACGCACTACCTCTACGTCGAGATCGATCGCGCCAGCGATCAGGTCGTCATCCAGCTCGACCAAGCCACCGGGAGCTATCACCTGTCCGGAGCACTCGCGGTGATCGCGGCGGTCGCCCCCGATCGAGCTCGAATCGTCGTCGAGGATCTGAGCGACCGGCGTCGTAGCTGGAACCAGCACGTCGAGCCGTTCCACGACGCGACTCGAACGAAGGATGCGCACCCCGAGCTCCTCGAGGCGCTGTGCAGCCGGTTCGCCGACGTCTCGGTGACCGAGCGTGCGATGCCCCGCCGCGCGCCGTGACCCGTGGTTCGTACTATAACCGCCGCGTGGATCGGCCGTCGAACATCGTCGTGCTCTACAACCTCGAGGACGAGGGTGCAGCGATCGATGCTGCGTCGGTCGCGGATGCCGCCTCGGCGATCGCCGGTGCGCTGAACGCCAGCGGATTTCGCGCCACCACGCAGACGCTGCGTGGCACCGAGGTGTTCGACGTGCTCCCGTCGCTGCGTGGCACCGATCTCGTGTTCAACCTGTGCGAGGCGATGGCCGGTGATTCGCGCAACGAGCCCACGTTCGTCGGGCTGCTCGATCTGTTCGGCATCGCGTACACCGGGGCCGATCTGCTCGGGCTCGCGTCGTGCCTCTACAAGCAACGCGCGAAGGACATCCTGATCGGCCGTGGCGTCTCGACCCCACCGTATCGCCTGCTCGAGGCCACCACGCTCGACGATCCGTCGCTCGACGCGCTCGACTACCCGTGGTTCGTCAAGCTGGTCCACGAGGACGCGTCAGTCGGCATCACCGAGGCCAACGTGGTGCGCTCGGCAGCGGAGTTGCGCGCGCGCGGTCGCGAGCTGATCGAGCAGTACAAGCAGCCGGTGATTGTCGAGCGCTACGTCGAAGGTCGCGAGATCAACGTGACCCTGATCGGTAACGGCGCACATCCGCGCGTGCTGCCGCTCCACGAGATCGACTTCGCGGCGATGCCGTCGGATCGGCCGCGGATCGTCAGCTACGCGGCGAAGTGGGACGAGGCGCACGTCGACTATGAAGGCACCAAGCCGGTGCCGCTGCGCGATGCCTCGCCGGCGATGGTCGAGGCGGTCGAGCGTGTCGCGCGGGCGGCGTGGCACGCGCTCGGCTTGCGCGACTACGGGCGCGTCGATCTGCGCGTCGATGCGGCTGGCGTGCCGTGGGTGATCGACGTCAACCCGAACTGCGATATCTCGCCGGATGCCGGCGTCGCGCGCTCGGCGAAGGTCGCCGGGATGACGTACCCGCAGTTGATCGAGCTGATCGCGATGACGGCGTGGGCGCGGATCAGAACGTGACGCGGTTGCGACCGCCGTGCTTGCTCTCGTAGAGCATGCGATCCGCACCGGCGACCAGCTCGGCCATCGTCTGGCCCGCTTGCAACGCCGCACCGCCGAGCGAGATCGTGGCGC
>JBBQJJ010000736.1:0-2710 GCA_038325805.1 Haliangiales bacterium
CCTGGATGATCGATGCGAGCGCGAAGCCGCAGATGCCGAAGTTCACGAGCGACATCGGGAGCTGGAGCTTCTCGTGGAACAGCGCACTCGTATGCGTCGCCTCGTCCCAGAAGAACACCAGCGCGACGACGATGGTCAGCAGCATCGCTCCGAGCGGGATCCTGAACTGCTCCAACAGCTTGTCGCCGGAGGTTTTTCGCCACGCGAGGAGTGGCGCTGCCCCGGCGAGGAACAGCAGCACGATGCCGGCGAAGGTCATCCACCGATCGAAGAACGGGATGCCGATCGACACGCGCGAGCCGTCGAGCGCCTCGGTGATGGTCGGGAACATCGTGAAGAACAGGACGAAGAACGCGCAGAGCAGCAGGATCCAGTTGTTGACGAGGAACGCGAACTCTCGCGACAGGAACGATTCGAAGTTGGTGCGCGATGACAGCTTCGGCGCTCGGTAGATGACGAGGCCGATCGAGACCACCAGGATCACCGCCATGAACACGATGAACTGGAGCGCGAGCACGTTGTCTTCGCCGAACGCGTGGACTGACTGCACCGCACCCGACCGCGTCATGAACGTTCCGAAGATCGTCAGGAAGAAGGTCAGGATCACGAGCATGCAGTTCCAGATCTTCATGCCGCCGCGCTGCTCTTGGATGATCGCGCTATGTAAGAAGGCGGTGGCTGTGAACCAGGGTATGAACCCCGCGTTCTCGACGGGATCCCACGCCCAGTAACCGCCCCAACCGAGCTCTTCGTACGCCCAGCGACCACCGAGGATGAGGCCGACCGAGAGGCAGCCGAAGCAGATCAACATCCACACGCGCACCGAGCCGAGCCATAGATCGTCGAGCCGACCGGACGCGAGTGCGCCGATGCAGAAGGCGAACGGCACCGTGGCCGCGACGAAGCCCGTGTAGAGCATCGGCGGGTGGATGATCATCCAGTAGTTCTGGAGCAGCGGATTCAAGCCCTGCCCATCGGCGGGTGCCGCGGTCAGGAACGTGGCGAACGGGTTCTTCGTGAAGATCAGCAGCGACAGGAAGAAGACCTGCACGCACATGATCGTCGCGACGACGTAGCCCATCATGTCGCGATGCCTGCGGTGGTTGACCGCGATCGCGACCATCGAGAACAGCGAGAGCACGAGCACCCAGTAGAGGAGCGAGCCGTCGAGACCACCCCAGAACGCGGTGATCTTGTAGGCGGTATCCATCGAGATATCGCTCGTCGACGCGACGTACTTGATCGAGAAGTCGTGCGTCAGGAACGCGTAGATCATCAGCGCCGACGCGAGGCCGACGAGCGCACCGAAGCCGTACATCCCGTAGACCACGGAGTTGACGAGTCTTCGACTCTTCATGGCGTTGCCGGCGATGCCGGCGCCTACACACCACGCAGCGACGATGTAAGCCGCGAGCAGGGCGATCGTGCCGACCAGCGCGACCGGCGAAAAAGGAGCCGTTTCGTTCATGCCGCCCTCTAGTCTTCGTACTTCGGGTTCTTGTTGCCCTGTGCGCCGTCATACTTCGACGGGCACTTGGCCTGGATCTCGGTCGACTCCACCACGTGGGTGAGATCGGACTCGAGCTGGATGTCGAGCGCGGTAGCGAGCTCCTTCGCCTGTGCGGCGGGAACCAAGCGGCCGGTCGCGACGACCTCCGACTGATCCTTGAACGTGTCGGGCTTCGGACCCTTGTTGAACACGCGGATCTTCTTGCCCGACTTCTGGAGCACGAACGAGCGAACCGTTTCCTGGTTCGCGACCTTCTCTTTGATCGAGCCGGCGAGGACCCAACCGTGGACCTTCATTTCCTTGCCTTCGTAGCGGGTGAGGTCACCGCCGGACTGCAGCTCGTCGACCATCATGTACGTCTGCGTGGAGCCGATCCCGGACTTCGCGAAGAACACCACGCCACCGATCGCGACCGCCGCGGTCAACACGATCTTGATGACCGTACTGTTTTGCATCGCCATGATTCTAAAACCTTTCCGCGGTGTTCGCGCAGGACGAAACCGTCCCAGCAGTTGGCGCAACCGTACCACGTATGGCGTCCATTCCGACGGTTGCCGGATTTGGGACCCCCTCAAAAAACCGCGGCGTAGCGACGCAGTTGGTGGGGGTCACCCACCCATCGTGATCATGTGCTTCTGCGGACCCTGTTGCTGGAACTGATGCCCCGCGCGCTTGCCCGTCACCGACGAGGAAATCGCTGCGATCACGTCATCGTCCGTGCCGCCACGCCGCATCACATCGCGCAGGCTGACTGCGTCATCGTGCCCCAGGCAGGCGTGGAGTGCGCCGGTGGCGGTGAGGCGGAGCCGGTTGCAGTCATCGCAGAAATGTTCGGTCATCGCCGAGATGATCCCGACCTCGCGACCGTCCGCGAGCGACCAGTACCGCGCGGGACCGGCGTCGCGCGCCGCCTTCGAGGGTGCAAGGGCACCAAAGTCCGCCTCGACGAGCGAGCGGATCCGCGCGGCCGACAGCTCGGCGGCTTGGTCGTAGAGGCGACCACCCGACATCGGCATGTGCTCGATGAACCGCGGCGTGATGCCGCGATCCCACGCGAACCGGCAGAGCGCCGCGACCTCGCTGGCGTTCTCACCCGCGAGCGCGACGGCGTTGGTCTTGACCGAGAGACCCGCGGTGCGGGCGGCGTCGATCCCCGCGATCACGCGCGTCAGATCGCCGCGACCACTGAGCCTCGCGAAC
>JBBQJJ010000737.1:0-2709 GCA_038325805.1 Haliangiales bacterium
GCGACCGGCGCGGACTCGCTCGACGCGATGATCGCGGCGATGCCGAAGCCGCGGCACATCTGGATCATGGTGCCGGCGGGCGGACCGACGGAGTCGACCGTGATGGCGCTCGGCGAGAAGCTCGAGGCGGGCGACACGATCATCGACGGCGGCAACTCGATGTTCAAGGACGACGTGCGCCGTGCGAAGGCGCTGTCGGGCAGGAAGATCAACTACGTCGATGCCGGCACGTCCGGCGGCGTCTACGGCCTCGAGCGTGGCTACTGCATGATGGTCGGCGGCGACACCGAAACGGTGAAGCGGCTCGATCCCATCTTCAAGTGCCTCGCGCCAGGGCGTGGCTCCGTCGAGCGCACGCCGGGTCGAGACAAGGTCGAGGGCACCGCCGAAGAGGGGTACCTCCACTGCGGTCCCGTCGGTGCGGGCCACTTCGTCAAGATGGTCCACAACGGCATCGAGTACGGCATCATGCAGGCGATCGCCGAGGGCTTCGACATCATGCGAGGTGCGGCGAATCCCACTGTCGAAGACCAGTACAAGATGACGCTCCCCGTTGCCGACGTCGCCGAAGTCTGGCGCCGTGGCAGCGTGCTGTCGTCGTGGCTGATCGACCTCACCGCGAAGGCCTTGGTCGAGGATCCGGCACTCGAGAAGTTCTCCGGTCACGTCGGCGATTCCGGTGAGGGCCGGTGGACGGTGATGGCGGCGATCGAAGAGGCGGTCCCCGCCGACACGATCAGCGCGGCGCTGTTCACGCGGTTCCGCTCGAGGATGGAGGAGTCGTACGCCGAGAAGGTGCTGTCGGCGATGCGCTTCCAGTTCGGTGGTCACGTCGAACGTCCAACCGGAGGGTGACGATGGCGGAGCTGCGGGTTTTTGATTCGATCGATGCGCTCAGTGAAGCAGCCGCCGAGGAGCTGCTCGTGATCGCCGCAGATGCCGTGCGCGAGCGCGGCGTCTGCCACATCGCGCTGTCGGGTGGCTCGACGCCGAAGCGGCTGTTCCAGATCCTCGCGAAGCGAGGTCGTGCCGCGATGCCGTACGACCAGATTCATCTGTGGTGGGGCGACGAGCGTAACGTCGGCCCCGAGCACGCCGACTCGAACTTCAAGATGACCAAGGATGCGCTGCTCGATCCGCTGTCGCTCGCGAACTTCGAGCGCATCGAGGGCGAGAACGATCCGGTCGAGGCGGCGAAGGCGTACGGCGCGAAGCTCGAGCGCCTCAAGCCGGAGACTGACCAGTTCCCGGTGTTCGATTACGTGATGCTCGGGATGGGGCCCGATGGTCACACCGCGTCGCTGTTCCCGAACACGCCGGCGCTCGACGCGACGTCGGAGATCGTCGTCGCGAATCCCGTGTCGTCACCGCTCACCAAGGGCGCGACCACGCGGATCACGCTGACCGCGGCCGTGCTCAACTGGGGGCGACAGATCCGGTTCCTCGTCGCCGGTGCCGACAAGGCAGAGCCGCTGTGGCAGGTGCTGCGTGGGCCGCGCGATCCGAAGACGTATCCGTCGCAATTGATCCGGGCGAACGATGGCCACCTCGCATGGCTGGTCGACAAGGCCGCCGCGGCGAGGCTCGAGGACCACAAGGCGTGATCCTCGCGGGGACGATCGGCGCGACCAAGACGGTCCTCGCGCTGTGCAACGTCGACGAGTATGGCGTGCGCGTCACGCGGATCCAGCGGTACGCGTCGCAGGAGCTGGCGTCGCTCGACAAGGCGCTCGATCTGTTTCTGCGCGAGCGCGAGATCGAGGCGCTCTATGGTGCGTGCTTCGGTGTGGCCGGGCCGGTCGTCGACGGGGTCGCGCGCGTCACCAACCTCGGTTGGGTGCTCGATGCCGCGCCGCTCAGCAAGAAGTTCGGGATCGACGTCTCGCTGATCAACGATCTGCAAGCCACCGCACTCGGCTCGTTGGTGGTGCCACACGACAAGCTCGTCGTCCTCCAGGACTCCGGGCCGCTCACCGGGCACCCACCGATCGCCGTGCTGGCGCTCGGCACGGGCCTCGGCGAAGCCACGCTGGTGCACGACGGCAAGCGGTACCGCGCGCTGCCCTCGGAGGGTGGCCACGCCGATTTCGCGCCGTTCACCGATGACGAGATCGGGTTGCTCACGTTCCTGCGTGGTCGCCACGGCCACGTCAGCTACGAGCGCGTGCTGTCGAGCGGCGGCATCCTCGACGCGTACGAGTACGTGCGCTCGCTGAGCAACGAGCGCGAGCCCACGTGGCTGGCACACGACATCGCGGCCGGCGATCCGAGCATGGCGATCGTCAACGCAGCACTCGCGGGCAAGGACGCATCCTGTGGTCGCGCGATCGAGATGTTCACCGAGATGCTGGGTGCCGAGGCCGGCAACATCGCATTGCGCGCGGTCGCTGGCAGCGTCGTGATCGGCGGCGGCATCCCGCACAAGTTGCTGCCCGCACTACAGAGCGGCGGGTTGATGAAGCGGTTCAACGACAAGGGCAGGTTCGCGCGGTGGACGCAGCAAGTCGGCGTCCACGTGCTCGTCGAGCCCCGTGCGGGTCTGCTCGGCGCTGCCAGTCACGCTGCGACCTCGACGTAGGAGCCAACATGAGTGAACAACGACCGAAGAGCGGTACGACCCCTCCCATCGATCACGACACGACCGGCGTGGTCGGCGAGATCCTCGGTGGCGAACAGAGCAAGCGGCGCCGCCCCGAACCGTCCGCGGTC
>JBBQJJ010000738.1:0-2698 GCA_038325805.1 Haliangiales bacterium
GCAACGGGGTCACGCTCTACCCCTCCATCTGCTCGGAATGATTGGGCGTCTGGCGCAAAACGTACAAACTGCGTTGTCCGGATACCGGACATGTCCCGAGATCGAGTTTGTACGTTGTCGGCCAGACGCCCAATGATTTCATCGACGTGGAGGGGTGGAGCGTGACCCCATTTTCGACCACTACTTGGCGATCGTGACGTTCGATCGCGAGGCGAGCCAGGTCGCGAGGTCCTTGCCCGACGGCGCGGGTGACACGGGATCGAGTGGCCACAGGCGCATGCGGTCGTCGGCGATCGACAGCAGCTTCTTGCCGTCCTGCGTGAACGCGACACCGGCGACCGAGACGCGGTGACCGATCAGCGTGCGAGGATTGACGCGCGGGTGATCGATCGGCCAGATGCGGAGCTTGCCGTCGGTGCACGCCGCGGCGATCTCGGTAGCGGAGACGGCGAGGTCGTTCACCGCGGACGTGTTGCCCGCGAGATCGAACGTCTTGCTCGCGGCGAGATCGTGGATGTGGATCGCGGGATCGCCACCGGCGGTGATCAGCTGGTTCGAGGCCGTCCACACCAGATCGCGGACACCGTCGGCGTGGGTACCGACAGCGCGGCGCTTGTGATCGGTCCACACGATCACGCTGCCATCGCGCGAGCCCGAGGCGAGGTGCTTGCCGTCGGGGGAGAGCGCGAGGACGCGAACCTCGGCACTGTGACTCTCGAGCGTGCCGAGCACCTTGCCGGTGGTGGGGTCGAGCTCGACCACCTTGCCGTCGGCGCGGCCGGCGTAGACCGTGGTCGCGCTCCATGCGATCGCGGTCAGCGGCTGCGCATCCTTGTAGAGCGAGCGACCATCGCCCTTGAGCACGCTCCAGATCCACACCGCGCCGTCATCACCGGCGGAAGCGATCGAGTTGCCGTCGGGCGAGAACACTACAGCGCGGACCTTGGCAGCGTGGTGTGCGCCTTTGCGATCGTGGACGCTCTCGAGATCCCAGATCTCGACAGCACCATCCTCGCCACCGGTCGCGAGCCAGAAGCCATCGGACGACGACGCGAGCGTGGTGACCGGACCGCGGTGAGCGCCGAGGGGTTCGCCCTTGAACGTGCCGAGCCGCCAGCGGAACAGCTGGCCGTCCGAGCCGGCGGTGTAGGCCGCGCCGACGGGCTGCGCGACGACGAGCTGCGTGATGGCACCCCGCGGACCGGCGAGCTCGAACGCGACGCCACGTCCGGCGGCGCTGTCGGCGAGCTCGCGCGCACGCGGGCGCTCGAGACCTTGGGGTGACAGCCGCGCGAGCCACGCGATCGAGCTCGTGGGATCGACGGCGAGCACGCGCTCGGCCTGGGCGATCGCGAGGTCATCACCGGTAGTCTCGACCTTGTCGAGCGTGGTGCGCGCGAGCTCGAGATCATCGGTCGCGCGATCGCGTTCGGCGGCGATGCCGCGCACCCAGATCGTCGACAGGATCAGGAGCCCGAGCACGACCGTCCCAGCGATCGCGACCGGCGTCTTGTGCTTGCGCAGCCAGCGACCGATCAGATCGCGCGTCGAGTACGAGTGGCGCGCGACCAGCTTGCCGGTCGAGTAGCGACGGAGATCTTCCGCGAGCTCGCGCGCGCTCGAGTACCGCTCGCGCGGATCGAACGCCATCGCGTGCTCGACGATCGAGACCAGCTCGTCGGACGTCTCGGGCGCGCGTTCGCGGAGCGGGGTGACACCGCCGGCGCGGGCATCGTCGAGTGCGCGCGTGCCCGTGATCGGCGGCGTGCCGGCGAGGACGGTGTAGAGGATCGCGCCGATCGCGTAGACGTCGCTGCGCTCGTCGGTGCCTTCCCCCCGCGCTTGCTCGGGAGGCATGTAGGACGGCGTGCCCATCACCGCACCGGCAACGGTCAGATCACTCGAGCCGAGCGCGCCGACCGGGCGTGCCGGCAAGCTCGCGAGCGGCAGCTGCGGCTCGAACGAATCCTCGCCCGCTCCACGCGTGTCCTTTGCGAGCCCCCAATCGATCACGACGGTCTCGCCGAACGAGCCGACCAGCACGTTCGCGGGCTTCAGATCGCGATGGATGACGCCTTCACTGTGGGCGTAGGCGAGCGCGTCGGCGACGGCGATCACGTGCGGTAACAACGCGAGTCGTGCCTCGGCGTCGTCGGCGGCTGCGACCACCTTGTCGAGAGACTTTCCGCGGACGTACTCCATCGCGTAGAACGGCTCGTCGCGCAGCTTGCCGGCGTCGTAGACGCGTACGATCGACGGGTGCTGCAGGCGCGCGGTGATCAGGGCCTCGCGTTCGAAGCGACCGACCGGTGCTCCCTCGACGAGGGTCTTCAGCACGATGTCGCGGCGCAGCTTGCGATCACGCGCCGCGTAGATCTTGCCCATGCCGCCCTGCGCGATCTGAAATCCGACCGTGTAGAGCTCGGGCGAGACAGGTGGCAGCGACGACAGATCGTTGGTCGCGCCCGCGAGGTTCGGGGTCAGCGTCTCTGCGAAGGCGACCGGCGGCGTCCTCTCGTTCGACGGCAACGGCTGCTCGCCGAACCGCGGCGCCCTCTCGTCGGACGGCGGCTGCGCCAGGCTCGGCTCCGACGGTGCCCGGCCCACGCGGGTGCGTCCCGGAGCCCCACTATCGGGGCTCGGGCCCCGACCCCTGTCCTCGTGATTCGGCAAGCGGATGCATCGTACCGCTTGCCCG
>JBBQJJ010000739.1:0-2692 GCA_038325805.1 Haliangiales bacterium
CGCTTTCGAAGAACGCGAACGGGCTCGAGCTCGAAGCAGTCCTGCGTCATCAAGGCGAAGAACCGTCGTCTCATCACCGAGTGGGTCCCTGGTCACCGGTGATCCCCGTGGAACTGGTACCCGCGCTCGTCGGTGGCGACAGACCAGGCTCTTGACGATCGCTAGCCCCAGCCCGAGCCCGCCACGTGCCCGCTCCACGGAGCGTCGCTCCTGGATGAACATGTCGAATATATAAGGCAGCATCTCGGGCGCCATCCCGGTCCCGTTGTCGCGCACCGAGATGACGACTTGCTCACCATCGACCTCGGCGGTGAGAGAGATCACCCCGCCGGGATCGGTGTACTTGGCTGCGTTGGTCAACAGATTCGAGAGGACCTGTGCCATTCGCATCCGATCGACGCTGACGACGATACCGGCGGCGACGTCGACGTTGAGGTGATGCTGCTTCTGTTCGAACAACGGGCTCGCCATCTCGACGCTGGTCACCACGATCTCGGCGAGATCGGTTGCACGGCGATCGAGATCGACTTTCCCCCTGGTGATCCGCGAGACGTCGAGCAGGTCATCGACCAGGTGCGAGAGGTGCTTGGTCTGTCGGCTGATGACGGCGGCTTCCTTTTGGACGCGGTCGAAGCCACGCAGCTCGATCAATTCGAGCGCCGTCGTGATCGGAGCGAGTGGGTTTCGAAGCTCGTGCCCGAGGAGTGCCAGGAAATCGTCCTTGGCCCTGTTCGCGTCGCGAGCTTCACCCAGCGCGACTTCGAGCTCGCGGCGGATCAGGACCTTCTGCGTGACGTCCACGGCAAATACCAGGACTCCAGAGACCGTTCCGTCATCCTCGCGAGTCGGGGCGTAGACGAAATCGCAGTAGAGATCTTGGAGCACGCCGTCCCGATGGGTGTCGACACGAGCAAGAAACTCGTTCGCGACGAACGGCACGGCGGTGCGCATGACCTCGTGTAGCAGCTCGGGAAATGGCTGATTCGCGATCTCGGGGAGCACCTCCAGGAGCGGCTTGCCGATCGCCGTGGAATCTCTCCCCCAGAGCTCGAGTAGCTTGGAGTTCGCGAGCTCGACGATCAGCTTCGGCCCGCGGAGCGAGCACATCGCCGCCGGGGCATTCATCAACAACGAGTACATTCGTCGTCGCGCGACCGCTGCCAGTTCCTGCGTCATTTGCCTCGCACTGCTCGCCGCGAGCAGGGTTTCGACGCGCGCGAGTAGCGAGCTGGCGGTGAACGGCTTCACGACGTAGTCGTTAGCTCCCGCGCGAAGCCCCTCCGCGATCGCCTCGTCTCCGGCGCGAGCCGACAGCAGGATGATCGGAAGAGACGCCGTCCGCTCATCCGCGCGCAACGCAGCGACGAGGCCGAAGCCGTCCAGCCGCGGCATCATCACATCGGCAACCACGAGATCGGTCGAACCCGAACATGCGACGGCCAACGCCTGTTCTCCGTCCGCGACGACCTCGACGTTCCAGCGTTCGCCGAGCAACCGCTCCAGATAGTCCCGCATGTCGGCGTTGTCGTCGACGAGAAGGATGCGGCCGGCGCCAGGCATCGTTCGGACCGGCGAAGGCGCGGCGAGCGCCGTTGTCGGCAGCCAACGCAAGGCCTCCGCGACGAACGCATCCTTCTGGGCAGTCGATGCGACGACCGCGCCGCGCGTGCTCCCGGGGTGGACGCGTGGGATGGAGACGGTGAACGTCGTCCCGCGATCGAGCTCGCTCGCCACATCGATCCTTCCGTCGAGCAGGACGACAAGATCGCGGACCAGCGCGAGACCGATCCCGGTGCCCTCGTGCGTGCGAGCGCGCGACTGCTCGATCCGATGAAACCGCTCGAAGACTCGCGTTAGTTGATCCGCGGCGATTCCTACCCCGGTATCGCCCACGGTCAGCTCGACTCGATCGCCGTGATCCGCGATCGCGACGTCGATCGATCCCGCGAACGTGAACTTGAACGCGTTGGAGACGAGGTTGAGGACGATCTTCTCCCACATGTCCCGATCGACGTCGACCGGACGGGAGAGCGGCGGGCACGCGACGTTCAACGCGAGACCGCCGTGTTCGATCGTGGAACGAAACGCACTCGCGAGGTCGGCGGTGAGCGTCGCCAGGTCGGTCTGCTGATAGCTCGGCTCGGCACGTCGAGCTTCGATCCGCGAGAAAACGAGCAGCTGGTTCACGAGCTTTAGCAGGCGCTGGGCATTGCGATGTGCGGTCTCGAGGTCCTCGCCCTTGAGTGCGCGCTCCGCCGAGCCGCGCGCGTTCTGCAACGGCCCCAGCAACAACGTGAGCGGGGTCCGGAACTCGTGGCTGATGTTGGAGAAGAAGGTGGTCTTGGCCCGATCGATCTCGGCGAGCGCCTCGCCGCGCTTGCGCTCTTGGGCGTGAGCGCGGGCGTTTCCGATCACGACTGCGATCGCGTTGCAGAGGAGGTAGAAGAAGTCGCGGTAGGCTGCGTCGAGCGGAAGCCGGGCGCTGACACCGGCGACGAGGATCCCGTGCGGCCGATCGACACCTGCGATCCGGATCGGGAGTACGAATGCGGCACGCGGTGCTTCGGGATACGGCCCGCACGCGAGCGGGCCGCCGCAGCGCTCGAGATCATCGACCTCGATGCCACGCTCGGAGTCGAGCGCCGCGGCGAACGGCCAACCGTGACCGGGCTCGGACGCGATGGTCTCGGAC
>JBBQJJ010000740.1:0-2670 GCA_038325805.1 Haliangiales bacterium
CAGCACGTTGCCGACGTTGATGTTCTCGCCCGGCACCTTCGCCACGAACCGCAGCGAGATGCCTTCGGAGGGCTGGATCCGCAGCGTCAGCACCGCGTGCTGCAGCACCGAGCCGGCCGCTTCGTCCTTGAACAGCACGAGGGGCACGCTCTTGAAGTGGATGTTGACCTCGGTCAACCGCTCCGCGAGGGCCTTGCCGGCACGCATGTAGAACGGCACGCCCATCCACCGCCAGTTGTCGATCATGAAGCGCATCGCGGCGTACGTCGCCTGCTGGCTGTCGCGCTTGACGCCGTTCTCTTCGCGATACCCGTGGTACTGGCCGCGCACGCAGTAGTTCGCAACCTCGTTGAGATCGAGGTTCCGGATCGAGCGCAGGACCTGCGATTTCTCGTCGCGAATATCGTCGGCGGAGAACGACGCTGGCACTTCCATCGTCACCAGGGACATGACCTGAAGTAGGTGGTTCTGGATGATGTCGCGGACGACACCGGTCTCCTCGTAGAACGCACCGCGACCCTGGATATCGATCGACTCGGCCGCCGTGATCTCGACGTACTCGATGTGCTGGCGATTCCACAGCGGCTCGAAGATCGAGTTGCCGAACCGGAGCACCAAGATGTTCTGGACGGTCTCCTTGCCGAGGTAGTGATCGATCCGATAGATCTGCGACTCGGTGAGGTAGCCGCCGATCATCTCGTTGAGCGCGCGCGAGCTCTTGAGGTCTGTGCCGAACGGCTTCTCGACGATCATGCGGCACGACGGCTTCCCCGCCTGCTGGAACTGCCGCTCGATCAAGCCGTGCTGGTGGAGCTTCTGGAGGATGATCGGGAACGCGGTGGGCGGCGTCGACAGGTAGAACACCCGGTTGCCCTTGGTCCCCTTCACCGTCGCCGCCTCGAGGTGCACCTTGAGATCGAGGTAGACCTGATCGTCGTGGAACTCGCCGCCGACGTAGTCGAGCATCCCGACGAACTTGTCCCAGCTCGCGGGCTCGACCTTCTGCCGAGAGTGCACCGCGACCGGCCCCTTGAGCTTGTCGGCGAACTCGGTGACCGGCAGCTTCTTGCGCGACACGCCGATGATCACCGTCGGCTCCATCAGCGACTTGTCGAGCATCACGTTGAACAGCGCCGGGGCCAGCTTGCGCCCGGCGAGGTCACCGGTCGCGCCGAAGATGACGACCGCGGACGGCTCGGGGCGGCGCCGCTTGCTCTGTTCGCCACCGAGGATCTCGCCGACCACGCCGGTCGTGTCGTGATCGATGGGAGGGGTCGTGCCGCTCTTCGGTCGCTGTTCACTCATGTTTGCTCCTACGTCGAGGTCGCAGCATAACTGGCAGCGCCGAGCAGACCCGCACGGGGCTCGACCAGCACGCGAACGCCGACTTGCTGCGTCCACCGCGAGAACCTGCCCTTGCTATTGAATCGCTTCGTCAACTTGCCGGTCTGCAGCGCGGGCAACAACTTGTGCGGGATGCCGCCGCCGATCACGACGCTGCCGGCGACCGCGCGCAACGCGATGTTGCCGGCCTCGGCACCGAGCATCTCGGTGAACAACTCGATCGCGCGACCGCAGGATGCATCCTTGCCGGCGAGCGCGGCGTTGACGATCGCCATGCTCGGATCTCCGGCGGCGATGTCGTGTGCCAGCCAGGTGGGCTCGCGCTCGCTGCTCAGCGAGCGCACGTACTCGTACGCGTCGAGGATGCCGCTGCTCGACAGCACGCGCTCGTAGCTGACGTGGCCGTGGCGATCGCGCAGAAACGTGAGCAGCCCGATCTCGTCATCGGTGAAGGGCGCGAAATCGGCGTGGCCACCCTCCGAGGGCAGCGCGCGGTACCGCGTGCCGTCGTGCACCAGCGTGGCTTCACCGAGGCCCGTGCCGAGCGCCAGCACGGCGATCGGTGGGCCATGCCCATCGCCCCTCCTACGAACCCGAGGCTACCGAGCACACAGTCGGGGGGCCGGATCGATCAGCTGGCGGGGCCGGCTTCTTCGGGATCGTGCGGGTTGTCGATCCAGTCGTCTTCGTCGATGTGTTCCCACGGCTGACGCTCGGGCTTGCCGAGGCTCCACTTGCGACGGATGGATCCACCACAGACCTTGCACTTCGTCAGGGGCTTGGCTTTGGCCATGAAGGATTGTCTCGATTCTTTCAAAGGGGCTCACGCGCTGCCGGTCCCGTCCGTCGGCCCACGTGCTGCGGTATCTATCACGAACATGTGGAGAACCTGCTACCCGCGCAGCTCGGAAGGCAGGCCGAACAACGCGAACAGTTCGGGGCTGAGGAAGTGGTGGAGGCCGGAGATCCGACCGTCGTTCGTCTCCATGACGACCAGCGCGAACGGGGGCATGGAGAAGGTGGCGTCGTCGTGCAGGAGCGCGACGAGCGAGTCGACGTCGTAACGCTCGAACGCGTCGATGTACTGATCGAGCAGCACCTGCTGGTCGGGATCGATGGGCCGCGGCGAGGCGTGCAGATCGGTCGACGCAAGCGTGGTGCGCGCCCGCTGCAGCGCACTGTTGACCGAGACGACGGTGGTGTCGAGCAACACAGCCACCTCGGACGCCGGCCACCGCAGCACTTCGCGCAGGATGAGCACGGCGCGTTGGCGAGGCGGCAGGTACTGGAGAGCCGCGATGAACGCCAGCCGCACCGAATCGCGAG
>JBBQJJ010000741.1:0-2668 GCA_038325805.1 Haliangiales bacterium
CCGACGATGATCCGGTCGAGCCTCGGGTATCGACGTGACGCCGGCGCATCCCCGGCGACGGCGAGGACGGGGACCCGGGTGGTGCGACAGATCTCGCGCGCTCCGTCGAGACCGCGATCGATGACGATCAGGTCACCCCCCTCGCTGGCGAGCCCGTCTGTCGCGCGCTCGATCACCGCGACGGTTTCGACGTGCGGAAACGCCTGCTTGATCGAGGCGATGTAGTCGGCGACCCCGTCCGCTCGAACGCAGGCCACCGCCCCCCTGCACTCGAGCTCACGACAGAGCGCCGCATGCGCCACCAGCGCAGTCTCGGTCGCCACGGAACCATCGACGACCGCGAGGATCGACTGCGGCCAGCTCGGGCCCAGGGTTGGCTTGCCCGCCAACCCCGCGCCCGTTCCATTGTCCGGACCTGGGCCCAGGGTTGGCTTGCCCGCCAACCCCGCGCCCGTTCCATTGTCCGGACCTGGGCCCACCGTCACGAACTTCCGATCCGCGACCAGGCGACCCAGTCGCTCGGAGATCGCCGAAGGTGCGCCCAACCTCGCACGATACCGCGAGAAGGTCCAAGCCAGCACCGGGACGAGGAAGCCGTACATCCAGGCACCATCAAAGAACCGCTCGACAAAGATCAATGCAGCCGCCACCGAGGTCACCGCGGCAGCGACGATGGTCCCAAGCAGGGTCAACGTGCGCGGCTCCTGGCGTCGTCGGGTCCACAGACGTTTCACCGACGCCCACCCGGTCAAGCCGAGCAACACGAACACACCCGCGGCGTAGAGCGCGAGATAGGTCTCTTCGTGCGTGCCGAACACCACGAAACAACCGGCGACCACCACGGTCTGAAACACCACCGGTCGATCCGCGACATCGAAGCGGTTCCGCTGTCCGAACACCGCCGGCACGTAATGCCGATGGCGCAGTCCGAGCGCCAGGTTCTGGAGTCCCTGCGCGCTCGCCGCCGCTGCTGACAGCAGCACCACGATGCTGATGATCGTCCCCGCGTAGGCGAGCGGTGCGGGGAGCAGGAGATCCATCGTCTGCGTGAAGACGGAGACGTCGTTTCGGAGCGGGTCGGCGAGATCGTAGATCGCCGGGCCCACCACCACCATCGTCACCAGCGTCGTCACCATCACGATGGCCAAGCTGCCGAACGCCTGGCGCGCACGCTTGGCGGGTGGTCCGTCGTAGGCGGCCACGAGATTGGCAAACACCTCGATGCCGGTCATCAGCGCGAGCAGGCGGACGTAGCCGGAGAGCGTGAGGTTGAGGTTCTCCAGCGCGAACGCCTCGCGCGACAGCGAGGGCAGCTGGATTCCTCGCTCGAACAGGACCGCACCGACCAGGATCCAGAGCAAGACCATGACCGCGGCCGTCGCTGGCCCGAACACCATCGCCGCCAATCGAGGGCCGCGATTCACGACGATCGCGATCCCGATCGAGAAGACGATCGCGAACCCGGTGCGTTCCCAGCGACCGAGCCCGTCTGCGCGGTCGGCGATGAACGTCACCAGGGCGGCGATGCTGACGAGCCACGTCAGCGTGTATTCGATCACCGTGATCGCCGCGTTGACCTTGACAGCCCAGCTACCTAACTCCTCCTCGCACAACCCGCTGCCGCCGCTTCCGTCGGAGACCCACAGCATCACGTTGCGGTACATCACCGAGACCACGGCCACGGTCGCGACGACCATCCAGATCGAGGCACCGAAGCACGCCATGCTGGCGCCCGCGCCGACGAGCAAACGCAGAAACGGGCCGAAGACGTACAGGGGAGAGGTCGCCGGATCTCCGCCTCCTGCGAGCGCACCTTGGAGCGGGCCTTTCAGGCGATGCGAGACATGACTCATGGTGATGCGACCGCAGCATCACATGATTGGCATCGACTAACCCCAGAGTTCGCCTGTGTCGATCCTTCGACCAGGCGAATGATGGAAGGGTGGCTCGTCCTCGAGCCGGGGACTCCGAATACAAGTTAGGGTTCGGAGCGAGGCGGGCACGTCGCCACGTGCAGCGTCCGAGTGGGGAACGCGATCGCCGCGCCCTCTCGCTCGATCGCGTCCATGAAGGACAGCAGGATCGCTTCTCGGATCGCCTTGAACTCGTCGAAGTCTGTGGTTTGAAACCAGGCCATCACTTCGATATCCAGTGACGACTCCGCGAACTTCGCGAACCGCACCGTCTTCGCGTCGGGCCAGATCTTCGGGTGGTTGTCGAGGATCCGCGAGAGCTCGGCGTTGACCCGGCGCAGCTGCTCAGCGGTGGTGCCGTACTCGAGCCCGATCGTGCACGCGAGCCGGATCCGGTCGCGCACCGCGAACGACTCGATGCGCTGATTCGAGAGCTCTCCGTTCGGGATCGTCACCACGGTGCGATCGAGCGTGCGGATCCGTGTCGAGCGAAGCCCGATCTGCTCGACCGTCCCGACGAAGTCGTAGACCCGTACGAAGTCGCCCTCTCGCATCGGTTGATCGATCCCGATCGAGACGGCCCCGAACACGTTCTCGACCGTCTTCTGCGCAGCGAGGGCGATGACCAGGCCTCCGATCCCGAGCCCGGCGATCAAGCTGGCGATCGATACGCCGAGCTGTGCTAGCCCGACCAGCGTCCCCATGACGACGACCGCGACCTTCGCGAAGCGGGTCCCCAGCGCGATCAACGAGCG
>JBBQJJ010000742.1:0-2667 GCA_038325805.1 Haliangiales bacterium
CACGAACACACCCGACCAGCGTGCGTGGGTGGCGCCCGCCGCCGACCCCACCGCACCGGGTCCGCAGATCGAGCGCGCACAGGTAGTCGCACTGCTCGCGGCTGGTAAGCACGCTGCAGCGCGAGACCTCGCGCGGGCGAACCAGTGGCACGTGCTCGAAGGCGACGCCCATCGCGGACTCGGGGCCCATGCGCTGGCCGCCGCGGCGTACGAACGCGCACTGCAATCGGCGGAGCTCGACGATGCGTGCATTGCTGGGCTGCGTGCAGCACGGCTCTATGCCGACCAGCTCGCCATACCATCTCGTGCATTCGAGGTGCTCGAGCGTGCGGCCCTTCCCAGGTGCCCCACTCGTGAGCGTGCGCTCGCCTACACCCTCCAGCTCGCGACGCGACTGTCGCGTCCCGACATCGGTCGCGAGGCCGCACGCCGATACCTCGCCGCTTTCCCGCGTGGGGACAGCGCCACGTCGGCGCGATCCTTCGTCAGCGCCGACGAGGTTGTGAGGCCATAAAGGCCTCGAGGCCGAGTTAGGCGATCGCGAGCTATCCGAGGTGTCGCGCTCGCTGATCGTCAACGACTCACCACGTGCCACCGAACGAGAGCACGACGCGATCGGCTGCGGGCATCACGTGCGGCACGAAGCGCGCGAGCCGGCGAACGATCTCGCGGTGCTCCGTGTACGCGAGCATCCCAGCGAAGCCGAGTCCCAGAGCGGTGCCGATCATCGCACCTGTCGCGAGCTGGCCGATCGCGTTGTCGCCATCGACGCCACCACCGAGCACGAGCATGCCGCCGAGCACGAGGCCCCCTGCGGCAAACCCGAGCGGCGGGCCGACCATCCATGCCGTGAGCGCGTCGTCGTCGCGGATCGCGATCGCTCCGGCGAGTCCCCCGACGACGAGCCCCAGCCCGCCGAGCGTCCACGCGACCGCGCCATCGCGCAGCTGCCAGGTGCGGTCGCGACCATCCACGAGTGCCCCGAGGAGGAACAGATCCGCGCCGAGCCACAGCGCGCCATGCAGCGCCGTCGCGGGTCGCGGATCGAGCCTCGCACGGTACGCGCCGTAGCCTGCTGCGGGGCCGAGCGCGAGAAGGGTGAAGTTCACGGGGAGCTGGTAGTTGTGGGTTGCTAGATCGGTCCCGAAGTTGAGCGCGAACACGCCCGCGACCGAGAGCTCACCGACGAGCACGCCATGCGCGACCGCGGTCGATCCTCGCTCCATGCGATCGGCCTCCGCCGAACCGGTGATGGCGATGACGAGGGCACCAGCGAGCAGCGCACACGAGGGCTTCACGGCGCGGTCCGACGCCATCGATTGGTCTCTATTCAGCGACATCATCGCGTGGTGCCGACTCGATCACACGGCGGGGTCCTATCGCGTCAGTGTGGTTCGTGCACCACGCCCGAGAGCGCGACAACCCGCGTGAGGACGTCGTTCGAGCGCGGAACGCGACTTGCTCGGGGAGCCGGCGATGCTTCGAAGCGTGGTCGTGCTCGGCGTGCTTGCGGTCGCGTCGCGTGCCTCGGCCGGAGGGATGTTCGTTCCGCCGCTCGAGGTCGAGGTCGGCGTGGTGTCGATCGCGAGCTCCAGCGGGCCGAGCGCGATCGCGAGGCAGTGGATGGTGGGCGTGAGCTGGGCATCCGGCAATCCACGATCGCCCCTCGTCGATGTCAGCATCGGCGTGATCTCGACCTCGCAGGGAGGCCCGCCACGCCCGACGGAGTCCGTCGACGCGACGGGTGGCTTTCTCGATGTCGCGTTGGGTGTCCGCACGGGCCGGCACTGGCGGACCTGGGCGGGTGTCCGTGGCGAGCTGATGGGGACGGAGGGTGTCGGCATCCTCGGGCTCACGGGGCGGGCCTCGGCCGAGCTCTGGCGAGGCGTCAACGCCGAGGGCCGCAACTCCATCTTGCTCGGCGCGTTCGCGCTCACGGCATGGGTCGAGCTCGGCATACGGGAACGTCCGGATCGCAGCCTTGCACGGACCGCGGCTGCAGGCCTCGGGGTCCGGCTGCCGATGTTCTTCCTGCGGTAGACCCCACCCGACGTGCAGCTCTCATGACCATCCACCCACAGCAGCGTCGCCGTCGAGCTCGAGGGTATGCTCTTCGATGATGATCCGATTCGCCATCTTGCTGGTCACGCTCGCGTCGGCGAGTGAGGCGCGGGCCGATGAGGCAAGCGGTGTCGCCTACGGCTTCGCCGGAGCTGAGGTCGCGGTCGCAGGCACGATCGCGATCCACGCATTCACGGCCTCCTCCCCGGGCCGTGGGATCGGGCTCGCCGTCAACTGTCTCCCGGTCGTGGTGGGTGTCGGAAGCGGGCTCCTCGGCGGGATCTATGATCTCGATGCCCGTCCGGCGCTGGGTTTTCACGGCGCCGTGGTCGGTGGGTTATCGCTGCTCGCGATCGGTGCCTCGTTCGAGGGTCGCCGTGCGAGAAACGGCATCAAGCTCGGACCCGCGTCGGTCACGCTTGGCTTGCTCGGCGCCGCGGGTGGCGCGTACTTCGTGTCGGGCCGCGTCGACTCGACGAACGAGGCGATTGCCGTCGGCGTCGCGCCCTTCGTCGGTGCCTTTGGAGGTGCGCTCACGTTCGCGGTCGCCCACTTCATCGACGATCGGGGCCCGTCGGGTGACGGCCGCCTGCTGCGCTACACCGG
>JBBQJJ010000743.1:0-2659 GCA_038325805.1 Haliangiales bacterium
AATCATGGGGTAGCCGCCTTCGACGAAGTACTGGATCATGGTGAGTCTCCCGGTTTGGCGGGCCGCACTCTGCGGCGCCGCGCTATGAACGAGCAGTATTGCGAGCGGCGTGCCGACACCGATTGGGCGCAATTTGCGGGAAAGTGCCTGCATTCCGGCGTGCGCTGTCCGCTCCACCGGACGCTGCGTCCGTGAGCGGTGTCCGCTCTACCGGACAGCGCTGCGGGCGCGCTACGAGGAGTGTGCCCGGAACTGACCATGCTTGCGCGCTCGCGTGCCGCGCACGCTACTCACCTTGCGCATTCGACCACCGCACACGGCGAGGGCTAACGCCATCGACGAGTAGGGCAGGCACCCGCCCGGTCAAGAGCGCTGCGCGGTGGTCTCTCGAGTGGGACGCGACGGCATCAGGGACTTCGGCGCCGAGTGGTTCTGGCGAAGAACACCGACCCACGCGCTGGGCGGCCGGCGATTCGAAAGCGTGCGGGGAAGCAGGACCAAGTCGCGGGTAAGTGCACAATGGCTATTGACGGCGCCAAGGCCGTGTATGTAATCTGGACCTCGTTCTCGGACGACTCGTCCAACGGAGGTCAATATGCGAAGGTTTTCTCAGCTCTCAGCTCTCAGCTCTCAGCTTGCTACTGCTAACCCTAGCCGCGTCTGCGTGCTCCGCGAGCCCTGAAGAGACCGATCCAGGTGGCGCGACGAGTGCTTTGGTTTGCGAGGGGTGCGAGAGGCACGTCTCGACCGCGATCGCGGAAGACGGTGTCGCGTTCCGCCGCGAACGTCGGGTCGATTCGCGCGGCGATATCCACGAGACGGTCTATGCAAGCGACGGAACGACCGTGAGCGGTTCGGACTTCGAGGCGCACCTCGTCGCGGCACGCCAAGCACGGCTGATCGAGCGCGGAGCAATGACGGCCGAGCTCGCGAGCTACGCCGCTCGGATGGCCAGGACGGATCATGTCCTCGTGCGAGGCTGGCTGGCTTTCGAAGCGGAACCCGAGGATCGTCTCGGTAGCCTCGCTGGCCGTGGCGACCTAGCCGCGGACCAAAATCTCGAGCACTTGGAACTGCAGGCAGCCGAACTCTCGGCGTCCGTGCGTCGTGCTACCGATCTCGTGCAACTTGATCTGCTGAGTGGCACGCCGCTGTTCACTGCTGTGGTTGGGCCGAGGGCACTGAACGCGATCGCGAGAAGTCCTTTTGTCCAGCTCTTGGAGCTCGACCCAGGGCCCGGCGAGCCATGCACAACGAACTGGAAGAACGCGGTCGGCGCAGATGTTACCGAAGCGGCGGGCTGGGACGGTACTGGGGTGACGGTCGCCGTACTCGAGGGAGACCGTCCAGATGTGTACACCGGCCTCGGGATCGTGGCTACTGCATCGTTGACCGGCTACACCGACCCACACTCCCGTCAGGTGGCTGGGATGATTCGCCAAGGCGTAAGTCCGTTCGGTATCGCCGACAATGCGAGCATCGTCATTGCGAATTGGGACATGTTTTCTGTCCTCAACACCAACGTCGACCGCTGGGCGATTGCTCAGGGCGCCAAAGTCATCAACTTCTCCTGGTCGTTCAGCGCCGGCAACAACGGCGGTGTGTCGACGCTGGATCTCTATCACGATTATCTCGCCCTCCGAACCCCTCTGGTGCTCTACACTGTCGCTGCGGGTAACGGCGGATCGGATAGCAATATCGCGCTCCGGTACGTCCAGAATCGCAGCTACAACGGGTTGGTCGTCGGAGCAATCGACGACAGGGGCACCGACACCCGCGCCGACGACATTATCGCTTCGTTCAGCTCTTACCGGAATCACACGACCACGAACGGCGATCGAGAGCTTCCGGAGGTTGTCGCGCCCGGGACGAACGTGACCACGACCGGCAGCATTGTGAGCGGAACCAGCTTCGCCACGCCGATCGTAGCGGGGACCCTGGCGTGCATGCTCGAAGCCAACCCGAATCTCGGCGCATGGCCGGAAGCGCAGAAGGCGATCGTCATGGCGACCGCGGACTGCAATCGCGATGGAGTGTTGCTCAACCTGACGGACGCCACCGACGACAAAGACGGCGCCGGGCTGCTCAATACGTCGCGCGCGGTTACGCTCGCGCAGAACGCCAACCTACGCACGTCCGCATCGCCGGCATCCGTGCGCGGACACGCCTACGGGTCGATGGATTTTTTCAGCAGCGGCGGGAACTTCGCCGGATCAATATTCTCCCAGTCGTTCAACGTCGTCACCGACGGGGGGGGCAGACTCAGCGTCGTACTAACCTGGGACGCGACGTCCTCGTGCACCAATGTCAATGAGCCGACCACCTGCACTGGTCTCGGACCGGATTCCGACCTGAACCTGTTTCTGTTCAGGGCGTCCGACAACACCTTCGTCGCGTCGAGCACGTCCTTCGACAACAACTATGAAGCACTGATCGGCCGAATGTTGTCACCGAATACTGCTTATCGAATCGAGATTCGAAGGGGCTTGACCGTTCGGGCAAACACGTACTATTCGCTCGCGTGGGACTCGTTCACGGCCGGTTGCCCCGACCCTTGAGGTGGTAATGCGACGCTTCCTTCCCATCGAATCACTCTTCGCAGCGGTGGCGCTCTCGCTGACGCTGCTAACGGGCTGCGGCGGCTGCGGCTCGTCGATGC
>JBBQJJ010000744.1:0-2644 GCA_038325805.1 Haliangiales bacterium
CATGCTGAGCGGGCTCGCGATCACGGTGAACGACGAGACCTGGTGCTACGACACCCTGGTCTCCTACATCGAGGATCGCGCGGGCTGTGAGGTCATCGATCCCTTCGTGGTCCAGACCCGCGCCGACGGCATCGCGATCGATCTCGCGCTGGCGTGGACGCGCGGCACGGCGGGGCAGGTCGAAGCGCTGGTCAACTGCAGCTCGGCCGACGGTGGTCACGTCGATGCGCTGTACGCGGCGCTCCACCACATACTGTCACCGCGCTTGCCGCGGATGACGCCACGCGTGTTTCGGCAGCGGATCTCGCGCGGTCTCGTTGGTGCGTTCCACCTCCAGCTCGACGACCCGCGCTATGGCTCGCCGAGCAAGGACTGGCTGACCAATCCCGAGGTCGTGCCGATCGTCCGCGGCATCGTCGAGCCCGCGTTCGCGCGTCACCTCGACGCGGTGCCGGCGCTCGTCGATGCGCTCGTTCTCGACTTCGAACGCCGTGTTAGGGTCCGTCCCGGCCATGGCCGACAACGCGAAGCTTAAATTCGCCCGGCTGTTCGCGGCCAACGTGCCTCACAACCGCGCGCTCGGCATCGAGATCGTCGAGTTCACCTCCGAGGCCGTGCTGTTCAAGCTGCCGTACGACGCGAAGCTGGTCGGTCATCCGGATACCGGCACGCTGCACGGCGGCGCGATCACCGCGCTGCTCGATGGCGCTTCTGGTGCCGCCGTGTTCGCAGCCCTCGCCGACATTGTGCCGATCGCGACCCTCGATCTACGGATCGATTACCTCCGCCCTGCCGAGGTCGGAAAGGCGGTCCTCGCCAGCGCGAGTTGCTACAAGATGACCAAGCACGTCGCGTTCACGCGCGCCGTCGCCTACCACGACGACCCCGACAACCCGATCGCGCACTCGGTGGGCACGTTCATGGTGTCGACCCGCGGAGGCCCGAAATGAGTCTCGTCGACGAGCTGGCAGCTGCGAAGGCCGCCGGTGACTACCAGCGGTTCGTCGATACGGTGCCGTACGCGCGCTTCCTCGGCCTCTCCGCCGGGATGGTCGGCGACGAGCTGGTCACCTCGATGCGCTACGCCGATCACCTGATCGGCAACCCGGCGCTCCCCGCGCTGCACGGCGGCACGCTCGGCGCGCTCCTCGAGTCCGCCGCGATCTTCGAGCTGCTGTGGCGCGCGGAGACCATCGTGCTGCCGAAGACGATCACGCTGACGATCGATTACCTGCGCACTGGAGGCGCGGTGGATACGCATGCGCGCGGCATCGTCACGCGGCACGGCAAGCGGGTGACCAACGTGCGGATGGAAGCGTGGCAGACCGATCGCTCCACCCCGGTGGCTACGGCGCACGCGGTGTTCTTGGTGATGAGGTAGTGCACCACTCGAGTCTCAGGCTACTTCCAGTACAAGGCGCCCGTCCCGGGGCGGCTTCGCGCGTTGGTCGCATGCTCGAGCCACGCCTTGGCCTCCCGAAAGGTCTCGGGCACCTCGTCCCGGTAGAGGATCGCGGACGTGCCGGCGTGGACGAGCAGACCGCGGCCGTCGAGGATAGGCATGGCCGCGATGACCGACGAGTAGTCGCGCGTCACGACCTCGCCGGTCAGCAGGTGGTGCGTGGTGACCTGTTGCGGGGTCCAGGTGATGGCGAGCGCATTGCGGCTGAGGGCCAGCGCGCGGATCCCGGCAGGTAGACGTTGCTGCGAGACGCCGTTTTCGAGGTCCCACACCGAGCCATTCGAGAGCGTCATGATGTAGTGCCCGCGGGTGTGCATCGCGGAGCCGATCGGGTGATCGAAGACCGCGAGCGGTCGGGTCCCGGCGCCATCCCAGGTCAAGAGCCGTGTGCGATGGATGAACCACACGGACCCGTCGGGCAACAGCCCGAACGCTTGGGTCACCTGCTCGAGCGGAAGCTCGACGGTCGCTCCCGACGTTCGCTCGAGCCGCACCAGGCGGCCGGCGAGCTGCATCACGATCCGGTCGCCGAGGATGGCGAGCCCTTCGATCGTCGCGGGTGCCTTGTAGATCGAGCGCGCGTGGTGCTGATTCGGAAGCAGCTCGAAGATCTCCGCGCCGATCGAATAGATCGCGCGGTCGCCGTCGATCGCCGGGTGGGTCCCGTGCTGGATGGTGTCGACGACACCGCGATCGAGATCGAAGATCATCAAGCCGATCGGCGAGGCTGAGAGGATGTGGTTGCCGAACTGCGGAGAGCACTGGGCACTGGCACCGAAGTCGTTGTGGCCGCCCGCGAACACCCGCGTGCGACGAGTCGCGATCTCGATCTCGATGACGCTGTCGACCGTGACCACGTAGACGTTGCGGGCCGTCGCGGTGCATGCACCGCTGTTGCTTTCGAGCGAGATCGGGTGCGGGGTGACCGTCGAGAGATCGAGCCAGCGCACCGAACCGTCCCGCGAGCCGGTCGCGACCAGCATGCGGTCTGGTAGACCCGCGACGACGCGCGAGCCGTCCTGCGCGTGGTCGAGGGAGTGAAAGCCGGTCTGGTCGAGCACGTTCAGCTGACCGTCATCGAAGACGAACACGATGCCGCTCGCGATCCGCGAGCTCCAGAGTGGGGCGCGCCGGACGGCGTGGCGAACGATCCGGCCGCTCGGCAGGAGCACGATCAGCTGG
>JBBQJJ010000745.1:0-2641 GCA_038325805.1 Haliangiales bacterium
CGATGTCTGCGAACTTAGCCAACCAGTCGGGGCAGCTCATCCTGCGTCGGGACGTCAAATTCAACGGCGTGAAGGTGTTCTCGGCCACGATGGTTGCCGACCGTGATCAGCTCGGTGAGAAGGTCACCGCGTGGATGCACAACAACTCGCACCTCAAGGTCACGGACATCGTGATCACGCAGTCGAGTGACGAAGCGTTCCACTGCATCGCGATCACGGTGTTCTACGCCGAAGAGACCCGCCGCTAGGTGATAGCTTCTGCGCGGTACCCGTGCGGAAGCTAAACTTCTCCTCCGGGCCCGCGATGCTGCCCGAGGAGGTCTTGCAGAAGGCGCAAGCCGCGCTCGTGGACCTCGATGGTTCCGGCATCGGCATCCTCGAGCATAGCCATCGCGGGAACGAGTTCCTGCGCGTGCTCGAGCGCGCCGAGTCCCTGATTCGCGAGCTCGGCGGCATCGACGACAGCTACGCGGTGCTGTTCGTCACCGCCGGTGCGACGCAGCACTTCGCGATGATCCCGGAACAGTTCGGCGGCTACGCGGACTACTGCCACACCGGCGTGTGGTCGGGCAAAGCGATCGAAGAAGCGAAGCGGTACGGGTCGCCGCAGGTCGCGTGCAGCGGCGAGCCCGACTTCAGCGTGACGCCGACCAAGTTCACCTGGTCCACCAATCCGACGTTCGTCCACTACACGAGCAACGAGACGATCTACGGCACGCAGTGGAGAGAGCCTCCACCTGCGCCGGCTCCGTTGGTGTGTGACGCGTCGAGCGACCTGTTCAGTCGTCCGCTGGTCCTCGACAACCACGTGCTGATCTACGCCGGCGCGCAGAAGAACCTCGGTCCCTCCGGCATCTCGCTGGTGATCGCGAACAAGGACTTCGTCGAGACCGGCAACAAGGACCTGCCGCCGCTCAGGCAGTACCGCACGTACGTGAAGGAGAAGTCGCTCCACAACACGCCCAACACGTTCGGTATCTACGTGATCGCCGAGGTCTGTGCGTGGATCAAGGCGCAGGGCGGGCTCGCGGTGATGGCCGAGCGCAACGCCAGGAAGGCTCAGCTCCTCTACAGCTTCCTCGATCGCTCCGAGCGCTGGCGCGGACACGCCGCGACGTCGAGTCGCTCGATGATGAACGTGACGTTTCGCGGCGACAAGCCGGAGCTCGACGAGCAACTCCTCGCGCGCGCCGAGGAGCGAGGCATGGCGAACCTGCGTGGCCATCGCAGCGTCGGCGGATTGCGCGCCAGCATCTACAACGCGTTTCCCGAGGAGGGCATCAGCCGCCTCGTGGAGCTACTCGATGACATCGAACGAGGACGGCCATGAAGAAGCTTGGATTGATCGCAGTGTTGCTCGCGGCGTGTGGCGGGAAGAAAGACAAGCCCGAGGGCAAGGAGACGCCGCCGACCACTGGCTCGAGCACGGCCACCGGCTCCGGCTCCGCGGGCTCGGGTTCCGCTCCGGCGGGATCCGGATCTGGTTCGGCGGGATCCGGTTCCGACACGATGGCAGCGGGCTCCGGATCAGGCGCCGGTAGCGGCAGCGCCGTGGTCGACGACGGCATCAAGTTCGACAAGCTGCCCGACGGCTGGGATGCCGGTGAAGGCAAGCTCGACACCTACGAGGCGGTCAACGACTCGAAGTTCCCGGTCGACAACGCGAGCTTCGTGTTCGAGTACGCCGTCGACCCGAAGGACATGCCGACGGACCCGAAGGAGTACGCCGCCGTGCTCGACAAGGGCGGCTTCAAGGTCACCAAGAACGAGAAGACGGCGAACGGCCACTACTACGAGAGTGCAGACGCCTTCCGCTACGTCGTGGTTGCAGGCGACAAGCGCATCCACTGCGGTGGCCCGCTCTACAACAGCGACGACTACAACAAGATCCCCGAGGTCCGCAACAGGGTCGTCGCCGAGGCGAAGAAGATCTGTCAGACCGCGAAGCTGTGACGAGCGAGCGAGACCTCGTGATCATGTGATCACGCAGCTGTCACGCTTTGGTATTTCGGACAGATGTCGCGCAACTAGGTTGCAGCGTTCCTGTCCACGGCCGCATGCGAACGATTCTCGCCACGGCTGTGTTCGGGCTTCTCGCGTCACGAGCTGACGCACAAAAGTTCACCCACACCTCGGATGTCAAGGTGACGAGCAAGCTCACCGAGCGCTCGAAACCGCCGCCGAGGCAAGCCGACGCACCCATCGCGCCGACGTCGTCTCAGCTACTGCAGATCAAGGGACTGCTCGGCACGATCCACAGCGAGCAGATCGCGATCCTCAAGGACGATCTGATCCCGAACACGTCGGATAGCGCCGTCGACGAGAAGGCCGACTACCTCTTCCGGCTCGGCGAGATCTACGCGAAGTTGCACCAGCTGCATCGGTTGAAGGGCACCGAGGAAGAGATCGCGCTCGGAAGCGAGAAAGCTCCGAACAAGCGAGCGTCCCTGCAGAAGTCGATCGCCGATCACAAGGCGCGGGCGAAGCAGGCGCTGCTCGACACCGTCGGCACGTATCAGAAGTTCGTCGACAACCCGATCTTCGTCGCGGCGCCCAAGGTCGACACCGCGCTGTTCTACATGGCGTTCACGCTGCAGAGCGCCGGCTACCTGAAGGAAGCGCGCGCCGCGTTCGACAAGCT
>JBBQJJ010000746.1:0-2636 GCA_038325805.1 Haliangiales bacterium
CCCGATCGTCGGCCCAGAGTGACTTCGTCATTCAGAGCGAGCGCGAGGTGTTCAGCGCACCTGCACTACCTCCCGAGGCGGATGCCGTGGCGTTGCCGAAGGCGAGCTGGCACACCAACCTGGCGAGCGAACGGGCGACCAGGCTGGTCTACGTGTTCGTCGGCCTGACGTTGCTCCTGCTGCTGTTGCTGACCGTGATCGGTCCGCATATCCCGTCGGGCGAGTAGTCAGTCAGGGCTTGAGCGAGAGCTCGGCGTCGATGGTGCAGATGCCGGGGCAGTTGTCACCGTCCTCGCATTCCTCGTAGTGATAGCGACCGACCACACCGCCACCCGCGAACGTGCCGCGGATCTTCTCGTCGACGGTCCACTTGCCACCGAACTCGTGGCGACCGCGACGCGAGACTTCGAAGCCACCGTCGGTGAGCGTGCCGCGGAACACGGTCTGCTGGAAGTTGATCGTGACCTCGGTGCCCGACGTCGTCACGGTCGCGTTGCCGGCGAGCTGGATGTCGCGACCCCGATGACCGCTGAAGTAGAAGCAGCTCGGCGTTTTCTCGGCGATCCTGCCCCACACGACACGCAGCTTTCGCGGCGCGGGCGGCTTGGCTTCAGTCTGAACCGCGACCGGCTGCGCGTCGGCGCGTTCGCAGGCCGAGAGCAGCAGGAGAGGCAGGAGCAAACGCATGGGTGGTGATAACACGCTGTGCGAGGAGGCTATTCAGTGCCCGAACCAGCTGCAATTGCAGGTGCTTCGCCGATCGTGAAGCCGGCCATGCCGATCAGATATGGGGCCCGCGGCGTGTCGAGGAGCGAGGCGCCATCGCCGATCACCGTCGGCTTCGCGATGTCGATGCCGAGCTTGTTCGCCGCGACCTCGAGCAGCGGTGACGTCTTGTGACCACCGAGCTCTTGGGCGAGCGCGCTGCTGTTCCACAGCCCGAGCAGCTCGGCGCCGACGCGATCGACGAGCACCGCGTTGGTGCCACCGATCGCGACTGGATCGGGTAGCGGCACGAGCTGATCGAAGCCATCGCCATGCATCACCGGTGCGCCCTCCGCGAGCACGACATCGGGAGCTTCGAGCTCGAGGATGTCGGCCATCCGCTGTGCGAACTTCTCCAACGAGCGCACGTACGCGTCCCGGTCGATCCCGGGACCGCGTCCCGCCCCCTTGGTGACGAGCTCTTTGTGCGTGCGCCATTTCTGGTGATACGCGGGGCTCGCGTCGGAGTACATCACCGTTCCCTGCATCCCCTTGATGGCGAGGGAGAACACCGCGTAGCGATGCGTCTTGATCTTCGGTGCCGAGATGAACAGGCCGTGGTCGAGATGCTCGGCGAGCAGCTTCGGCATCAACAGCGTCGGGACGGACGTCTTCTCGATCCCGCTGATCGCTAACGGCTTGCCGGGTGCGTCGCCCTTGTCGAACACACCGTCGTCGTCGAGCGCGACCACGGGCACCCCTTCCGCTTTCGCCATCGCGCCGTAGCCCGACACGGTGACCAGCCGATCCCAGTCCTTCGGTTTGCCCGTGAAGCCATCGGCGATCGTGATCTTGGTGTGCCCGCGCGCTTTCAAGCAGCGCACGATGCCGCGCACGAACTCGGGGTCGGTGGTGCGGCCGGTGACCCCGTTGTCGTTCGGCTTCCCCTTGAACCAGTTGAAGCCCGACATGTTCGGCTTGATCAAGACCGGCATCGACGCGGGCCGCTTCGGGACGACGTGGTTGCACAGTCGTTCGCCGAGCTCGAGCGCGGTGCCACCGGCGAGGATGGTGACGGGTGAGGTGTCGGCAGCGAGTCGTGCGCGATGCTTTGCACGCAGCGCCGCACCGTCGACTCGGTTCGGATCCTTGACCACGACCGCAGGGCCGGAGGTCTTCATGGGTGATGCCGCGGTCGTGGTGTCGGGCTTGGGCTTTGGCTTCTCGACGACCTTCGGAGTCGGCGCAACGGCGGGTTCCTCTGACGAGGATCCGCACGCCGCGATCGCGAGCACGAGGCTCAGCCGCCGCATGGAACTCCCGAACCGACCGTGCCCGAGCACCAGCTCAGCCGCCGCAAGGATCCGCACCGCCGCCACACGGATCGGGCGGAGGTGTTGCACCGTCCATCATCAGCTTGGTCATGCACTCGACGTACTTGGTCATGATGTCGGCGGACTGCTTCGCGACGTAGGAGTCCGGCTTCTGCTTGTCACTACCCTGCTTCGCCATCGCCATGCCCCACTTGGACAGGTCTTCGTTGACGTGGTCTGCGCACGCCTTGTCTTTGCACATGCACATCGACGCGCTGTAGTACTCCATCGTCGCGAGCGCGCACTTGGTGTCGGCGACATCGACCTTGTCGGCGCATGCCGGTCGCGTGGTCTCCGCGACCATCGGCTTGGATGGTTCCATCGTGGGAGGCTGGTTAGACACCGGGGGGGTCGTGGACTTCGATCCACCACCACAACCGACGAGGAGCACGAACAGCAGGCTGCGCATCCGCGAATACTAAACAGCTTCACATGAGTTGTGGATCTGGCGTTGGCAGTTAGCGACGTGTGCGCCGGTCGGGCTTTGCGATAGAAGGGGCGTGGGTCAGTTTCCAGAGGACGGCAAGCAGGCGATCGAGCAAGGCTCGCTCTTCGCCC
>JBBQJJ010000747.1:0-2626 GCA_038325805.1 Haliangiales bacterium
GATTTCGAGATCCCGAAATCCAGGACCTTGACGAGCGGCGTACCGTCGCGATCGGTGGTGATGAACAGATTTCCTGGCTTGAGATCGCGATGGACGATGCCCTCGGCGTGCGCTTCAGCGACACCCTCGATCGCCTGCAGCATGTAGGTCACCGCGGTGTGCGGCTCGAGCTTACCCTCGCGCGACAACACGGCCGCGAAGTCCTCGCCCTTGAGGAGCTCCATCACGATATACGGCGAGCCGTTGTCGAGCCGGCCGACATCGAAGATCCGGCAGACGTGCTCGCCGCGCAGCTTCGCGACCGCGCGTGCCTCGCGGAGGAACCGATCGAGCAGGTTCGGCGAGCTCGCGAGCTCGCCGAGCATGAACTTGAGGGCGACCGGCTGATCGAGCTCGAGGTGCGTGGCCGCGACGACCATGCCCATGCCACCGATCCCGAGGATGCGCTCGACGCGGTACTTACCCGCGAGGATGTCCCCAGGGTGCGCCTGAAACACCATGTCTCCTCATCCTATCCCAGGGAGGTAGCGAACCGGGGCCTTGTCGCACTGCGTGGTAAGGTCCGCGCCAGGTCGATCGTGTCGGAGCGCCCCTCGCAGGAAGGCAAGATGTCGCCGGGAGCACCGACGGATCCGGTGCCGTTCGGCAAGTACTACTTGCTCGGCTTGATCGCGCGCGGCGGCATGGCCGAGGTCTATCGAGCACGCGTCCAGACCGAGAAACGCTTGCTCGCACTCAAGGTGATGCGGCCCCAGCTGGCCCGCGAGGCGCGGTTCATCGACATGTTCCATCGCGAAGGCAAGCTCGCGATGCTGCTCGACAACCGCTGCATCGTCCGCACCGTCGAGGTCGGCCAGCACGACAGCAAGTACTACATCACGATGGACTACATCGGCGGTCGCGACCTCACGCAGGTGCTGCGCCGCTGTCAGGAATCGCAGCAGCGAATCCCGGTCCCGCACGCGGTGTTCATCGCGGCGCGGATCGCCGAGGGCCTGCACTTCGCACACACGTTGATCGGTCCCGACGGTCGCTCGCTCAACATCGTCAATCGCGATGTCTCGCCGTCGAACGTGCGGCTGTCCTACGACGGCGAGGTCAAGCTGCTCGACTTCGGCATCGCGCAGGCGCTGATGAAGTTCACCAGCGAGATCGGCATCCTCAAGGGCAAGTTCAGCTACATGTCCCCGGAGCAGATCCGCGGCATGCCCCTCGACGCGCGGACCGACGTGTTCTCCGCCGGCATCATCCTTCACGAGATGCTGACCACGGAGAAGCTGTTCCGCGGCGACACCGAGTTCGCGCTGATGGAAAAGGTTCGCAAGGCGGAGGTGCCGCCACCGTCGAACTACAACCGCCGCGTCACGCCCGAGCTCGATGCGATCAGCCTGCGAGCCCTCTCGCGAGATGTCGCCGATCGCTATCAGAGCGCGCAGCAGCTCGCGGCGGATCTCGACGCGCTGATCGCGGGCTATCGCTTCGATCCGAAGGAGCTCCGCCAGTTCATGCGGCAGCTGTTCCGCAAGGAGTATGCGAAGGAGCTCGAGGAGACCGAGCTCGCGCTCGAGTCCGAGCCCTCCGCTGGCTCTGGCGCCAGCGGCGCGCTCGGCCGTTCCTCCGAATCCGGGGCCTCGATGTCGATCTCGCAATCGCGGCCGCGGTCCCCCACCGCTCCCGCGATGACGCCGATCACCGATCCCCTGCACCGCCCCACGATGCAAGGTATCGGGCGGCCAGGCGGGACCCAGCCCGGGGGGACCAACCCGTCGACGGCTCCACTTCCTTCCCAACCCGAGCCGTCAGCCACTGACAACGACGAGGGTGACGGAGATAAGCCCAAGGGCTTCTGGGGATCCTTGTTCAGGAAGCGCAAGTAGGCCATCCTGGTTGAGCTTTCATGACCGCCTCCCCCACCGCCGACGACGATCAACGGTTAGCCGTTCAGCTGACCATCATTATCGCGGTCAGCCTGGTGCTGCTCAACGTGGTGTTCTACTTCTTGAGCGGCTTCTACTACGACGACAAGCGTGCCTCGCAGGGCATGATGTCGACGATCACCGCCTCCACCGTGTCGAGCACGCGCGTGTCGTTCGGCATCTTCAGCGGCGTCACCGGCCTGACGTTGATCGGCTCGATGTTCGCCCCCAAGTGGGTCGGCCATACGGTCGCCGCCGCCTTCGGCCTGGCAGCCTTCATCGCGGCGTACTTCGCCGGCCGCGCCGGGACACCGCTCGCGCTGACGGTCAGCCTCGCCGTGATCGGCGCCTTGTTTCCCTCGCTCGCCGTGCTCTCGCTGCTCCGGCGGTCTCGCGGTGCGTGGGCGTTCCTGTGCTCGATGTGCTGGGTGCTCGCCGTTGTCATGCTGTTCGGCGCGCCGAAGATCCGCAGCCAGATCGATATCGGGCTGTGGACCGCGATGCTGATCCCCGGACTGCTCGCCGTCGCGGCCACCGCGCTGACGATGGTCCGTCGCGATTACCGCAGCAGCTAGTACGACTTGATCACATGCGCGACGCCCCTCTCGGCGGCGCCAGCGCGTCGACGGATCGGCGGCAAAGTGGGCACGTCCCGATGCGTCGTAGCAGGATCTGCTGCATTGCGCTGCGGACCATCGGCAACGTCCAAC
>JBBQJJ010000748.1:0-2620 GCA_038325805.1 Haliangiales bacterium
ACAAAGCTCAGGGCGAACAGCCAGTGGAACATGCGCGTGGGCGCATCGACGACACGGCGACGTGGCGCGTGTTTCACGTCACCGGTCGAAGCGGCGCCAGCCGGTGGGTAGGCGGAAGTCCTCACCTACAAGCTCGAGGACGTCGACATCTCGACCGGCTCGGGCGGCATCGCGAACCTCGGTGCGACATCGGCGCCGATCGCAGCGACGAGCGTGGCAAACCTGTTCCGCGGTGGTGTGACGTCGTCCCTCCGCGCCTCGATCTCGTGGGACTCGCGCAACAACCGCCTGTTCCCGTCGGGCGGCTGGTACCACACGCTGTTCGCGGAGTACGCGAGCCAGTACACCGGCTCCGAGAACAAGTTCGTACGCTGGGGTGGGTTTGCTCGCCACTACCGCCAGCTCTGGGGACCGTTCGTCTATCACGGCAACCTCGAGCTCGGCTTCACGACATCGACCGACCCGCTCGGCGTCCCGATCAGCGAGCGCTACCTGGTCGGCGGCATCTACGACATCCGCGGCTACGCGCCGCGTACGCTCGGTCCCTTGCTGCTGACGCAGCCGCCCGGCGATGTCGGTCAGTCGCTCGGCAGCCTGCCGCTCGGCGGCAACATGCAGGTGGTCGTCAACAACGAGATCGAGTTCCCGCTGTTCAAGAAGGTCGGCATCTCGGGCGTCGTGTTCTTCGACATGGGCAACGCGTATAACCTCGAGGATCGCTACTGCTCGGGGCTCCAGCGCAAGAACGCCACGATCGCCATCCAGTTCGATCCGTGCTTCCGGTTGCCGGACTCGCTCGTCAAGGGCCTTCGCAAGTCGGTGGGCTTCGGCTTCCGCTGGTTCTCGCCGATCGGCCCGCTGCGGTTCGAGTGGGGCATTCCGCTCGACGCGCAGCGTGGTGAGGATCCGCTGGTGTTCGAGTTCACGATCGGCAACTTCCTGTAAGTCCAGGGATCGGGGCGCCGATCTAGTTCGGGCCTCGACTGAAGCTTCCGCTTTGACGTGCGTCGAAGTCGTCGTATGAGGTCCACATGAATCGCTACACGGCTCTCGCTTGTCTCGGTCTCGGCTTGATGGTGTCCCCGCTGCTCGGCGGGCTCGCCACGAGTGCGGTCCCTTCCAACCCGAAAATCGGCATCATCGACATCGAGAACACGCTGTCGCAGACCGGCGCCGGCAAGCGTGCGAACGAATCGTTCGAGAAGACTCGCAAGGCCAAGCAGGCCGAGCTCGACAAGCAGCAGCAGGAGCTCAAGAAGTCCGGTGCTGACCTCGAGAAGCAGCAGGCGGTGCTCAAGCCCGACGTGTTCAAGACCAAGCGTGACGAGCTCGAGAAGAAGTTCGTCGCGCTCCAGCAGACGTACGTCAAGCTCGAGCGCGAGCTCGCGCAGGATCGCACCAAGCTGATCCAGGGCCTGCTCAAGATCGCGGAGCCGAAGATCGAGAAGCTGGCGAAGGCCGAGGGCGTCACGATCATCCTCGACCAGAGCGCCACCGTGTGGGCCGAGCCCTCGGTGAACCTGACCGAGAAGCTGAACGCCGAAATGAAGTAGTTCCATTCCTCTGTGTGATCCCGCGTAGCGCCTACTCCAGCGAGCAGAGTCCGCGAGCGCCAAGCGCAGTAGAGTGACCGCTCTTCTGGACACTCGCGAGCTCCTCGGGATGAGGTGGCTCGTACCCGACCGAGAAGTTGAACGCCGAGATGAAGTGAATCGGTGCGGTGGCGTGTTAACAGAGGGCGATGCCCGACGGTGCCAACCCACCCGCGATGAAGGCCGAGCAGATCCTGGGTCTGCTTCCACATCGCTATCCGTTCCTGTTGATCGACCGTGTCCTCGAGTGCACCGAGGACAAGGTCATCGCGATCAAGAACGTGTCATTCAACGAGCCTTACTTCCAGGGCCACTTCCCGGGCGTGCCCGTGATGCCCGGCGTGCTGCAGATCGAAGCGATGGCGCAGGCGGGCGGCATCCTGGCGAGCAAGTCGGTGACGTTCGATCCGACGACGCACGTCATGCTGTTCATGGCGATCGACGCCGTGAAGTTCCGCAAGGCCGTGGTGCCGGGCGATCAGATCACGATCGAGGTCGTGCCCCTCCGGAAGGGCAAGATCTTCAAGATGCGCGGCGAGTGCAAGGTCGACGGCAAAGTGGTCTCGGAGGCGGAGTTCCTTGCCGGGCTCGCGGAGAAGTCGAAGGTCGCGTGATGCGAACCGTCGTGCTCGTCATCGCCGCACTGTCGCTCGCAGCCTGCGGGTCGAAGAAGCGGCAGTCGCGCACCACGGACGCCGCCGCCGTCGAGCCGATCACCGCCCCACCACCGAGTGACGCGAGCAACGCTCCGCAGGGCAGCACCGACGAGGTCGAGCCCAACGACACCGCGGACCTCGCGATCGAGCTCAGGCTGGGATCGTCGATCCATGGCCGCATCGATCCGGTCAAGAGCGACGTGGATGCCTATCGCATCGAGGTGGTCGAGGCTGGGGTCCTCACCGTCGAGGTCGGGGGCGTCCAGCAGACCGACCTGACCCTCGAGTTGCACGATCCCAGTGGCGCCATGGTCGCGCGCTCGGATCGCGGCGTCGCGAACGTCAAGGAAGCGATCCCCAACTATGCGGTGA
>JBBQJJ010000749.1:0-2614 GCA_038325805.1 Haliangiales bacterium
TCGCGTGCGGCTGCGTGACATCCCATTCCCAGGTGCCGAGATGCGCGACACCCTGGGTGTCCACCATCAGCTGTTCGACGCGGCGAAGGCGCTCCTCGGTCTGCTTCATCGCGGTCAGCGCCGCGTCGAGCTCGGTCCTCATCAGTCGGGCGTGGGCGGGTTGCGGGTCACCGTGATGTCGCCCTGCATCAGCGTGATGTCGTAGCGCAGCGTCGACATGACCATGTCGCAATCGAGGTCGCCGATCGCCTCCAGCGTCCCCGAGGTCGCGGTCTCGCGCGTCCACTTGAACGTGAAGTACGTGGGCTGGTCGAGGTAGAAGTCGAGCGCCTTCCACCCCGGGTCCTGCATGTAGTCGGCGATCGGTCGCACCGGGAACTTGTGGTTGGGGTGGTCCCCGGAGCACGCGGCACCGGGAGGGCCGGGCATCTCGGCGGCGCTCGGCGGGAGCTCGGCGTGCTCGATGTAGTACGCCTTGATGGCCTTCTCTAGCCGACCGAGATGGATCGATGACTCGATCCTCTTACTCTTCGTCGAGTACTCCATGAACGCGGGGATCGCGATCGCAGCCATGATCGGCAACAGCAGCAGGGAGAGGATGCCGGTGACGAGGCCGGTGACACCTGCGCCACGTCCGACGCCACCGAGGCGACCAGCCTTCGACATGCCGATCGCACCGAAAATGACGCCGAGCAACCCGGAGAGCACGCCGACCAGCGGCAGCCAGCACAAGACGATGCCAAGGATCCCGAGGACCATGCCGGCCGTCGCCATCCCGTTCCTTGCGCCTGGAGTCAGCGATGATGCCATGCCATCCGACTCTATCGTAGCTGCAAGGCCGCGTGCTCCAATGCCGCCGCCATCTCGTCGGCCGAGGCGAACCGCTCGGCCTGTTGCTTCTTCAAGGCACGTTGAATCACGGCGTCGAGCTCGGGAGGCAACGACGGATCAAGCGCAGGTGCGGTGGCCTCCATCTGGAGCTCGACGAGCTCGAAGTCGTCGGCGCCCTGGAACGGCGGCACGCCCATCAACATCTCGTAGAGGATGATGCCGATCGAGTAGAGGTCGCTGCGCAGATCGATGTCCTCGCCGCGCAGGCGCTCGGGTGCGATGTACGACAGACTGCCGACGATCGCGCCGATCGCGGTGAGCCGCGCGCTGCCCTCGAAGGTCGCGAACCCGAAATCGATCAGCACGACCCGATCGACCATGCCCGTCTCCGTCGGCTCGAGCATGATGTTCGCCGGCTTGAGATCGCGGTGCAGCACGCCGGCCGTGTGAACCGCCGCGAGGCCCTGGAGAGCCTGGAAGGCATAGCTGACGGCGCGCCGCGGATCGAGGCGGCCCTCTCGTTTGAGCACCGCGCGCAGGGATCGCCCGCGCAGCAGCTCCGCGACGAGATAGGGCTGGTTGTCGGGGGTGGTCCCGGTGGCCAGCAGGGCCGCGATGTTGCGGTGGCGCAGCAGGGCCTGGACCTCCGCCTCGCGCACGAAGCGCTGATGCGCGGCGGGGTCGAGATCGTCGAGGTGTTGCTTGAGCACCTTGAGCGCGACGTCCGCCGCGGTCGCGAGATCGAGCGCGCGATAGACCTCGGCCATCGCGCCCTTGCCGATCAGGGCATCGATCCGGTACTGACGGCCGTAGACCTGGCCGATCCGATCGCCTTGCACAGGCATGCCGCGGTGACGTTACCAGCGTCGCGCCCAGGTGGTATACGAGCGTCGTGCGTCATCTGGTGAGCATCGCGGATTTGGACGCCACCGAGATCGTGAAGATCCTGGATCACAGCGATCGCTACATGGCGTTCGCGGACGAGCCGATCAAGAAGTTGACCTCGCTCCGCGGTCGGACGGTGATCAACCTCTTCTTCGAGAACTCGACGCGCACGCGGACGTCGTTCGAGCTCGCCGCGAAGCGGTTGTCCGCAGAGGCGATCAATATCTCGGCCGCGTCGTCTTCCACCACCAAGGGCGAGACGCTGTACGACACCGCCGAAAATCTGAAGGCGATGTATCCCGACGCGATCGTGATCCGGCACTCGTTCGGTGGTGCGGCGGAGATGCTCGCGACGAGCCTGCGAACGTCGTCGAGAGAATGCGCCGTGATCAACGCGGGCGACGGCCAGCACGAGCACCCCACGCAAGCGTTGCTCGACGCCGCCACCATCCGGCGCTCAAAGGGCAAGGTCGAGGGGCTCGAGGTCGCGATCGTCGGCGACATCGCACACTCGCGCGTCGCGCGGAGCAACGTGCTGTGCCTCGCGAAGCTCGGGGCGCGCATCCGCTTGTGCGCGCCGTGGACGCTGATCCCGCGCGGCATCGAGCTGATCGGCGGCGAGCTCACCCGCGAGCGCGTCCGCATCGTCACCCGCCTCGAGGATGCGCTTGATGGCGTCGATGTCGTGATGATGCTGCGCGTCCAGGCCGAGCGGTTCGCCGGCGAGGCGCCGCGGTTTCCCAATACCCGCGAGCTGTCGCGCACGTTCGGGCTCTCCGAGCGCTCGCTCGGCTACGCGAAGAGCGACGCGATCGTGATGCACCCGGGGCCGATCAATCGCGGCGTCGAGCTGTCGCCGCAGGTCGCCGACGGTCCGCGCGCGGTGATCCTCCAGCAG
>JBBQJJ010000750.1:0-2596 GCA_038325805.1 Haliangiales bacterium
TCCGCGAGGATCTGGCGGAGAAGCTCTCGCAGGTCTCGGTCGTGCTGCCACCACTGCGCACGCGGCGCGTCGATCTGATCCGGTTGATGCAGCTCGAGGCCGCGGAGGTTGGCCGCTCGCACGGCGTCGAGCTAGCGCTCCACCCGCGGTTGATCGAGGCCTGCGTGGTGCGTCCGTGGCCGGGCAACGTGCGAGAGCTCCGGGCCGCCGTGACGGGCGCTGCGTCGCGCGCGATCGCGGATCACCGCACGCTGGTGAGACCCGAGGATCTGCTCGATACCGCCGGGCTACCGCCGGGTGGGAACAGCGCGGAGACCGCCGTCGAACGCAAGAGCGGAGGACCGATCGAGCACACGCCCGCGTCGCTCGCCCAGACCCTCCGTCGCGCGAGCGGCTCGCTCGCCATCGCCGCCCGGATGCTCAACCTTCATCGCACGCAGCTCGCGAAGCTCCTCGAGGACGCCGGCATCGCGTACGAGGGGCTCGCTCACGACGACTGAGCGGGCGTCGGGTCCGTCGCGGCAGCCTTCTCGCGCATCGCCACGAGCTTGCGGTGCATCCGCGCGAGCGATAGCCGATTGACCGCGTGCATCGCGAGCATCGCGCCGAGGCCGAGGATCGCGACCGAGATGCTGCGGGCGCGGTTGAGCATCGTGATCACGACGCCGTAGGCGCCGGTCGCGCCGACCAGATCGAACAGCGCGTAGTTGCCGCCATCGGCGAGCCCGAGCCCCATCGGCACGATCTGCGAGATCCATTGGATCAGCACGCCGATCGACAGGATGCCGATGATCAGCGCGGGGCTGATGTCGACGCCGGCGGCAGCAACCAGCGTCAGCGTGGCGGTCCACTGCACGAGCTTCGAGAGCCCGACCCACAGGATGCCCTTCCAGGTGCCGTGGCTACGGTGGGTCTGGAGCTCGCGGATGTGGCGATCGACCTCGGTGACGCGGAGCTTCCACGCGTTCGCGCGCTCCTCGGAGATCAGTCGGGTCCTGCGGACGGTCCCGACGATCGTGGTCAGCGCACCGCGTTGCACGAGCACGCCGAGGGCGATGACGAGCGGGATCAACACCGCGAAGCCGATCGCGATCGGGACCTTCAGCGTCGGAGGAAGATCGACGAGCAGGAACATGATCGGAGCGCCGAGCACGATGACGATCACCGAGAGGTAGAACTGCCCGAGGTTGAGCAGCACCAGTGACGACAGCACGCGATCTTTCGGGGCGTGACTGACCAGCATGGCCAGCTTGGTGGGCTCGCCGAGCGCGCCAGTCGGAGTCAACACGTTGATCGCGCGACCACTGGCCTGGGCGCCGAGCACGCGCGCGTATGACACCATGCCGGCCTCCGGGCGCATGAAGGTCTGGAGCGCCGCGGCGTCGCAGCACAGCGCGGCAAGATCGAGGGCGAGGATCACGAAGAACCAGCCGCCGACGTTCTCGATCGTGTCGCTCAGGTACGAGATGCCGACCGTGTGGAGCATCCACGCGAGGCCGAGCCCGCCAAGTACCATCACTCCCAGGTTGAAGAGGTGGCTCGGGAGGTGGCGTCCGGGCCGCTCGGGCTGGTCGCTTTCGGCCGGTTGAGGAGAGGTCACGAGCGCTTGTTCCGCACACTTCGCACCAGATCCACGAGGCGATCTTCGATCGCGAATCTCCAGCGTGGACGTTGCACCTTACACCACACCAACTGCGCGTTTCCCGTAGACAAACTGTCCTTGTAGCGGTGATCACCCGCGAGGAAGTCATAGACTCCCAAGCCCATAGCCGCACAGTGCTCGATTGCCGCGGTGTGACACACGTACCCGGGCTTATCGCGCGAGTCGACCGAGGGCCGGAAGCCGGTCTGGTACTGCAGCACCCGACCTTGCCACACGAAGTTATAGAGGCATCCATGCGTCGCTGCGCCCGAGTGCACGCGGAGCAGCTGGATCTCGCCGGCGGGGAACCGCGTGGCGATCAGGCGGCGATGAAACCTGTCGATCCAGGGATCGGTGAAGGCGCCGGGATGGCCGCGCTCGCGCCACCCCGCGGTGTGGAGCGCCCGTAGCTCCTCGTAGATCTCGATCGCTTCCGCGGGATCTCGTGCGACGTCGAGCGTGACCGGACCTGCGGTCTTCTGCGCGCGCTTGACCTGGTTGCGGGTATTGCTCGAGAGCAAGGGGAGGTAGCCCTTCGTGCGAACGGCCTCGAGCTGGACGAAGTAGACCGGCGATCTGCGCTCGAACGCGAGGCGGTAGGGGCCATCCATCGCGTCGATGCCAGCGAACGAGGCTTCGCGAACACCTGGCAGCGCGAGCTCGTCCCACGCCGTCAGGGTGCACAGCTGATCGAGCAGCGAGACTAGTGGTGGCTCGGTGCCGGTCAGGCCGTTGTACTCGATCACCAGGTCGTCGAATCGGACGAGGCCGGTGCTGTTGAGGTGCAGCGAGCGGATCGGAACCACGCCCCGGCGCAACGTGCGGAGCTCGCCGAGACAGCCCGCGGCGACGACGCGGCCACGATCGCGCACCAGCAACATCTGGACGCTGCGCTGCGACGGCAGGCAAGCGAGCCAGTTCCCGATCCAGCCCCAGCTGGTGAAGAACGACGGT
>JBBQJJ010000751.1:0-2577 GCA_038325805.1 Haliangiales bacterium
CGGCGAGCGCGGCCGCGCGACCGGCGTCTCCTCGGCAGCACACCCGACCATCACGACCAGGACACAGACCCAGGTTGTCCTCATGGTCGACCAGTCTACGCAAGAACGGTCGCGCTCCGCGACACGCGTGAATCGCCTACCTGTCGCGCGTGCTCATACAGCGCGTTCCAGAGCGTCGATCAGCTTACCGATTCTTTCGCCATCGAGCTTCAAACGCGCTGGATTGACGACCAGACGTGTGGAGACCTGGGTGATCGTATCGACCTCGACGAGACCATTCTGGCGCAGCGTCTCGCCGGTCTGCGTGATGTCGACGATCCGATCGCACAAGCCAGTCAGCGGCCCTAGCTCGATCGCCCCCGATAGCTCGATCACCTCGGCGGTGACGCCCTTCTGATGGAGGTACGCGCGCGTGGTCCGCGGATACTTCGTGGCGATCCGCAGGTGCGAGTGCGTCCGTGGATCGATCGGGTGAGACGACCGCTCGGCTACGATCATCCGGCAGCGACCGATGCCGAGATCGAGCGGCTCGTAGAGGTCCCGGTTCTCTTCCTCGAGGACGTCGGAGCCGACCACGCCAGCATCCGCCGCACCATGGGCGACATAGGTGGGCACGTCACTGTTGCGGAGCACCAGCACGCGGACCGGGCCGCACTCGTGGACGAGCTTGCGGTTGTCGGCGAACACCGGAGACAGATCGTAGCCGGCGCGCGCGAACACTGCGGCCGCCTCTTCGAGGATGCGGCCCTTCGGAAGCGCGAGGATGATCGGACGAGGCACGCGCGCAGAGTACGTGTAGTGTCCGCTCGTGATCCAGCTGCGCTCGACGAAGAACTGCACGAACGTTCCGCGCGTCATGTTCGCGCTCGAGGAGCTCGGCCTCCCCTACGAGCTCGAGGCCGTACCCGACGGCACCTTCTACAAGAACTGGGGCAGCCCCGGCCCGACGCTGCAGGACGACGACGTGTTCGTGATCGAGCCCGCCGCGATCCTCCGCCACGTCGCCCGTCGCTCGGGGAAGCTGTGGCCCACCTCGCTCGTCGCACAGGCCGAGGGCGATCGCTGGATCGACTTCCTCCAGCGCCGGCTGGTCCGCGCGTTCGATGCGAACGAGCCGATGAAGCTCGCGAACCTGCTGTCGTTCGTCGACCAGAAGGTCAGCCCGGGTGCCTGGATCCTCGGTGCCGAGCTGACGATCGTCGATTGCCTCTATGCGTACCTCGGGCAGGACTTCGCGAAGGGGCGGATCCCGTGGGACAACGTCCCGGCGCTCACCGCGTATGTCGCGAGGCTCGATGCGCAGCCGGCGCTGATTCGCGCGAACGAGAAGACACCGCGTTAACTACGCTGCGACGCGCTGGATCGCGACGATAGATCGCCCAGGTTGCTCGCGCGTTCGATTCGCGGCGATGAGGTGTCTCACGGTGTTGATGGCCCTCGCTCTCGCGAGCAGCCCTGCCATCGCGGGCCACCGCGACGACCTGTGGCCGGATACCTGGACTGCGTCGCTGACCGCGTCGGTGCGCCAGATCGCGAGCCAGTCCCTTGCCGGGCCCTCGCTGTCTCTCGAGCGCGCGTGGGGTCGTCGACGATGGCAGGCGTTCGCGAGCGGCCGCGCCAGCTGGTACTTCATCGAGGATGACCAAGGCCCCGCCCTCGCTGTGGGTAGCGGGGTCCGGTGGCTCGCCCGTTCGTTCGTCGTGGACTCGAGCGCGGCGATGCAGCTGTTCCTCGATGGTGGCGCCGAGGTCGATCACGCGGTGGTCGCCGCCGGTGTGACCATCCCCCAGCTGTGGGTCGGCTGGGGCCTCCAGGTTCGCAGGCTAAACCGCGATCGCCAGCTGATGATCCGGTTCCTCGCACGCGTCCACGTGGGGCGGAGCTGGGATCGCGACCGCACCGTGGAAGCGATCTGCCGTGGCTGTGCGGCGCAGACGAGCTGGCCGATCGACGATGGGGTGACCGGCGGTATGGCGGTGTCATGGTGACCGCGTCGCGATCCCTGCTCCTCGTGCTCGCGGTCGCCTCGCTGCCATCCCGACACGCGCATGCACATCCCGTCCTCGACATCGCCAACGACCCTCCACCTCCACCACCTCCACCACCTCCTCCTCCTCCTCCTTCGATCCTGCCCGTGATCGCCGTGACTCCGAGCGTCCCAGAGGTGGCTCCGTGGCAATCCATCGGCGCCACCACCGGGTTCGTCAGCTACCACCTGTCAGGCCACGAACGGATCGGGTTCACGTACGGAGTCGTGTGGGGGCGCGAGCTCCTCGGCAAGCTCCAGCTGTTCGCGGGCTACGACTTCGTGTTCACGACGACAGGCGACCTCGAGGCGGATGGGACCCGAGAGGAGATCCACGGCAGCGGCCATCGCCTCACCGCGGGACTCCGGTACCCCATCCTCACCACGTTGATCGGCAGACCCGACGAGGCCTCCGGAATCCGGCTGCGTCCTCACGTCGATGGCGAGCTCGGTGGTGCCGGGATGCTACTGCGCGAGGACGTGCTCGGGCGTGCAAGCCGGCTGTTCGGGATCGCAGGCGTGCGGCTCGGGCTCGAGGTCGTGCGTGCCGG
>JBBQJJ010000752.1:0-2558 GCA_038325805.1 Haliangiales bacterium
CCCCGCTCGCACCGCGAAGCCCAAGTTCCGCATCGACGCGGCAAACGCGCTGATCGCCGACGAGCCGCCGGTGCGCGACAGCGTTGCGCTGTCGCAGATGGCGATGCAGCGCCTCGGTAAAGATGTCGTTGACCTCGAGCATGTCGGCGTGAGCTACGGCGAGAACTCAGTCTTGCGCGATCTCACGTGGCGCATTGCGCCCGGCGAGCGCACGGGCATCCTCGGGATCAATGGTGCAGGCAAGTCGACACTGCTCTCGCTGGTCGCGGGCACGCTGCTGCCAACAAGCGGTCGGGTCAAGCGCGGCAAGACCATCAAGGTCGCTACCCTCACGCAGCAACTTTCCGAACTGGCGGATGTCTGGAACGAGCGGGTCAGCGAAGTCATCGGTCGCCAGAAGAGCAGCTACGTCGCCGGCGGCAAAGAAATGACGCCCGGCCAGTTACTCGAGCGGGTCGGATTTTCGAGCGCGCAACTCTCGACGCCGGTCAAGGATCTCTCGGGTGGACAAAAGCGCCGCTTGCAGTTGCTGTTGATTCTGTTAAGCGAGCCGAACGTGCTCATTCTCGATGAGCCGACCAACGATCTCGACACCGACATGCTCGCCGCGATCGAAGACCTGCTCGACTCGTTCCCGGGCACCCTCCTTGTCGTCAGCCACGACCGGTACCTCGTCGAGCGCGTCACCGACCAGCAGTACGCCGTGATCGAGGGCGGGTTGCGGCATCTGCCGCGCGGGGTGGACCAGTACCTGGAGCTGCGCGCGGCGCAGGTGAAGGGCGGTCGGGTGTCGGCGGGTTCGAGTAGCGCTGACTCGACAAGCACGACAAGCACGACCAGCTTGGGCGGCGCCGAGCTGCGCACCGCCCAGAAGGAGCACGCCGCAGCGGGCCGCAAGATCGAGAAGGTCACCGCCCAGATCGGCGAACTCCACACGACCATGGCGACGCACGATCCGAGCGACTACGTCGGACTGGGCGAACTGGCGAGCCGACTGGGCGAACTAGAGGAGCAACTCGAGGCCGCGGAGTTCCGTCATCTCGAACTCGACGAACTGCTGGGCCGCTAGGCTCACAGCCGTGCACTGAGCGTCCGCTCGAATCGCGGGTCTCGGCATCCACCTGCCCGTGCATGTGCGGCCGGAGGGCTGGCAGACGTCCGATCTCGCAGTCGCGGCATCCCGGATCGCCCTCGAGGAGTCGCCGTGACCGATCGACCTGATGATCTTCGCGAGCGCCAGCCAAGACCTTATCGAGCCCGCGACGAGCCGTATCGTTGCGGCGAAGCTCGGCCTGACCGCGCCGGCCATGGACATCAAGAACGCGTGCAACTCGGTGATCAACGCGGTGCAGGTCGCCGAGGCTCTGATCGCGAGCAGGCAGTACCGGCGCGTCCTGATCGCGATCGAGGAGCAACCCAGCCACGCGGTGCACTGGCAGGTGCGCGATCAGGAGCAGTTCATCCGCTCGTTCCCGGGCTACACGATGAGCGACGGCGGGCCGGCCGTGATCCTCGAGGCGACGGATGACGCGGGCACTGGCATCCTCGATTCGAGCTTCGTTGCCGTCTCCACCGCGGCCGAACCCATCGGTGATCGGGTTGAGGCGTCGTTCTCGCGCGGAGGGCGAGCAGATCGTCGGCAACAGGCACGCGCCCGATCTAGCTAGGGTGGGCCCATGAACGTGCGTGATCGCTACCGCAGCGTCTTCGCGAGTGGCACGACGACGGAACGGCTCGTCTTTTTCAGCGACGCGGTGTTCGCGATCGCGATGACCCTGCTCGTGATCGACCTCAAGGTGCCGGTGCCCGGAACGCAAACCCCGTGGCAGATCATCCTCGGCCAGTCCGACGACCTCTTTGCCTATGCACTGTCATTCGCGATCATTGGCCTCAACTGGATGAGCCACCATCGCAAGTTCAGGGTGATCAAGTCGCACGACGGCCCGCTCATGATGATTGACCTCGTGCTGCTATTTTTCGTTGCCTTCCTTCCCTTTCCGACGAGCCTGCTCAGCGACTACCCGGGCGACCCGGTCGCGGTCGTGCTCTACGCCGCGAACGTGGCTATCGTGGGCCTGCTGCAGTACGCGATCTGGAGCTACGCCTGGCGCAAGGGGTTCATCGAGCGCGAGATCGATGAACCGCTCTATAGGTACGTTCGGCGCAACCAGCTGTTGACACCCATTGTGTTCGGGCTGTCGATCCCGATCGCGATCCTCGTCTCAGGCACCGCCGCGATGTTCTTCTGGCTCGCGCTCTTCCCGGTGAACGTGGGCTTGCGGTTGTGGGACGCCCGCACGCCCTCGGCGGCTAGGCCTCCGGCTCGTCGAAGTCGAGGCTGAGCTTTCGGAGTAGCGCGCCGAGTCGCTCCTGGTCGGCGGCCGGGAGGCGCTCGAGCAGCACGGCTTCGGCATCGAGCAGGGTGCTGATCGCGGCATCCACTCGATCGCGGCCCATATCTGTCATGACCACGAGGATGCCGCGGCCGTCGTTCGGGTCGGTTCGGCGTTCAACGAGACCGCGTGACACCAAGCGATCGATCCGGTTGGTCATCGTGC
>JBBQJJ010000753.1:0-2555 GCA_038325805.1 Haliangiales bacterium
GGTCGCCGACGTCGAGTGCCTCGCGAAGCCCCGCGTCCGGCGTGTGTTCGCGGATACCCCGCGGCGCCGGCTGCTGGTCCACATCGGCTGGAACGTGCCTGCGGCGTGCGACCCACCCGACGACAAGTACCGGCTGTACGCGCCGACCTGACCCCGATCGACGCGAGCTCCTCAGGGCCGAGGTTGACCGGGCTCCGGAGTTACTTCAGGCACATCGCGGAGTTGCACACTCGAAACACCACCGGCCACATCGTGCGTTCGTAGAGCCATGCTTCGCCTCGCCGTGATCGCTGCGCTGGGACTTGCGGGACTCGGATTCGTCGCTGCGGCGTCGGCCGAGGACACGCCGGAACAGCGGCAGGTCAACATCACCGGGACCTATCAGTCGAACTACGGCGACGTGAAGCTCTCGCAGGACGGCAGCCGCGTCTACGGCACGTACGTGTGCTGCGGCGGTGGAACGATCGAAGGCAAGATCGGCCCCGGCGGAACGATCCACTACGTATGGCGACAGCCGAATAGCTGGGGCCTCGGCGTGTGGACGATCGAGCGAGGTCGCCTCGCTGGCACGTGGGGTTCGGGTCAGCACGAATCGAGTGGTGGCCGGTGGGACCTGACGATCGCGAAGCCGAAGCAACAGCTGGCGAAGTGAGGCTGTCGGGCTAGGCGATCTCGTCCGGTAACCGGACACGATCAGGCATACGCATTGCTGTGCCTCGCGCACATGCGAGTTCGATTCGATCGAGGAACGTTGGTGCTCGAGGCCGAGCCAGGAATCGCCGGCACACGAGATCCGTCGCAGATTCCAGGGGCTGCATGGGATGCCCAGAGCCGCGCGTGGCGTGTTCCCGCAGAGAAGTATCGCGAGCTGCGCGTCCAGCTGGCGGACGAGCAGATCCGGATACCGGACACGCCCTCCGAGAAGTCGCTCGAAGGCACGTGGCAGCTGCCGGCGTTGCGCTGGTATCAGACCACCGCGCTCGCACGGTGGAGAACCGCCGGCCGGCGCGGCGTGATCGCGCTCCCCACCGGATCGGGCAAGACAGTGGTCGCGCTCGGGGCGATCGCGGAGCTCGGCGTGCCGGCGTTGATCGTCGTGCCCACGCGCGTGCTGCTCGATCAATGGGCCACGGCGCTCGAGCGAGTGTGGTCGGGTCGGATCGGCCGGATCGGCGACGGCGACTATCAGGTCGAGGCCATCACCGTGTGCACGTACTCGAGCGCGGTGATCTGGGCGTCGCGGATCGGCGATCGCTTCGGGCTGGTGATCATCGACGAAGCACATCACGTCGGAGCGTGGTGTCCGGGCGAGGTGCTCGAGATGCTCGTCGCACCCGCGCGGCTCGGGTTGACTGCCACGCCACCACCACCGGGCGGTGCGCTCGGTGACCGGATCGGGCCGGTGGTGTACTCGCTCGAGGTCGACGATCTGAAGGGCGATGCCCTCGCAGACTACGAGCTCGAGAGCGTGCCGGTCGCGCTCGCCAAGCTGGAGCGCGAGCGCTACGGCACGCAGCGCAGCCGGTTCGCGAGCTTCTACGCGACGCAAGCGCGCCGCGAGCGCGGGCAGATGGATTGGCGAAGGTTCGTCACCGTCGCCACCCGCAGTCCCGCTGGTCGCGAAGCACTCGAGGCGTGGAGAGGCTACCGGTCCCTGATCGCGTACAGCGACGGCAAGCGAGCCGCGTTGCGCAGGCTGCTCGCGAAGCATCGCGGTGAACGCACGCTGGTGTTCACCGCCGATGTCGCCACCGCGTACCAGATCGCCCGCGAGTTGCTGGTCATGCCGATCACGCACGAGATCGGTCGCGCCGAGCGTGCCCAGGTGATCGAGAAGTTCCGCACCGGCGAGCTCACGGTGCTGGTCTCCGCGCAGGTCCTCGACGAGGGCTTCGACGTACCGGACGCCGATGTCGCGATCATCGTGGGCGGCTCGTCGAGTGCGCGCCGCCAGGTCCAGCGGATCGGTCGCGTGCTCCGCCCGCGCCCTGGCAAGAAGGCCGTGATCTACGAGCTCGCGGTGCTTGAGACCACCGAGATCGACGACGTCCGCCGTCGCCACGGCAAGATGGAAGACCCGGACAAGCGTATCGGCAGCGCGCAGTACGCGTCGGTGGCGCGCGAACCCGAACGCCCGATCAGGCGTCGTACGATCTCGATCCTCACCGAGTCGTCGTTGCCCGAAGCGTCGCTGCGACTGGCAGCCACCTCCGCCGGAGGCGTCCGATGATGCTGCTCGCGTCCACGGTCCTGGCGCTCGATGGCCTGGGGTTCGCACATCGCGGCTCGTTGCGAGCTCGCTGGTCGAGGTCTGTCGCGCTTCGTCCCCTCGATGCACGCGCATCCGCACGGCTCGGGTCATTGTTCACCCGAGTCCTCGTGGCTCGCTGGCAGTGCTCGGCGTCCGTCACCTTCACCACCCGACGTTCCTTGCTCGATGGAGATGCCAGATGACCGCCACCGTCCTCACCAGCGAGATCCGTCTGTTCGATGACCTCGATCGGCCATGGATCGCGTCCCTCCTCGAGCTCGTTTCCGCGCACCTCGGTCAACCG
>JBBQJJ010000754.1:0-2537 GCA_038325805.1 Haliangiales bacterium
GATCAGCCGGACCCCATCGGCCATCGTAAAATCACCGCGGCCGCGCAGCTGCTTCCAGCCGACGACGATGTAGTCGAGGCCGGAGATCCAGGTCAGCCCGACCACCGCGATCATGATCCAGCGCAACGTGAGCTGGGTATCGCCGTACAGCGCGAGCGCGAAGATCGGTGCCACCGACCCCGCCATGATCAAGCCGCCCCGCCACAGCTTCTTGCGCTTGATCGAGAGGAACACGACCAGCGGGAGCGGCGCGAGTGTCATCACGCCGAGGAACCACACCAGGATGTACTGCTTGCTCTCCGGGATCAGCGGGAACAACAGCATCACGCCGATGCCCTGCATCTGGGTCCACGTCTTGACCTTCGCGAGGTAGCTCGTCTTGAGCGTGAGGTCCCGCTGCTCGTACGCCGACCGCAGCGCGGTGATGAAGAACTCGCGCGTGAACATCAGGGCGACCACCCATGCGGGAACCAGGCTGGACCCATTGATGTCGTCGCAGAACGGGATGTACGCGAAGGCGATGAACACCTTGTCGGCGATCGGGTCGAGCAGACCGCCGAGCACCGTGGGCCCGTACTTGCGGGCGAGCATGCCGTCGACCCAGTCGGTCGAACCGACGAACACGCCCGCGATCAGGGCACCCCACATATACGGGTTGTTCTCGTACCCCGTCCTCGCGCCCTCGTAGATCAGCCAGCTGAGCAGCGGCATCGGGATCAGACGACCCAGGGTGACCTGGTTGGCGGTGATCCATGGCTTGCCCGGGGCTGGCACTGCCCGGGCACCCTACTACAAGACGGGTCCCGCGATGGTGCGGCGAGCGAGCGAGCCGGCAGCGGTCGCCGTCACGCACGCCGCCTTGATATGGAGGGTTGGATCCACGGCGGCGCTCCGCTCGATGACCAACTTGAGGTGCGGATCGGCCGCCGTGTAGCTGCACTGGACCGGGTCCTCCTCGATCCGGAAGCACGGGGGGGAGCCGCGGTCGCACGACGGCAGGACATCGATCTCCTGCTCCTGCCCCGCGGTGCGGCGAACCTCGGTGACCGAGCACTCGTACTGCGGGCCCGGCGTGGCGGGATCGACGTCCGCGAGGTTCGAATCGAAGCACGGGTCGATCCGCTCGCTGATCAACTCGCCGATCTGGCGGAGTGCCTGCGAGAGATCGCCTTCGCAGATCGTGGCGCGGGTCGACAACTCGAAGTGCTGGAGGAGTGCATCCGTGCGCACGGCGGGTGCGGCTTCGGCGCCGGGGGTCGAGCACGCATTCCCGATCTCGGTGACGCCACCGTTGGTGACGATGTCGAAGTTCTCCGGATCGCCGGTGATCGCGGCGACCGCGACGTCGCGTGGATCGGCCTTGAGTGACTTCAGATGGTCCACGTAACGCTGGATGCTCGTCAGCTCCGTCGAGTCCTCGCGGGGGTGACAGTCGTCGCGCGGGCCGTCGGCAGCGAAGAAGTCCGTCGCTGGCGACTCGCAGACCACGCCCTGCGCGATGCAGCGGAAGTTGAGCTTCTCGCCGTATCTCGGATCGCTGCGAGGAATCGCGTCGAACAGCGAGCTGTTCGCCAACGAGCAATCATCCTCGTCGGCGATCACGATGACGGCGAGATACGCGTCCTGGCGGAGGAAGCCGGCGTTGAGAGGGTTCGAGCCATCGGTGGCCCGCTTCATCGCCTCGAGGTGTTGCTCGAGGCCGCAGCCGGCCGCGCCGACGTTGGCGAGGTCCGAGAACGCATCGGCGAGCGTGCCCGTGTAATTGCGGATCCGGCCGCCGGCACCGTCGGGCTTGTCGGAGAGAAACCGGATGCCGCCCTGCGCACGCAACGCGCCGCCCTCTCCCTGCCCGCTGCACGTCCCCACGGCGACGGCGGAGCTGCCGTTGGTGGCACTCGTCCCCATGTTCGGGGTGACGACGCCGATCTGCACGTCGGGCAAGCCTCCCTCGAGCTGCTCGAGCACCTCGATCATCTTCGGGAAGTTCGCGCGGAGCGACGTCTGCTCGTCCTGCATCGACTGCGAGTCGTCGATCACGAACAGGATGTCGAAGCCTTTCGGCACGGCGGGAATGTCGAGCTGTTCGATCTTGTCCTGGTCCACCGGCACTTCCGCGATCGTGCGATCGGGGCAGCCGGTGGCCACGACAAGGAGCGCAGCCGCGACGAAGAAGCGGGCGTCCGTCATGTGACCTCTTGGTTGTCGAGGTTGGTGTCGGGCCGTCACGCGATCCGTCACGGATACGTGCAGGCAAGCAAGCAGCGGCGTTGTCGGCGCAGTCGTCACCCGCGGCTCTGTCGCCATCGCGCAACACCCGGGACGACCTCGAAGTCAGGTGTGCCAGGTTCCAGCCGGTCCGTCCTAAGGGGCGTCCTCATGCCCGCGTAACACCAGTAATCGCGGCAACAGGGCAACTTGCAACGTGCGAGTTGCAAGTTGCCACGGCGAGGACGCCCTTGGCCCCCGAGCCCAGGTGCTACACCACGAGTCGTGGCTCGTCGGCCGCTGCTGCTCGTCTGCGCCACGCTCGCAGTCGC
>JBBQJJ010000755.1:0-2534 GCA_038325805.1 Haliangiales bacterium
CGAGGTGCACGGCGTGATAGCCGAACCGATCGCGGATCGTGTCGACGGCGTCACCGCGACGCTCGTCACCGGCGAACAGGGACAACTGGGCCTCGGCGAGCCGGAGCTTGCTGACCTGGATGCCGAGGAGCCGGATCGGCAACGTGCCCGTGCGCGACTCGCGATAGAGCTCGAGGGCGATGCGGTGGAGCTCGAAGTCATCCGCCGTCGGCGAGATCGTGCGGGCGCGCGAGATCGTGCGGAAGTCGGTGTAGCGAAGCTTGAGGGTCAGCACGCCGGCCAGCACGCCGCGGTTACGCATCCGTGCACCGACGCGTTCGCAGAGCGAGGACAGGACCTCGCGCGCCGTGTCCGACGAGGTTTCGGAGAACGTGCGCTCGTTGGAGATCGAGCCGTGGACCATCCCCTCGGGATCGAACTCGCGGAACTTTGGTCGCTCGCGACCGACGTCGTCGCTACCCTCACCACGAGCGGAGGCGCGGAGGCTCTGCGTGTACGCCCCGAAGATCGGGCGCAGCTGTGCATCCGGTGCGGAGACGAGCTGACCGAGCGTGAGGATGCCCAGCGCAGCGAGGCGCTGCTCGGCGACCGGCCCGATGCCCGGCAGCTTGCGCACCGACAACGGCGCGAGCGTGGCGACCTCGGTGCCTGCGGCGATCAAGATCACGCCGGCGGGCTTCGCGAGGCCGCTGGTCACCTTCGCGAGTGACTTGCTCGTGGCGATGCCTGCACTCGACGGCAAGCCGAGCTCGCGATCGATCGCACCAGTCATCTCGCGAACCACGCGGAGGATCGTGGCGTCGTCATCTGCATCACCCGGTTTGCGATACAGCCGCTCGCAGCCGCGGAAGTCGAGGTAGTGCTCGTCGATCGACGCGGCGATCACGATCGGCGAGAACCGCTCGACGATCTCGCGGGCGCGCTTCGAGTAGTCGCTGTACGCATCGCCGTGACCCGATACGAACACCGCATCGCGCGGTGCTTTCTCCGAGGCTTCGCGGATCGACATGCCGGAGCGCACGCCGAACGTACGTACCTCGTAGCTCGCCGAGGTGACGACCCCACCGCCCCATCGCCGGCCCCCGACGACAACGGGCTTGCCGCGCAGGCTCGGATCGAGGATGCGTTCGACGGACACGAAGAACGTGTCGAGATCGAGGCAGGCGATCCGCGGACCCACGCCTTCACCCTATACTGAACATCTGACCAGCGCGAACATACGCTGCAATCATCAACGGATGCGCGAACTCGTCCGCGGATGTCGATCCGGGCGAAGCTCCGGCGTCGTCGGCTTGCGCTACACGCGCTGACGACGGCGCACGCCGAGGCCGACGATCGCGAGCGCTAGCAACCAGCTGCCATCGCGCGATGCCGAGCAACCGATCGAAGGCGTGAAGTCGGGCGCGGTCGGGGTGACTTCCTCTCGGATCGAGACGACGAGTCGCTTCGTGGCGGTGTTGCCCGCCGTGTCGGCGACCTCGATCACGAGCTCGTGGCTACCGGGGGGCAGGCTCGGATCGGTCGCCAGCGCGATCGCTTCGGTGTCGACAGCGACCATGCCACCGTCGACGAACAGCGTCATCCGCTCGATCCCGACGTTGTCGGTGGCGCTCGCCGACACGGCGAAGCCGGCCTCGACGATCGCGTTGTCACGCGGTTCGGTCACTTCGATCACGGGTGCGACGCGATCGGACCCTGGTGCGCCGAGGCGATCGAGGAGGATGCGAAACGAGTTCTGGTTCGCGCGGCAGGCCGCGTAACCTTCGAAGCCGCACGGACGCGCGGTACTCTCGCCACACGACGCGGTCTTGTCGCGGAACGTGCGCTCGCCGTTGAACGGGAGATAGGTCATCGGATCGGACGGCTCGAGCTCGTGATCGAGTCCGTAGCTGTGCCCGACTTCCTGGCCGACCACCTCGCAGACGCTCTGCGGACGGTTGCCGAGGCTGTTGGGGAACACGAACACGATCGAGCGTTCGACGACGCTGCAATCGAGCGCCATCGGGGCGACGCCACCGATGTTCGAGCCGAAGCCGATCGACGCCGGCGAGCCACCGATGTGGACCTCGACGTGTGGCGTCGAGCCGGGATCCTCGTCGGTGACCGAGACATCGAACGGCGCCCACATGTCGCGCACGCAGGCCATCGTCTCGGCCCACTTCGCATCGCTGGTATCCCAGCCGGCGATCGTCGACGCCTGACTGACCAGCGAGGAGGTGTTCGCCTGCGAGTTGTTGGTGCCCGGCGTCAGCGTGCCGCCGGTGCGGTTGAGATAGAGCGTGCGCGTGGTCGCGACCGCTGCCGAAGAGACCGGCGGAATCGGCTGGACGGCGCGGCCATCGCCCGTGGGGGTGTAGTGGATCTGGACCGGAGCGGCGGCTGCCGTGCTCGACATGAGCACCGCGGCTGCAAAGAAGCGCATGACCTCTCGGGTCGACCGGACGCCGAAACTGCGTAGGTCTAGCGGGCGCGAGCGACGATGCGTGCGTGTGGGTGCGCGTGCTTCACCGGCCCAGCGTCCTCTCCCATCGCCG
>JBBQJJ010000756.1:0-2523 GCA_038325805.1 Haliangiales bacterium
CGTCTGGCGCAGATCGCGTGCGAACGGTTGGAGCTCACCGATCAACACCTGGTGGATGCGAGCCCAGCTCTCCGAGCTCGCCGGCTCGGACTGCGAGGCGATGAAGCCGTCGCTGTGCTTCGCGCGCTCGGCATCTTCGAATGGCAGCTTCCAGAACTTCGCGATCGCTTCGGTGACCTGCTTGCCGGCGCGACCGATGCTGCGGCTGAACACCGGCTTGCCACCGACGACAACCACGACATCGGTGCGCTCGTGACCGATGTCGATCACCGCCACCGCACCCTCGGCGCGTGCGCGGGCCAGCGAAGGCACATGGCTGACGAGGCGCGCCGCGGCACCACCGCAGGCGAGGACGCCGCGGACTTCGAAGCCGGTCTCGCGACCGAGCGCGATCAGCTCCTCGGCGCGATCGCGACGCATCGCGTACGTCAACACGCGCATGCCGGGAGACGGCGGCGCGACGCGACCACGGATGCTCATCATCCCTGTCGCCGTCGGCTCGGGGGCAAAGTTCGGCGCTGCCACCGGTTGCGGTGGTAGCTCGCTGTACGTGTAGACCATGTCCTCGAGGTCGACGGGCACCACACCCTCGAGCTCGCCCTCGACGGCCTTGTCGAGCTCGGCGCGGCGCAGGTTCTTGAAGCCGAACTCGACGACCTGCGAGAACACCTGGTCGCCATAGACGCCGAGGTATCCCGTGTCGTGCTCGAGCTTGAGCTCGCGGACCAGCTCGACGAGCGCGCGTTTGCCACGCGACTCGACGGACTCGCCTTCACTCAGCTCGGCAGGAAGCATGCGCTCGACGACCGAGAGCAACATCGCACCGCGGATCCCTGGGCTCGCGATCGCGAGCTTGACGCTCCACGCGCCGAGATCGACAGCAAATACACGGCTCGCCATCAGTCCTCCCTCAGATACACCCAGCCGCCCTTCGGGGCTGGAGTCTTGCGCGCGTTCTGGGGAACCAACTTGGTGTCCCACACGCCGGTGATCGTGGTCCGGATCGCCGGGAACACCGGGTTTCCATCCTTGTCCTTGAGCTTGCGATCGATCTCGCCCCACGCCTGGACGCGATAGGTGCGGCGCGGTCCGGCGTTGGCGAGCTGCGACAGCTTCGTCTTGTCGAGCTCGAGCTTGACCTTGTCGGGGCCGGTGAGGCCCGGGATGCCGGCGCCGAGGCCTGCATTCGCGGCACCGCCAGCGAGCCCACCGCCCTCACCCGTCGCCGTCGCACCGAGCGCGGCGGCCGGGTCCTTCACGAAGTTCATGAAGTCGTCGACCTTGTCGAACGACTGGCCGAACTGCTTCGCCTTCGCGACCAGCGAGGCGAGCAGGAACAGCCGCTTCGGATCGAGCACCACGGGGTCGTTCGGGTTCTTCGCCGAGAGGAACAGCACCGCCGCGATCAGCTGCGTGTTGGTCAGCGACGACAGGTTGATCTTGCAGGATCCATAGACCGTGAAGGCGTTGCCGAACAGCGTCCAGAAGCGATCGTCGACGCCGCGCACGAGCTTGAGCTCGCCGACCGTGTCGAGATAGTTGTTCTTCATCTTGTACGGGTCCTTGAGGCTCTCGTAGCCATAGTCCTCGTTGGTGCCGCGGTCGCGCAGGCGCATCGAGTCGGTGTCGATGTAGTCCGCGATCGCGGCGACCTGCTGCGCGCGATCGCGCCGGTACTCCTCGGCGTCGGCTTCCTCGAACAGCGGGTCGTAGGCCGGAAAGTAGATCAGCGCATCGAGCGCGCTCTTGAACGTCTTCGCCGTGGCGTCGTTGCCGGCGAGGCAGTTGATGTTGAGCTTGTCGTCCTCGGTGGTGATCGACTGATTGACGATGCCGCAGGTGCCGATGTTGGCGCCGAGGCCCTTCACCGAGTCAGGCGAGAAGCCGACCGCGCTCTTGACCTCGTCACCCTGCCCGCAGAACGCGAGCAGGACTTGGTCGGCGAAGTCGGTGATCTGGACCTGACCGCTCAGCTCCTTGATGTTGTCGAGCCGCTGTTGCAAGCGGATCACGAGCTCCGACAGGTTCTGCGCCGAGCGCGCGAGGTAGTGCGCTCGCATCTGATCGCTGTAGTTGGCGGAGGCGATCAGGTCGACGTTGGTCGACGTGCCGAACTGGTTGGTGATGATCAGGATGATCGCGAGCGAGATCATCACCGCGACCAACGCCACGCCGCGTTGCCGAACCCGTCGCTTATGTGGTCGTTGGTTCCTCATTGCGTGAAGTTCAACGGTTCCTGCATCAAGATGCGTGCCTGCGTGGTGAGCTTGTAGTCCTTGTTCGTGAGGTCCTTGATCGTGACCGTGATCCGCACCCGGCTCGGCAACCAGCCCTTCTGACCGTCAGCCTGCGTGGTGTCCCAGGAGTCCAGCCACTCGGAATATATCCAGTTCCAAAACTCGAGCTTGGCGCTGTCGCTGTCGGGGACGAGCACGTCGTACTCGGCCGGCTCGTCGGCGGGAAGCAGGTTCGAGGGTCGACGCTGCTCGCGACGAATCCAGTTCTGCGCACCCTTGTTCTGGG
>JBBQJJ010000757.1:0-2509 GCA_038325805.1 Haliangiales bacterium
GGGCTTCCCCGGGCGCACCACGCGCACGAAGACGGCGCTCGAGGTCAAGCACGACGTCGAGTGGGCGTATCCAAACTTCATCGAGTACGCGAAGCAGCGCTACGCGATCGCCGAGGCGCACCTCAAGGATCCAGGGCAGACGGCGATCAAGGCGGGCGTGATGAAGCAGGGTGCGCAGAACGGGCTCGAGAAGATCACCGGCGTGCTCGCGGGGCTATCAAGGAACGAGTCGTTGCTGCAGCGCAAGGCCACGCTCGATGCGGCCGCGAAGGCGTGGGCGGCGGAGCCCGGTCGCGAAGTGCACAAGGCGGCGATCGAGAAGCTCGAGAAGTTGCTCCTCGCAGAGCACCGCACCGCGCGGGCGGACTTCGATCGCTATGCGGCGTTCGGTGCGTCGCGCCTGTTGAGCGCATCGTTGTCGCTGATCCGGTGGAGCGAGGAGCGCGTCAAGCCCGATGCCGATCGCAAGTCCGGCTACCAGGACCGCGACATGAGGCCGGCCATCTCGGGGCAGAAGCAGCTGACGAAGCAGTTCGACGCGATCCTCGATCGCGCACAGCTCCGGCTCGCGCTGGTCCGTGCGATGCAACTCCCCGCCGCCGAGCGACCCTGGCTCGCGCAGCTGCTCGGCACCGGGGGCAAGAAGGTCGACGAGGCGCTGATCGACAAGACGCTCGATGGCTGGTACCGCGACAGCAAGCTCGCCGACGAAGCGCTGCGCCTCGAGGTGCTGCAGACCGGCACCAAGGCGAAGCTCGCCGCGTCACCGGATCCCTTCATCAAGGCAGCGCGTCGCGTGTGGCCGACCTTTCTCGCCGAGGAGAAGAAGTCGGACGCACGCACGGGCGAGCTCCTGCTGGTCTCACCGGTCTACGCCGATGCGATGCGCGCCGCGCTCGGCGGGCTGCTCGCCCCCGACGCGAACGGCACGCTGCGGATCACCTACGGCACCGTCAAGCCGCGCACGGAGGCAGAGGCACCGTTCACCACCGGCGCGCAGATCATCGCGAAGGACACCGGCAAGGATCCGTTCGACGCCCCCGCGCCACTGCTCGCCGCGATCAAGGCCAAGCAGTTCGGTCCGTATGCCGCGAAGGGCGAGCTGCCGGTGAACTTCCTCTCCGACCTCGACACCACGGGTGGCAACTCGGGCAGCGCCGTCCTCAACGACAAGGGCGAGCTCGTCGGCCTCAACTTCGATAGCACGATCGAGGGCGTCGCCTCCGACGTGGTGTTCGATGGCGCGATGGTCCGCAAGATCCACGTCGACGCTCGCTACATGCTGTGGGTGATGGACAAGGTCGACGGCGCCGATCACTTGATCACGGAGATGGGGCTCGAACCGCGTCTGTGATCACGGGACTCCCACCGTGGTGATTCGCGAGCTCACGATCGAGGTTCAGTCGTGACCCTCGCCATCACCTTCTCGAGCACGTCGAGAGTCTGCGCGCCCTGGACGATGAACTTGTCCGCGAACAGGAACGTGGGGACCGCGTTGACGCCGATCTCGTGGGCCGACTCGACGCGTTCGTCGACGGCAATCTTCCATGCTCCAGCGGTCACTTCGTCTCGCATCGCGGTGGGATCGAGCCCGGCGCCGCGCGCCAGCTCCTCGAGCACCGCCCAGTCGTGGATGTCCTGGCCCTCGGTCCAGTAGGCCTTCAGGACCGCGGCGTGAAACTCGTGGAGCTTGCCGTTCGCGCGCGCGTACTCGGTGCACTCGTGGGCGCGGCGCGAGCTCGGGATGCGATCGCGTTCCACCATCGTGATGCCGAGCTGCTTCGCGCGCGTGGTCAACGGATTGTCGGGGCGCGCTTTCATCGCCTTGATGTGCGGCGGCAGCTCCCAGCCTTCCTCGGGTGAATTCGGGCGCAGCTCGAACGGCAGCCACTCGAGCTCGAGGTCATGGTTGTCGCGGAGCCTCTCGACCTCGACGAGGCCGACATAGCACCACGGTCAAACGTAGTCGGACCAGACGCGAACGATCACTGGCATTCGGCGAAGTGTACTTCCGGAGGGTCGACCGAGCAGCAGCCCGTGACGCCATCGAACACCAGCGTCTTGCTGCAGCTCACCGAGGCTTGCTCGATCGTGAACGCGTCGCACGACGGACCCGAGGCAGTGAGCGCGACGTTCGAGTTCTGGCAGCCGAGCTCGCAGCTGTCGAAGCCGTTGTTCACCCAGCCCTGATCGCACGTGCCCGCGGCATGTGGATCTCGGGGCCCATCGCTGCCACAGGCGAGCAGGAGAGCAAAAACGGCGCGCATCTCCGCCGCTTATCTCACAGCTCCGGGTCCTCCGTCGCCACCAACTACGTGATGATGGCCGAGCTGTGATCTCGACGACGTGTCTACTAGCTCAGCCCGGCCGCAGCGAGGTGCGAAAAAATTAGCAGCAGACTTGCTAAAGAATTAGCAGCCTGTTAATTCCTTAGCACGTGGCCAAGAAACCCGATCCGCTGACGCGCCGTGAGCGCGAGATCATGGACATCCTGCATCGCCGTGGTCGG
>JBBQJJ010000758.1:0-2485 GCA_038325805.1 Haliangiales bacterium
GGTCGCGCTGGCTACAACGTGCCGTCGCTCTACGGGCTCGCCCTCGGCGCGCCCTACCTGCACCACGGTCAGGCCGCGACGCTCGCGGAGCTGTTCACCGACGAGCGCTGGCAGTTCCACACCGGTGCGGGCAACGCGAACTTCGGCCTGACGCTCGCGCAGCCCGACAAGCTCGACGATCTGACGGCATTCCTGCTGTCGATCGACGCGACCACCGAGGAGCTCGCGATCCCGACCGATCCGGGCAGCGGCGGTAGCTTCGACGTCTGCCAGTGAGTGAGCGATCGCAATCGCCCGAAACCGACAACGCCCGGCGAGCGAACCCACCGGGCGATGCGGCGATCACGTCAGCTTAGAACCAGTTGACGCCGATACCGACGCTGCCGGCGGTGATGTTGTTGTTGATGCCGTCGTACGAGCCGTTGATGATGCGGCCCTGGAGATCGACCGACAGGTAGCGCGACGAGAACAGCTCGTAGCCGACCGCGCCGAGGAGTGCGGTGCCGTTCTCGGGCGCCGACGAACCACCGAAGTTGTCCTCGACCTGCAGGTTCGCGAGACCGATGCCACCCTTGATCCAGAGCTGTGGCGCGATCCACCACTGCGCGGCGATCATCGCGGCCGACTGGGTGAGGAACAGATCGTCCTCGACGAACCTGCCCGCCGAGATCTGCTGGATGTTGGCCTGCGCCTCGAACATCAGCGCGAAGCGCGGGCCGATGAAACCACCGACGTGACCCGAGACCTGACCCGAGAGTGCCTGGCAGCCATCGCACTCGATGTCGCCGAAGTCGTCGTGCATGCCGCCGATGCCGAGGCTGAAGCCGAACATCAGCCGCCCCTGCCGGTTGTGGAAGCCACCCGGGAGGGTCGAGTTCGGCGGCGGGCCGCCCGGGCCGTAGTAGCCCGGACCACCGCGGGGTTGAGCCGACGCCTCGCTGGGGGCGAACGTGGGGATCGCAGCGAGCAGACCGACGAGGACTAAGGACTTCATAGGCGTCATTTGTTGGCTTTCCAGACCCACCAGGGGTCGTCTTCCTGAGACGGAATTCTCGCAAGTCCGGGGCCAGCACGCGAACTTTGGGATGGGTATAGAACCAGGCATTTAGCTGGTCCGACCAGGGTTCAAACCGTGCGATCCGACCACGCCTGTGAACGCCGGGTCATGGATCTGTTCGTGCCGCGAGCTAGGTGATCGCCAGCAGCTTGTCGATCGCCAATCTGCCCCGTCGTGGTTCGCCGTGGAGCGTCACGCAAGGAACCTGTTTCGCGGTGAATAACGACTCGATCAGTGACGTCGATGCGCCCGGCGCCAACCAGTCTCCGTCGAGCAGCACCGCATCCACGGGGCGCGCAGCACCGGCGAGCTGGACGAGCACTCCGGGATCGGTCCCACCTGTCACGGCGTAGCCGATCGACGCGAGCGCGGTTTGCAATTCGACCAGCCGATCGGGCGTCGCGCCGATCAACACGCGCTTCTCGGCGCGCCTCTCGATCCGCGCGAGGAACGCCATCCAGCGGCCGAGGTCGGCGTCGTTCATGTCGACGATGTGCAGCCCGTAGCCGGGCATCAACCCGCACGCGCGCGCATCGGTTTCGGTGACGTGACGAACGACCTTCGCGCGACCGGCGATCGGCTTCTCGCCATCGTCGAGCACGATCGAGAAGTTGAGCGAGCTGTCCATCGCGAGCGGATGCGCGGGCCGCACGAACATGCCGCCGTACGAGATGTCGAGGGCGTCGGCGCGGACGGCACCGCGCATCGTGCCAAGGCAGACCGGCCACTCGACCGGATAGCGGCGCGTGCTGCGAGGCGGCGGCGGCTTGATCGTGACCTGCGCGGCGCGCGCGGCCGTGAGCAGCATGGTGAGCTGGCGGCGCGCGGGCTCGTCGAGCTCGAAATCCACGCTGAACGTGGCGGCACCGGACTGCGCGGCTTCCTCGACGGAGGACACCTTTTGCACCGGGCCGCGCACGAGCGCGCGGTAGTCGCCGTACGTGAAGGCGAGATCGACGTGATCGTGGACGCGCGGCAACGCGCCCGACATCAGCGCGGCGCCCTTGAGACTGAGCGCGCCGATCCGGATCGGCACCCAGCGACCGCTGCGGAGATACCGCGCGTAGATGATTCCCTGCGGCAGGTTGTTGGTCGGCCTGTAGGGGTCGGTGTCGGGATCGAGATCGCGGGTCGACTTGGCGATGGCCGTTGGCCGCTGGATCAGATCGTCGCGCGTGCCCTTCGGATGGACCGGCAACTTTGCATCGCCAGCTCTCGGCAACCCACGTGCGGACTTCACGGGTCCCGGTGCCGGTGGCGTGCGCTTCGGGACCACGCCGATCACCGGCTGCTGCTTGAGCTTGTGCTCGCGGATCTGGCGAACCAGCTCGGTGAACGAGCCGAGCACCGTGCGCTTGTCGGCGACGGCGAAGCTACAGCGCGCGAGTCGATCGATCAGGAAGCGCTTGCGATCGCCTTCCGACAGCG
>JBBQJJ010000759.1:0-2463 GCA_038325805.1 Haliangiales bacterium
GTCGCCTGGCGACGCGCGAACTGGGTGCCGGTGCTCCGTCGGGTTTCCACGGCGTGGCTGTTCCAATGCCGCGAATGATCCGACTCCACAGGAGGTCTCCCTCGTCGGTCGGAACCAGCGCGTTGCGCTCCTTCCGGGCACGCCCGAGCACCTGGCCGTTCGCGTACACGGTCACGCGACCGTCGACGACGACGACCTGGACGTCCCCCGCCTGGTGAGTGCGCAGCTCCTTCTCCCGATGACTGTTGAGATTGTTCGGCACACCCTCGCGATCGACGTCGAATGTGAGGAAGTCGTCGGCGACCACCTCGTCGGGCAACTCGTCATGCACGTCCCCCTCGAGCGCGGCGTTCAAGCCCTTGGCCACCTGCGCCCACGGTGCGTCGCCGACGCGCGTGTAGATCACCGCATCGCGACGCGCGGCCTTGCCGACCAGCCGGACCACGCCGTCGCGCACTCCCCACACGCGGATCGCACCGTCATCGTCCTCGACGTGCAGCACCCGCTCGACGTGCAGCTGCGACGGCGTCGCGACGTCGGTGGCATTCACCTTGTCGCCCGACGGCCACACATCGAATGCGAGCTTCATCATCGAGTTATCGCACGCGAGTGGTTCACGCCCCCAGCGCAGATGCGAACCACAGCGCAAGCGGTGGGAGTGCTAGAACCACGCTGTGATCGAGCAAGCTGATGCCCCGCGACCGCTTCCAAACTCACGGCAAGATAGATCGTGACTACCACGACTGTTCACCCCGACTGGCGAGTGCAGACGCTCGGCCCCACCACCGTGACCTCGCCGCTCGCGCTCTCGAACGCCCTCGACGACGGCGTTCCGGACTACGTGCCCGACGGCACGCGCGTCTTGTACGGCACCGAGCTGGCGCCTGGAGAGCTCCCCGATCCATCGCGCTCCTTCGAGAAGGCCGGCCCCCGGGAGACCATCTTCTTCGAGCCCCGCACAACCCGCGCCGGCATCCTGACCGCCGGCGGACTCTGCCCGGGGCTCAACAACGTGATCCGTTCGCTCGTCCTCCAGCTCGTGCACCGCTACGGGATCGCCGAGGTCGTAGGGTTTCGCTACGGCTACTCCGGCCTCGATCCAGCTTCGAGCCAGCCGCCGATGATCTTGCGGCCCGGCGACGTGCAGCACATCCACACCCGCGGCGGCACGCTGCTCGGCACATCGCGGGGCGCCCACTCGCCGAGCATCATGGTCGACACGCTCGTCGCGCAGCGGATCGATTGTCTGTTCGTGATCGGCGGTGACGGCACGATGCGCGGAGCACACCTGGTCGCCCAGGAGATCACGAGGCGCGGTCTGTCGATCGCAGTCATCGGCATCCCCAAGTCGATCGACAACGACATCCCGTTCGTCGACAAGACGTTCGGCTTCGACACCGCGATCACGATGGCGCGGATCGCGATCGATGCCGCGCACAACGAGGCGCTGTCGGTGCGAAACGGGATCGGCCTCGTCAAGTTGATGGGACGCCACGCCGGCTTCATCGCCGCCCACGCGACGCTGGCGAGCCACGAAGTCAACGTGTGCCTGGTCCCCGAGGTGCCGTTCGAGCTCGAGGGACCGCACGGCCTGCTTGCCTATCTCACGTCGCGCCTCGAGAAGCGCGGCCACGCCGTCATCGTCGTCGCGGAGGGATGCGGCGTGCCCCTCGGATCGAAGGCCACCCAGCCCTGCGACGCCTCCGGAAATCTCGATCTCCAGAACACCGAGCTCGACATCGGTGCGCATCTCAGGACGTCCATCACCGAGCACTTCAAGCGCGCAGGCATCCCCGCCACGCTCAAGTACATCGATCCGAGCTACATGCTCCGCGGCGTCCCGGCCACCGCGGTGGACTCGATCTTCTGCGACGAGCTCGCCCGCGACGCCGCCCACGCGGCGATGGCCGGCAAGACCGCCGTGATGATCGGCCGCTGGCATCGCTCCTTCACCCACGTCCCACTCGGCCTCGTGACGACCCAGCAGCGACGCATCGACCCCGACAAAGAGGTGTGGCTCGCGGTGACCGAGACCACCGGCCAGCCGCGATTCGTCTAGACCACGTCGTGCTGTCACGGCGGCGTTCTCGAATACTTCGGCGAACATCGTCGAGCGACGCCGCGAAGCCGGAGCCGCACGCATCTCCTACCCGTCGCTGTCCGCGCGAACCAGCAGGCGACGCATGCCGAGCTACGCGGCCTCCTGCATGCCGGGCGGACCTACGTGATCCGTGGCCATGCCGCCATCGGGGCCGCGTTCTGGTAGCGCACTAACGTCAATCCCTCGTGGCAAACCCGACGTATGCCTGCGACAGCAACCCGGGTTGGTGATGACGCTGATATCCCCCGAGCTCTCGCACGATCAAGCCGGCCGCTTCGATCGCGTGCGCCACATCTCGATCGAGATGGCAGTTGCCGGACACCGTGCGCCACAGCGGCGTGAGCCGGCGCTGCCAGCGAGCC
>JBBQJJ010000760.1:0-2451 GCA_038325805.1 Haliangiales bacterium
CGGCTCGAGAAGCTCACCGGCTACTTCGAGCTCGGCAAGTTCAACGCGAAGACGGGCAACGCGCGCCGCAAAGACTTCTCGTACGACTTCGACGCGGTCGAGCTGCTCAACGGCTACGAGGACACCAAGCTCCGGCTGCTCGATCGCAACCTGACCGACTGGTTCGCGCTGCTCGACCGCGGCGTCGTCGCCACCGCCACGGGCAACTCCGATTCGCATCACATGACCTACAACCTCGGCGGCTACCCGCGGAACTACGTCCAGGTCGTCGACGACACGCCCGGGAAGGTCACCGGTGCCGACCTGGCCAAGGGCATCAAGGCGCACCACGCGTTCTTCACCACCGGCCCCATCGTCGACGTTCGTGCGGGCACTGCCGGCATCGGTGATCTCGCACGCGCGGTCGATGGCAAGGCGAAGCTCGAGATCGTCGTGCGGGCGGCGCCGTGGGTGTCGACCTCACGGGTCAAGCTGTACGTCGGCGGCAAACTCGAGAAGACCTGGGAGCTCGCGGCGAGCGACACCGTCAAGCGGCTCGAGACCAGCTACGAGCTCGTGCTCCCCCGCGATACCCACGCCGTCGTGCGCGTCGAGGGAGATCGGCCGCTGACGCCGGTGATCGGCGGCGCCGGCAGCGCGAAGATCTTTCCGATCGCGGTCACTAACCCGATCCTGTTCGACGTCGACGGTAATGGCCGCTACGACGCGCCGAAGCAGCTGCGGACGATCTGATCGATCCGAGAGCGATCCGGTCACACCTTCGGGATCAGGTGCTGGAGGTGCCACGCTTGCACCTCGAGCTGGCGGCGACTGGTGCGTTGCGCGATCGCGAGCGCGCGAATGAACAGCGGGAACACGATCGCCGTCGCGACCGGGATCCCGATCAAGAACACCTTCGCCGCCGGACCATCGAAGTCGAGCGCGCTCGGATCAGCAACGAACTGACCACCCGACACGCGCCAGGTCTCGCGCCACCAGCCCGCCGCCTCGAACACCATCGGCAGTACCAGCGCCGACACGCTCGTGCCCAGCACCAGCCACGGCACCTGTAGCAGCTGCGGAAACATGGCGAACAGGATGCCGATGCCAACCGCCAGGGTCGGCACGATCAAGAGCGGACTGGTGACCCGACTCAGCGTCAGCAACATGACGCCGTTGAGCAGCAGCGCGATCACCATCGGCAGCTGAGGAAACCGCAGGCGCAGGATGGCGAAGGTCATCGTCGCCGTGATCAGCCCGTAGAGCAGAGCCACCGTCGCGGCATCGCGAATGCCCATCCAGATCGCCACTGGAAGGAACAGGAAGTACGCACCCAGCGAGCCGATCGCGCGCTTGCCCTGGCTCCTGCCCTGCTCGAGATCGATGTCGTCGAGCCGCTTCGCGAGCTCGGGTGGCATCACCGGCGGCGGCTCGATCATCAACTTCGCGACGATCGCGGCAGCGGACTCGTTTTCGGGATCGAGTGCGAGCGCGCGCCCTGCGGACTTGATCGCATCGCCGCGTCGCGCCGGATCTCCCGATGAGAGATCGACGCGCGCAGTCGCGACCAGCTCCATCGCCAGCGTTCGCCGGCGCTCGAGATCGCGATCGCCGTCGAGGTAGCGCTGCACGCGGATCGCCACCGTCCTCGCCGAGGGCCGAGACTTCGCCTCGTCGGACAGCGCTTCCGTGCAGAGTTGATCGAGCTCCGGTGGGATCCCGCGATCCGGCGCGACGTCGGCCGGCGAGATGTTGCCGCCCGCGAGGGTCGACGCCACCGCGGCCTTGCTGCCCGGTGGGTGCGCCCGCTGCCGAGCCAGGATCTCGAACAGGATCGCGCCGAGCGCGTAGACGTCCGTCGGCGGTCCCACTTCGTCACCGCGGGTCTGCTCCGGGGACATGTAGCCCGGCGTGCCCATCACCACACCGGCTTGGGTCTCACCGCCAAGCGAGCCCGTGCCCGAGCTGCTATCGCGCGGAGGATCGGTCTCGTCGAACGCACGCGCGAGCCCCCAGTCGATCACGTAGACCTCGCCGAACTCGCCGAGCATGATGTTCGACGGCTTCAGATCGCGATGGATGAAGCCCCGCGAGTGCGCGAGCTCGATCGCGAGGCAGACCTCGGCGAACGCGCGCAACATCCGCTGCGTGGTCTCGCTGTTGGTCTTGATCGCCTCGCCGAGCGTGATGCCCGAGAGCCGCTTCATCGTGAAGAACGGCCGGCCATCCGCGTCCTGGCCGATCTCGTGCACCGGGACGATCGCCGGATGATCGAGGAGCGCCTGGATCCGCGCCTCGCGCAGGAACCGATCGATCAAGGCCTTCGACGTCACCTCGCTTCGCAGTCGCTTGATCGCGACGTTGCGACCGATGTCGAGATCCTCGGCGAGCAGCACCTCGCCCATGCCACCGCGGCCCAGCACCTCCCGGGTGCGATAGCTCGCCAGCGACGCTCGCGACGGCCGTTCCACG
>JBBQJJ010000761.1:0-2435 GCA_038325805.1 Haliangiales bacterium
TCGCGTCGGTTGGCTACACCGCGATCGCCGGGCTGTTCGAGGCGGTCTATTTCGCGACCCTCGCGATCGCGATGGACCGCGGCAGGCTCGGCCCGGTCTACACGGTCTCGCGCGGCGGCGCGGTGCTCGTGGTGTGGCCGATGTCGATCGTGTTGTTCGACGAGGTGATCACGCCGACCTCGTCGAGCGGCAGCGCGATCGTGCTGCTCGGTCTCGTCCTCGCCGGCCTGGGTGCGCATCGCGCCAGCAAGCGTGCCGTCGAGGGAGAGCAATCGTCCGGCGTCGGCTGGGCGAGCGCGTGTGCCGCGTCGATCGCGGGCTATCACCTGTCGTACAAGGCAGCGCTGTCGAGCGGTGGCTCGGCGTCCGCCGTGTTTGGAGCGTCGCTGGCGTTCGCCGCCATCCTGAGGATCCTCTGGCTCGGTCGCAGCGGACGCGTCGAGCTCGCCGGCGTGTTTCGTCAGCGGTTTCCACGCGTGTTGCTGATGGGGCTGACCTGCGGTGGGTCGTTCTTGATCCTGATGGAGGCGCTCGCGCGCGGTGGCTCGGGCTTCGTGCTGACGCTGCGCAACACGTCGGTGTTGTTCGCCGCGGTCCTCGCGTGGTGGATCGGCGAGCGGCCAGTTCGCGCGGAGTTTGCCGGTGCCGCGTTGGTCGCGATCGGCGCTGTCGTCATGTCGCTCTAGCAAGTCCGCGCTCGCTCGGGCATCGCCTCGAGATCGCAGGGTGAAGCTCGCCGCGCCGTGGCGGACGAGCGCACGATCGCGTCCTGGTGCCTTCTCGAATCCTGATCGCTTGCGTGCGCTGCGCCGGCCGCGACATAGTGGCCTCGCCGTATGCCGATCAGTGGGTTCCTGCCGCCCCCCGGATTTCGCGATGCCGCGAAGCCGGCACTGACGCACGGTGAGGTGGTCGCGTCGACGTACCAGATCCGCGACGAGATCGCGCGCACCGATTCCGGTGTGGTGTTCGAGGCGCGCGACATGATGATCGACCGCCTGGTCGCGCTCAAGCTCGCGTGGCGTGACCCCGGCATGCCGTCGCTGTTACTCGAGGCGCGACGCTGCGCGGCCGTCCGCGATCCCTGTGCGGTGGCGATCCACGGCATGGGCATGCACAACGGCGTCGAGTACGCGGTCGGTGAGCGCGTCGCAGGGCAGATGTTGCGCGACGTGATCGGGACGCAACTCACCGCCGATCAGTACCTGACGCGGTTGCGCGTGCTGGTCAACGCGGTGTCTCGCGCGCACGAGGCCGGCATCGCGATCGGTGACATCTCGGGCTCGACGATCCTGTGCGAGGTCGACGGCCGCATGGTGCTCGGCCGGCTCTCGCTCTCGCAGATCCCCGCGTTCGGGCCACTCGGGCAGATCCTCGCTCCGGAGGTCGTGCGTGGCGAAGCCGAGGCGGCCGACCCGGCCTCCGCGGAGGCGATCGATCTCTACGGCCTCGGCTGCATCGCGATCGAGATGGCCCGCGGCGCGCCGCCGTTCGCGATCGATCTCGAGTCCGGTGAGCCTGCGCCGAAGGAGGTCGAGCTTCGCGGCCACGCGCAGGCTCCGCCGCCGCGGCTCGCCGATCTGCGCCCCGATCTACCGAGCGAATTGTCTGACCTCGTCGAGTGGTTGCTCGCGAAGCATCCCGTTGCGCGCCCGCCGTCGGCCAAGGAGGTCGGCGCCGAGGTCGATGCGATCATCGAGCGGATCGGCATGGGCACTCGCTCGATCCGCGTGCTGATCGTCGACGATGACACGCCCCGCGCACGTCTCGCGTGGAGCCTCGCCCGCCGTGCCCACGCGAGCGCGATCGTCGAGACTGCCAGCGAAGGCACCGATGCCGCGCACAAGCTCAACCGCGATAGCCCGGACCTGGTGTTCATTCGCGCGTCGCTGCGCGGCGTGATGAACGCGCTCGAGCTCTGCATGTACGCGCGCGGCTTGCGGGTCGACCCGGCCGCGATGCACCTGGTGATCGTCGGTGACATCTCCGAAAAAGATCACCCGGCGTTCGCCAGCGCCAGCGCCACCTTCATCGCCGACGACGCCCAGCTCCCCGAGGCGATGCTCGCGCGCGTCCGCCACGCCGCGTTCGATTCGCCGCGCCGCCGCAAGCCGCGCACGACCGTGTCGGGATAGCGCCAGCCTTCGTCGCACGGGCGTTAGCACCCTTCCGGAAATGACTGCGCGTGGCACGCCCAGCTGTGCGCTCCCCCACGTTGAGAAGCAGTCAGGAGTTATCGCTACCCGGTTAGAACGCGGCCTCTATACTCGGCCCGTGCGTTGGCCCCTGTTGTTCGTCGTTCTCACCTCGGCTTCCTGTGGTGGCTCGGATCCCGCTCCCACCGCCTTGTTCGACCTCGAGGCTCCGATCGACACGGCAGAGACGTACTGGGATCTCCCTTTCCCGTCGGATCTGCGGCTCGCGGCGAGCGGTGC
>JBBQJJ010000762.1:0-2420 GCA_038325805.1 Haliangiales bacterium
CGACGTGGTGGTGGGCGGCGACCTCGCAGCGATCGGTGATCCCGTGCTGCTCTCGATCGTGTTGGACAACCTGTGCAGCAACGCGTGGAAGTTCACGTCGAAGTCGCCACGCGCGCCTCGCATCGAGCTCGGCGTCGAGCAGCAGGGCACCGAGCGCGTCTACTTCATCCGCGACAACGGTGTCGGGTTCGAGATGAAGTACGGCGACAAGTAATTCGGTGTCTTCCAGCGCCTCCACACCGAGCGCGAGTTCCCCGGTACAGGCATCGGGCTCGCGACCGTTCAGCGGATCATCCAACGCCACCACGGCCGGGTGTGGGCGACGGGTGAGGTCGGCGCCGGCGCGACGTTCTATTTCACGCTGGGCTAGGACGCGGCCAGCTCTGCGATCGCGCGCAGCTTTGCCGTGATGCGCGCCGGCAACAAGGGCATGGGCGTGTCGGTGGCAGGTGTCGTGCTCTGGACGATCGCCGTGTGCTCGTGGATCTCACCAAGGTGTACGAATAGCGTTAACTTTAGGTCATGAATGATCTGACGGATTTGCTCGCCGGGGTCGTGCCGTTCGTGCGGGTAGCAGAGGCGCTGAGCTTCCGGAAGGCCGCCGAACAACTCGGGGTGTCCACGGCGGCGGTGTCGAAGTCCGTGTCGCGTCTCGAGGAGCGCCTCGAGGTGAAGCTGCTGACGCGCAACTCGCGCGCGGTGGTGGTGACGCCCGAGGGCAAGCTGTTCCTCGCGCGTGGCAAGGAAGCGATCGCCAGCCTGGAGCACGCCCGCGCGCAGCTCGGCCGGTCGCGGACGCAGCCACGTGGCGATCTGCGCGTCTCGGCCTCGCCGATCCTCGGGCCGCTGCTGGTGGCCGCACTTCCGCGACTCCTCGCAAGCCACTCCGAGCTGACGGTCCATCTCGATCTGTCCGACCACCTGCGCGGGCTGATCGCCGAGGGCATCGACGTCGCGGTTCGCGTCGGGGCGCGTACCTCGTCGGGCCTGATCTCGCGGGTGCTGCGGCGCCCTCGCTGGGTTACCGTCGTGGCTCCCGCGTACCTCGCGCGCAACGTCCGCCCGCAACATCCGCGCGATCTCGCAGGGCACGACTGCATTCGGTTCGTCGATCCGCGTGGTAAGCCGGTGCCGTGGTCGTTCGCGGGCGAGCACCACCAGGTCTCCGGCAGCCTGCTCGTCAACCAGGGCAATCTGCTGCTCGACGCGGCGCTCGCCGGCGTCGGCATCGCCCAGGTCCTCGACCTCATGCTCGGCGAGCTGATCCGCGAGGGTCGCCTGCTCGAGATCCTGCCCGACCACGCGTGCGAGGGCCCGACCATCCACGGCGTGACCTCGCCGGAGAGGCAACGCAGTGCGAATGTCCGGGCCTTCATGGACTTCGCGGTGGCCACGTTCAACCGTTAACCTCTCGTTGATGATGCGTTGACCTCGAGGCCCTCGGCCCACGCGCTGGGCAGTCCTACGATGACGACATGTTCACACTCGCAGCAGCCATCACCGTGCTCGCCACCGGTTGCAGCGTCGTATTTCCGCTTCAGGAGCCCGAGAACCCACTGGATGCAGGGCCCGACGTCCAGCTCCCCGACGTGCCCTCCCCACGTTGTCCCGATGGCAACGATGCGACACGGACGGTGCTCCAGGCAGTCGCCGACACGATCATCAGCAGCGGGTCGGTCCAGCAGAACTTCGGGATGTTCGGGGTCGCTACGGTGTCCGCGGATCTCGGGCCGCTGGGGAGCCATGGCCTGTTTCGCTTTCAGGTCGGCGACCTCGATCCGGCGTCGCTCCTCGAGCTCCGCTTGATCCTCCCCTCGGCCCTGACGTCCAATGACTGCGGGCCCAACTGTGGCTCGTGCGCCGGCATCGAGAAGCCCGGCGCGATGCACGCGTTCACCGTGACCGACGCCTGGGTCGAGAGCCAGACGACGTGGCAGCGCGCCTCGACCGCGCTCGCATGGAGTGCGCCGGGTGCGTCCGGCGCGACGGACCGCGGTCCGGAGATCTCACCGGTTGCGGATCACGCGATCGCCGCGGACACGACCTTCAGTGCAGCTCCGACGTCGTTCGACACGATCCTGGCGATGGTCTCGGCAGGTCACCTGTCCTTCCTGGTCGAGACGACGAGCGCGAAGCAGGTCGTACGGACGCGCGAGAACACCTGCGACGGTGGCGCCTCGGGCGCGAAGCTCGAGGTCCTCGGCTGCTAGCGGGAGAACCGCTCCTTGACGCTTCGTAGTTGCCGCGTTATCCGTAGACAACGATGTCGAACATCGACGGAGACGATCCGAGGGAACGCACCTGAGCAGCTCGCCTGCCCCAGGTGGTGTTCCTTTGGAACAAGGGCAGGCGATTCAGGAGCTTCCAGATGGAACGGATACGATCGACCGAGCTCGCCGCTCACGCAGGCAAGCAAGTCA
>JBBQJJ010000763.1:0-2405 GCA_038325805.1 Haliangiales bacterium
GAACTTCGCGTGGTGCTTGGTGCCCTGCGTCGCCGAATAGAGGTTGAGCAGACCGATCCCGCACAGCGCGAGCACGATGATGATCAGCGGCCAATCGACCGCGGCACGGAATCGTCGCCAGCGGCTGACACCGACGGTGGCGCGAGGCAGCTGGAGTCCGGTGCCTCTCACGGTCCTACACCCTTCACCTTGAGCGGCTTCGCGTCGTTGTCCTCGGTGGGCGTCCCGACCACGCGCTTCGCGTAGTAGGTCTCCAGGATCTGCTTCGCGATCGGCCACGCGACACGACCGCCCGAGCCCCCGTGCTCGACGAACACCACGATCACCAGCTCGGGATCGGGGCCCAGATCCGGATACTGGAAGGGGGCAGCCGATGGCGGGCGAGCCATCGGCTGCCCTCCAGTCCAACCCGCGAACCACGCGTGTGAACGCCGTGGGTTCCAGTTCTCGATGTCGCGCTCCTCCGCGTCCTTCTTGCGCGCGTGCGTGCGGATCTCGGCGGTCCCCGTCTTGCCGAGCACCTGGACGATGTCGACGTGGCCGTGATCGAACGCCGTCCCGCCGGCTTCGTTGGCGACCTTGAACATGCCCTTGCGCCAGACATCGAGCGACTCACTCGCGGTGGAGATCTGGCGCTGGACCGTGGGCTGGAACGAATTGACCACGCGGCCCGCGCTCGACTCGACGCGCTCGACGACCTGCGGGACATACAGCGTGCCGCCGTTCGCGAGCGCCGCGTACGCCATCGCCATCTGCAGCACGGTGACCTCGACGTCGCCCTGCCCGGTCGCCGCGTTGGTCGCGTAGCCGACCTTGTACTTGGTGCGCTGCTCGTACCAGGCCTTCGTCGGGATCCGGCCGGATCCGTCACCGTTGAGCCCGAGGTTCGTGGGGGCGCCGAAGCCATAGAGCCGCGCGACCTCGGCGATCCGATCGAGGCCGACCGTCTCGGCGAGCTTCCAGAAGTAGATGTTGCACGAGTGCTGGATCGCGCCGATCAGGTCCTGCTTGCCGTGCGTGCCGTTGCACTTGAACGTGGTGCCCGACAGCTCGTAGTAGCCCTGGCACGTGTGGGTCTCGTCGGCGGAGAGACCGTCGTCGAGCGCGGCGAGCGCGGTGACGAACTTGAACACCGAGCCCGGTGCGTAGGTGGCGCGCAGCGCCTTGTCGACGAACGGCTTGCGCGGATCCTTGCGGAGCATCTCGTACTCCTGCCGCGTCAGGTGACCGGTCATCGTGTTGGGATCGAACGACGGCCGCGACACCAGCGCGCGGATCTTGCCCGTCTTCGGTTCCACCATGACCACGGCGGCCGCCGGCACGCGCGAGTCCTTGATCGCCTTCTCCGCGATCTTCTGCAGCTCGAGATCGATCGTCAGGATCAAGTTCGCACCCGGCACGGCGCCGCTGACGCGCTCGCCCTGGATCAGCGTCGCGGTGGTCTTGTCATCGAGCCGCTGGCCGCGCGCATCCACCGCGTAGCGCTCGATGCCCTTCTTGCCGCGCAGGTAGTTCTCCCAGGCACTCTCCAGGCCGTAGCGCCCGACCAGCTCGCTGGTCTCGGTGGCCGCCATGCGCTCCGCCTCCTCGGCGGTCATCTGTGTCATGTAACCGACGAGGTGCGCCGCGAGGTCGCCCTGCGGATAGTAGCGATACGGCTCGTGCTTCACCTCGACGCCGGGTAACCGCGAGCCCGCTTGCTCGACCTGCGACGCGCGATCGCGCCCTTGATCTTCGAGCACGAGGACGAGCTTCTTCGGATCGCGCTTGCGACCGATCGCGAGCCGTTGATCGACCTGCTCGATCTCGTCTCCCGACAGCGCGAGCAACCGAACGAGCTCGTCGCGCGCCGGCTGCGGTGCATCGGGCTTGCCGGGCGTCATGTAGATGTTGAACGCGGGCCGGTTGTCGGCGAGCGGCACGCCCTTGGCGTCGAGGATCTTGCCGCGCACGCTCGACAGGTAGCGCTCCTTGACCACCTGCGAGACCGTGCGCTCGTAGTAGCCCTCGCCCTTCATCACCTGCAGCTGCCAGAGCCGGGCGACGAGGAAGAACAGCGCGCCGATGCCGACGAGCGCGACCCACCGCAACCGGCGATGCAGCTCCGGCAGCCCGACGCCTCCGTCGGATCCGGATCCGCCCTTGAGCAGCATCAGGGCGCCAGCCCTTCCAGCGCGGCATCGCGCTCGCGGTGCGTGCGAGCGAACGCCGCATCGACCCGACGGAAGCCCTTCCACACCAGCGAGCCGACGATCGCGGTCGCGAGCGTGACGAGCGCGAGGTGCTGGAGGTCGACCATCACACTCGGCCGCGGGACGCCGAACACCATCCTGATGAACAGCGAGACCACACCGCTGATCAGCCCGACGAACGCCGAGAAGCCCATCGTCATCGCCGTGCCACGG
>JBBQJJ010000764.1:0-2394 GCA_038325805.1 Haliangiales bacterium
GAGCTCGTGGTGGCCGGAGGTCAGGGCACGTGCAAGCGATCGATGGGGACACCATCGCTCCGGTTCGCGGAGACCTCGCTCGCATCCGTGTTCCTCGGCACCGAAGCGCCGACCCGGCTCGCGCGTGCGGAGCTCGTCACCGGCTCGCCCGACGCGCTCGCGGTCGCGGACACGCTGTTCGCGTCGGCGATCGCGCCGTGGTGTCCGGAAGTGTTCTAGCCGAGCGAGAGCTGCGCGAGCGCGTCGAACGCGGCATCCATGCTGTCCAGCGGACGCCGCGTCTTGAGCTCGCGGGTGCCATCGCGGCGTCGCACGACCTCGACGACGCGTTCCTTGCCGTTTGAGCTCATGCTTACGAAGTCGGCCGAACGCAGATAGTTGTCGGTCACGGATGGGTTAGCGGCTGCCGCGAGCTGCGGATCCCGAGGAGTTGCGACAGGATCGTCAGGTGTCCCGCCTTCTCGTGATCTCCGCGACCAATCTGCTGGCCCGCGGGTTCCTCGTCGTGCCGACGGACCGCAAGGCCAAGACCGGGGAGCCCGTCAACGGCGTGTTCGCGGTCGCCCGGGGCATCCATCGAGGGATCGCGTTCAAGGTCCCGCAGCGTGCCGTCGCGGTGATCGACGCGGCGGCGCCGAAACCCGGCTGGCCACCGCTGCTCGCCTCGCAGGTCGCGCTGTTGCCCGAGCTGCTGGCGGCGCTCGGCATCCGGGTCGTGACCGCCGAAGATGAAGTGCACGTGGTCGCGTCGTACACGCGCGCGGCCCTCGATGCCGGCGATGACGTGGTCGTCGTCGGCATCGACAAGCGCTACGCGCAGCTCGTGAGCGATCGGGTGTGGTGGTACGACGCGAACAAGGACGCGCGCTACACGCCCGAGATGGTCTACAAGCGCTTCGGCGTGGGCCCCGACAAGGTCGCGCAGTGGCTCGGGCTCGTCGGTGACGATGACCAGCTGCCGGGCATCGCCGGCATCGGGGCGAAGGGAGCGACCACGCTGCTCGAGCAGCACGCGACGGCTGCCGCCGCCCTCGCCGTCGCCGAGACGATCGGCGGCCGCACCGGCAAGGCGTTGGTCGCCGCACGCGAGGAGGTCCCGAAGGAGCTCGCGCGCGCGTTGCTCGATCAACACCGCGCGTTACCAGCGCCACTCTCCGAGCTCGCCTACGAGCTGCCCGCCGCCGGTCCGCTCAACGCACTCTACGACCGGTTCCGGTTCGTCGAGCTGCTGGTCTCCGATACCGCCGCGAAGCATCCGGTGAAGGTGATCGAGGGGCAGCTCCCGGAGCTGAAGGCGCCGGTGACGATCCATCCAGTGTTCGAGGATCCCGCGCCGGTGCGGAGCGCGCTCGCGGGTGTCGCGTTGATCGGCGACGATCACGCGGCGTACTACGTCGCGTTTGCGGGCCTGGGAGCGACGCGCGATCCGGACCTATTGAAGACCTGGTTCGAGGACGCGACCATCGCGAAGCTCGGCCACGACCTCGCCGGCCTCAGCATCGCGCTCGCCCACCTCGGCATCGAGCTGCGCGGCATCGCGGGTGACTCCGCGCACGTCTCGCACCTGACCAACCCGAGCAACTGGGCGCCCCACGATCTCCCGATCGTCGCGAAGCACGTGCTCGGCCGGGCGCTCGTCGAGGAGGACACCGTCCGAGGCGTCGGGCGCGCGCGCAAGCCATGGGCGCAGTTGCCCGTCGAGCGTGCCGCGGACTTCGCCGCGCTCTACGCGGATGCGTCGCAAGCCGTCTATGCCGCACTCGCACCCGGCGTCGATCCCGCGCTGCTCGCCGAGTATCACGAGCTCGCCGAGCTCCTGGTGAAGATGGAGCTGCGCGGCCTGTGGATCGATCTCGCCGAGCTCGCGCGCGCCGAGGTCGACTTCGCCGCGATCGAGGACCAGCTCCAGCAAGAGGTCGACAAGCTCGCTGGTCATGCGTTCAACATCAACTCGAGCAAGCAGCTCGGCCAGGTGCTGTTCGAGGAGCTGAAGCTTCCGGTGGTCTCGCACACCAAGACCGGCTGGAGCACGTCGATCGAGGCGCTGGAGCGAATCGAGCACGCCCACCCGATCGTCGCGCTCGTGCTGCGCTGGCGGTCGCTCCGCCGGCTGCGCGACTCCTGGATCATCTCGCTGCGCAATTGTGTGGACCTCGACGGTGCCGTGCACTCGCGCTTTCACCCCGCGCGCTCGTTCTCGGGCCGGCTCGTCAACACCGCGCCGGATCTCAGCCGCGTTCCCGGCCGCACGCCCGAGATGGCGAGGATCCGCCGCGCGTTCGTCGCGCGCCCCGGTCATCAGCTGCTCTCGATCGACTACAACCAGCTCGGTCTCCACGTCCTCGCGCACCTCACGAAGGATCCCGCGCTGAGAGACCCACTCGTCCAGCGCGA
>JBBQJJ010000765.1:0-2296 GCA_038325805.1 Haliangiales bacterium
CCTGCTCGAGCGCGTGGTGCTGCCGCGCGTCGCGCAGCGCACCGAGGAGCGCAAGCACGACGAGGTCCACGACGACGGCTCGCACGTGATCATCGCGGGCTACGGCCGGTTCGGTCAGATCGTCGGTCGCATGCTGCGCGCGAACAAGATCCCGATGACCATCCTCGATCTCGATCCCGAGATCGTCGATTTCCTCGGTCGCCTCGGCATCAAGGTCTATTACGGCGATGCGTCGCGCGTCGATCTGCTGCATGCCGCCGGCGCGCATCACGCGAAGCTGTTCGTGCTCGCGGTCGACGACGCCGACCAAGCCACCGAGATCTGCAAGCACGTGCGCGAGCACTTCCCGAACCTCCCGATCCTCGCGCGCGCGAAGGATCGCCAGCACTACTGGCAGCTGCGACGCGCGGGCGCGAAGAAGGTGTTCCGCGAGACCTTCGGCTCGGCGTGGGAATCCGGCGTGGCCGCGCTGATCGAGCTCGGTTACCGCTCGAACACCGCGCATCGGCTCGGCGCGCGGTGGCGCCAGCACGAGGAGACGCTGATCGAGGATCTGACCGCCCTCTACGGCACCGCCGATCAGGACACGTTCCTGCGCCGCACGCGCGATGCGTTCGTCGAGGCCGAGAAGCTGATGCGCGACGAGAATCCGAGCGTGTTCGATGCGAGCGACGCCGCGTGGGATAACGAGTCGCTGCGCGCCGACCGCAAGGTCGAGGCAGCCGCGACCGACCAGCCTACGGACGGGTGACGTCGAGCTCGAGCGGCGGCGTGACGTGCAGCCAGCGCGCGAGCAAGGGGGCGACCTCCGTCATCGACCGCATCTCGCCGGGCTTCGTCGAAGGTGGATGGGGAGTGCGACCCGGCGCGAGCAGGATCAACGGCACGCGGCGATCGTAGGCGTACATCGAGCCGTGTCCGGTGGCGACCGGCTCGTCGAGATCTTGCGTGATCCAGTGCTCCGCGGGCATCCAGATCAGATCTCCCGAGCGCTCGACGTCGAGCCCGACGCAGATCGTGCGGGCGTCCCCGCTGCGACCCTCGCAGTTACCGGCGAGCGCCGCCTTTGGCTCGACCCATGCGATGCCGGGCAGGGTGCGCAGCTCGCGCTGGATCGCTGCGGTCACCTCGTCGCGGGAGCGCGCAGGGACTGCCGTGGTGAGGAACACGTTCGGGTACTTCGCGTCGGCGATCCATGCACCGTCGCCGAGGACCGAGGTCGCGGCTCGTTGCGCGACCTCGTGCACGGTCTCGTAGAGCAACCGCCCTCCGCGACCGATCCGCTCGGGCACCGGGCTCGCGCCGTGATCGCTGGTGACGATCATCGACCAGTTGCCGACACCGACGCGCTGATCGAGCGTGGCGAGGAAATTCTTCAGCTCGCGATCGAGCCGCAGCTCGGCGTCCCACATCTCCCACGACTCGTGGCCCCAGCCGTGCCCGACGTAGTCGTGGGCCGACAGGCTGATCACGAGGAGATCGGGGGTCGAGCGCGTGCCGAGCTGTTCACCGGCGATCGCCGCGAGCGCGACATCGAACGCGATCTCGTTGCCGGTCGGCGTCGCGAACACCGCGTCGGCCGCATCGCCCGTGGCATCGGGATCGTGCGGGAACACGCCGCCGAACTTCTTCTCGCCGAGCTCGCCGGGACTGGCGTCGGCGATCCCGCTGCGCTTCGCGAGCAGCGCGGGATCGAGCGGCTTCCAGACCTCGTGGATGCGTGCGGAGATCGGATGATCGGCGTTGTGCGTGGCGAGCCACGCGGGCAGCTGATGCGAGGTCCACGCGATCGCCTTCTTGTCGTACCAGATCGGCATCCCGGCATGACCGAGCGAGAGGATCGCGGACCGATCCTTGAGCGCGACCGCGACGGCCTTGCCACCAGCGCGCGTCACCGAGTCACCAAGGCCGGGCACGCGTGACCACTGCGAGGTGCGCGCACCGTCGGGTGCGGCGACCGATCCGAGGCGCTTGTCGAGCTCGCGGTGGTACCACTCGTTCGCGAGCACGCCGCTCTTGTAGGTCGGCGCTCCGCTACCGAGGAGCGTGTGCCCCGGCGCGGTCAGCGTCGCGATCGATGGATGCTCGCCGACGAGCCACTCTCCCTCGGAGAGCAGGCGTTGAAAGCCCCCGGCATCGAGGTGCGGACGCTTGACCTCGAACGCCCACTCCGGCCACTGATCGAGGACGAGCAGCACCGCGAGACGCGGCTGCGCCGACGCCGGTGGACGCACCGGTGGTGGGCCGCAGGTGACCGCAGCCAACGCGAGGAGCGCGAACCGCTTCAGTCGTCTTC
>JBBQJJ010000766.1:0-2286 GCA_038325805.1 Haliangiales bacterium
CTATCTGACGACGATTGCCGCCTCGGGAGCGAATCGCCCGGGCGTGGTCTATCGACTCGAGGTACATCCCTAGAAATGCGCTGGAGCTGCGGGTAACAGCGCGATAGTAAACGCAGTTCTGTCGAACGCGAGCTTCGCGAACAGGCGCCATCCGATCTGCGGCATCGCGGGGGGCGACGCTAGCGCGACTTGGGTCCAGGCGCCTCGTCTGTATGGGGGCGATGAACAAGACGCTGATCGGATTCGGCTTCGTGGTGGCGGCGCTCGGCGTCTGGGGCCTCGGTGGCTGCGGAAAGAAGGAAGCCAGCTGCGACGCGGTGTTCGAGCACGTTCGCGACCTCGCACCCGCCGAGATGCGCGACCTCCTGGACATCGGCAAGGACGGCGCGCTCGCGAAGTGCGAGCGGCTGACCGTCGAGCAGCGCACGTGCATCCTCGCCGCCGACGACCTGGCCGAGGTGTCGGCCTGCAAGAAGAAGTAGCCGCCTTGTAGCTTTGTCTCGCCCGCGCGCAGACGACAGTCCGCCGGGATGAAGATGAGAACCGCGATCGCGATGGTGCTGCTCACGGCGTGTGCGGCAGACGAACCGGTGGTGACTGCTGCGACAGGTCAGCTCGAGGCGTGGACCGCCGGACCGGCGCTGCCGACGCCGCGCGCGAATCACTGCAGCGCCGCGATCGGCGACTGGGTGCTCGCGATCGGCGGCAACTTCAAGCAGGCGAACGGCGAGTTCGCGAAGACCGACGAGATCCATGCGGCTCGCCTCACCGGAGGGGAGCTCGGGCCGTGGCAGCTCGCGGGACATACGGCGAGCCCGGTGACCGAGTGCAGTGCCACCACCGACGGCGCGCGGCTGTACGTCATCGATGGCATCTACGACGTCGAAGCCGACGGACGGCAGGTGTTCGTCGCCGCGTTCGATCAGACCACGGGACTGCTGGAGACGTTGACGTCGACGAGCACGCTGCCGACCGCGGTGATCTCGTCGGAGGCTGTCGTGCGCGACGATCGACTGCTCGTGATGGACACGTTGCTTCCGGCCGAGGGCGATCAGACCGTGACGTACACGTTCGAGGCAGCTGCGTGGACCACCGCGGACTGGGGCATCGGGTTTCGCGCCCAGGCCGAGTACGCGTTCTCGGATCGCTTCGCGTACACGCTCGGTGGCTACACCGGCGGCGAGGGGAATCCCGCGAGCGCCGAGGTGTTCGTCGCGTCGCTCGACATCACCGGGATCCGCGCGACGACGCCGCTGCCCGAGCCGGTGATCTTCGGCGAGGCCGTCGCCGTCGATGACTGGGTGTTCGTGGTGGGTGGGCGCGCGCAGGTGTTCGGTGGCACCGCGTCGACGAAGGTCTACGCCGCGCAGGCGGCTGCGGATGGATCGCTCGGCGCGTGGAGCGAGGCCGCCGCGTTGCCGAGGGCGCGGACGAATCACGAGCTCGTGCTCGTCGGTGACTATCTCGTGGTGCTCGGCGGCGCCGATGCGGCGGGCGGTGACGCCAACGTGGTTTGGACCCGCGTGCGGTTTCCGTGAGAATCCTGGTGTGGGTTCGGTCGTGGCTGCCGACCAGAAGGAATCATGCAGAAGAACTTCATCTGGCTGTTCGGTGCGGTGGTGATGATGCTCGTGGCGTTCGGAGCCGCGGGCCCTCGATCGGCGGACGCCGGCAAGGAGATGCCGAATGGGGCGTCGTGCAAGTTCAGCTCGGACTGCAAGAGCAACAACTGCTCGTTCAAGGTCTGCAAGGCCAAGGGCGGCGGTGGCAAGGCGCTCGGCAACGGCCAGTCGTGCAAGTTCAGCTCGGACTGCGAGAGCAACAACTGCTCCTTCAAGGTGTGCAAGGCAAAGGGTGGCGGCGGCAAGCAGCTCGGCAACGGTCAGGCGTGCAAGTTCAGCTCGGACTGCGAGAGCAGAAACTGCTCGTTCAAGGTCTGCAAGAAACGCTAACCAGAGTTCGCCTGTGTCGATCCTTCGACCAGGCGAATGATGGGGAACGGCTCGTCCTCGAGCCGGGGGACCCCGAATACGATCGACCGGGTGAGCGCGATAGCGCGAACTCCTACTCTGGGGTTAGTTGGAGCTCGGGCTCGGGCTCGCCGATCTATCCGTTCAGCATTGGCGCTAGTTGTTGAGCGTGTCGAACAGCTGGCGTACCGCAGGGTGAGTCGCGCAGTTCGCCTGCAGGGCCTTCACGGTCTCCTGACCGATCGCGAGGATCCGTCCACCGTGCTTCTGGGCGATCTCCTGCTGCTTCGCCGGGTCGGCGGATAGCTTCTTGAAG
>JBBQJJ010000767.1:0-2249 GCA_038325805.1 Haliangiales bacterium
TCGGTTGGATCAACATGAGCCTCGATGCTGACACGGTTGCACTCGGCATGGGGATCATCGAGTCCTACCGCAGCCGGGGCATCGGCAGCGCGATGATGGAGGCGTCGCTCGCGTGGGCCGAATCGGTTCACGCCACACGGAGCAGGCTTGAAGTGTTTTCGCACAATGAGCGAGCGATCCGGCTCTACCGCAAGTTCGGCTTCACCGAAGTCGAGTCTCGCGTCGGCGTCCACGAGCGTCGGACCGGCGAGCGATTTGACGGCCTCGTGATGGTGAGGTCGCTTCGATAGGGTTGACGATGCCGCCAGCGGCCGATTCAGAACTGCCGTTCCGTCGCCGTCCCGCATCGGGCAATCTGTCGCGATGGATGATGAGGTTGCACTGAATCGGAAGGCCCAACGCCCAGCAAACGCCCGGCACGATGATCCCCTCTGGGAAGCCGTGGGTAACTCCGAGCCGTGCGACTGGTGTAGTCGGCCAGGCACTGTGGAGCAGTTCGACATCTGGGGCATCAACGAGGTCTTGCAGTGTCGCAATCCGGCCCTCTGCAACGTTTGCTCGTACTGGTTCGAAGTTCCCGGCGACGTGATCGACGCCTTCTACGACGCAGGCATGCATGACTACGGCGAAGTCATGCGGCCATTCAACGAGGAGCTTGCGAGAAGGTGGCGAGCGAAGGTGGCAGAGGGAACTCGACGGCCGCAGCAGCCGGCCGACCGCCCCCTGAGCAGTGGTCACTTCTCACCTGAGCCGCCATCCAGCGATTCCTGACGACGCCATATCTGTAGATATTCCGGTGATCGAGGATGCTGGCTGCGCGACGAAATGCGCGGGCTAAACAGACCGTGCGTACATAACGCGCGCTGATCAAGCCAGATAGCTCCTTCACCAGCCGAGGTCGATGCCATCGTCGACTACGGGGACGTCCCTGCCGAGGGCGTCTAGGCCGTGCCGGTCGAGCGTCGGGGGGAGCGCGATTTGCGCGGGAGTACTACCGCTCAGCCGGGCGGTCGCGAGTTCTTGACGTTCGCTTCGCCACAGGGCGGCGCGGACGCCGTCGATGGGATCGTCGCCCTCGATGGCACCGTGGTGGTCGACGTCGGCCTCGTCGTCGGCGGCGACGTACAGGCGGTTCTCGTAGCGGCCGCGGGAGAGGGCGGTGTAGCCGGCTTCGGCGTACAGATCATCTGAACCGAGGACGTAGGCGCGGTCGCAGGTGAGGCCTTGGGCTTTGTGCACGGTCATTGCGTATGCGTGGTCGATGTGACCGGCTTCGAGGTACGCGTCCGGCACCAGTCGCGGTCGGTCTTCGCCGTCGAAGCGGACGAGGAACCCGTCGAGCTCGCAGCTGGTGATGGTGCCGCGCTGCCCGTTGATCAATCGTTGGCGGGAGTCGTTGTGCAGGGTGAGGATCCGATCCCCGGTTGCGTAAGGCCGGTCGAGGACATGGATCGGCCAGTCGTTCACGACCCGTTCGGTGACGAGGAGGGCACGCGCGGTGTCGTTGAGCGCGGTGACGGCGCTGCGGTGGAGGGCGAGCATGATTGCGTCTTCACCGCGACGGGTCGCCGTCCGCCAGTCCGCGACAATCCGTTCGACCGCGACCTTCCGCTCGGAGGTCTCGATGATCTGGCCGTGTTCGGCGAGCCGTTCGATCGCATCGTCAACCTGGCCGGCGCGCAGCTCGGCGAGGGCTTGACGTTCGACCGGATCACGTTGGCGGCGGTTCTCGACGAGCTCGACAGCACCCAGTCGTTCAGCGAGACCGGTGAATACGCCGCCGGCTTCGATCTCGGGAAGCTGGCACGGGTCACCGACCAGAACCACCTTCGCGCCGGCGCGGTGGGCGTGGTCGAGGAGCCGGCCGAGCTTGCGGGTCCCGATCATCGCTGCCTCATCCGCAACCACGACGGTCCGGCTCGTGAGTCTCGGGATGCCAGGCCGGTCGAGGTCGATCAGGAGCCGGTCCATGGTCACGGAGGGGATCTGGCTGTCGTCTTGGAGCTGACGGGCCGCCCGCGCGGCGAGCGCGCAGCCGATGACGGTGAACCCGGCATCGTCCCAGGCGTCCCGTGCTGCGGCGAGGGCGTGGGTCTTGCCCGACCCGGCGGCGCCGACCACACCCGCGATCGGGGCGCCGTTGGTGGTGAGCGTCTCGACCATCACCCTCTGCTCGTCGGACAGCTCCGGATGCGCGAACAGGGTGACCTCCGGGTCGGAGACCACGGCCCGCTCCTCGTCGCCATGGC
>JBBQJJ010000768.1:0-2244 GCA_038325805.1 Haliangiales bacterium
ACCACACACGTGGGTGGGCACGCACAGTTGCCCCGGCTGTCCGCACGCGAAGCCGTCCTCGATCGCCGTGCAGTCGGCCGCACACCCGTCGTTCCCGGCGGTGTTGTGGTCGTCGCAGGCTTCGGAACTATCGAGGATGCCGTCGCCGCAGACCGGTCGGTCCACCACGCCGGGTGAATCGGGCGTCGGATCGCCACCGTCGGGGAGGACACCATCGTCGGCGCCACCTCCGCCGCATCCAGTTGCTGCCGCGACCGCGATCGAGAGAAAGAGGTTCTTCAAGACCTCCACGATACTGATCGCGAGGGGATTCGTGATCTGTCGACGGGGTAGCGGTTCGGTACGCGCGGGTTTTCCCTACAGCCCGCCCAGCTCTCGCGCGCCTCGCGAGACAGCGGTTAGACGCGCAGCGCGACGCTCGCGATCCGGTGATCCGGTCCCTTCTCGAGGACCAGCTTCGCGCGGTCACGAGTCGGCGCGATGTTGTCGCGCAAGTTGACGGCGTTGATCGTCGCCCACACGTGCTCGGCAAACGCGATCGCCTCGGCGTCCGTCATCGCCGCGTAGCGATGGAAGTAGCTCGCCGGATCGCGGAACGCCGTCGCGCGCAGCCGCTGGAACCTCTCCAGAAACCACGCGCGCACGAGCGGCTCGGGGGCGTCGACGTAGATCGAGAAATCGAAGAAGTCGGAGACCACCGTGTGCCGCGATGCACCTGCATCGAGCACGTTGACACCCTCGACGATCAAGATATCGGGCCGATCGACGAGCAACGTCTCCCCGGTGACGTCGTAGGCGAGGTGCGAGTAGACGGGCGCGGTGGCACTCCGCCCCGACTTGACGGCGGACAGGAAGGTGACCAGCGCCTTGAGGTCGTAGCTCTCCGGGAAGCCCTTCTTGTGCATGATGCCGCGGGCCGTGAGCTCCTTGTTCGACAGCAGGAAGCCGTCGGTGGTCACCAGTTCGACGCGCCGATGCTGACGCAACAGCGCGGTGAGCACGCGTGCCGTGGTGCTCTTGCCGACGGCGACCGAGCCACCGAGGCCGATCACGTAGGGGACCGCTGGTGCGGAGTTCCCGAGAAAGGTCGAGGTCACCGCGTGGAGTGTCGTGTTCGCGGTGACGTGGAGATCGAGCAACCGGATCAACGGCAGGTAGCACTGCTCGACTTCGTCGAGAGACAGGTGATCGCCGATCGCGCGGAGCGCTTCGAGATCCGCTTCTCCCAGCGTCGAGGGCGTGCTCGCACGCAGCTGTGACCAGGTTGCGCGATCGAAATGCAGACGCTCGCTCAAGCTCCGAGGAGCCTACTTCAAAAGCTGACGCCGACGGAGACGTCGACCAGCCCACGTGCTTCACCGGCCGACAGCACCGTCAGGGGCTCCGGCAGCACCTCGCCGGTCATCATGTCCTCGAGCTTGTCGTTGTTGACGGTGCCGCCGAGGGCGAACGCGCTGTAGGCCGAGGGTTTGATCGCGAACCGAGCGTCCTTCGCGACGTCCCAGATCTCGAGCGGGTTCGGGACCGGACCGATGATCACCGCGATCGCATGATCGCTGGTGAAGTCGACCTCGAGCTCGTGATGGCGAGCGACCGAGCGCAGCGTGCCGCGCCGCACCAGCTCGGCCATCAGCTTCGGGCCTGGTGCGCGACAGACCGTGCCCGCACACGCCGTGCGCGTTCGCAGATCCCACTCGGCATGCGGCATCGGCGACGGGTTGCGCGGTAATCCACCCGCCTTGATCTCCAGCCGACGACCAGCTGGTAGTCGCACTCGGCCGCGAGGGGGAATAGCAAGCACAGCAGTGCGAGCCTCATGACCTCTTCGAACACCTGCGATCGGCGATGGTTCCCAACTCCTTGGATTGACTCGTCCGAGCCTGTCAGGGCAAATCCTGCGGCAGACCGGGCATTTGCGGTACGCTAACTGTCTGTGAGCGAAGGAGTTTCCTTCGGTGCGTACCGGGTCGTCCGGAAGGTCGGCCAGGGTGGCATGGGTGCAGTCTATCTAGGCGAGCACTCGTTGATTGGTAGGCGTGCAGCGATCAAGGTCCTGCACCGCGATCGCAACTCGCAGCGCGAGCACATCGAGCGGTTCTTCAACGAAGCGCGCGCGACCTCGGCGATCGAGGACCCGGGCATCGTCCAGATCTACGACTTCGGCACCACGCCGCAGGGCGTCGCGTATCTGGTGATGGAGTATCTCGATGGCGAGTCGCTGAGCGCGCGCATGCGCCGGCTGCA
>JBBQJJ010000769.1:0-2204 GCA_038325805.1 Haliangiales bacterium
GGTGTGGTCGCCCGCTATTACGTGACGCTCGCCGGCGGCGATCCGCGCGTGCGAAATCTGATCACGCTCGGCTCGCCCCACGCCGGCACCTCGGTCAGCCGGCTCGGGGTCGGTCACCCGACGCGCGAGCTGGTGCTCGGCAGTCAGCTCGTCGAGAGGCTCGCGAATTCGCCGCCGCCGGCGCACACCAAGGTGACGATGATCTGGTCGCGTGCGGATGCGCTCGTGCCAGGCGCCTGGCAGGCAGCGCAGCACGGCGCCGAGGTGATCATGTACGACGACCTCGGGCACGTCGCGTTGCTCGGCTCGCGACGCGTCGCCGCGGACGTGATCCAGCGGCTCGCACTACGCTGACCTCACGCGAACAGCGTGGCCATCGTCGCGCGCTTGATCTCGACGTCGACGACGACGCCGACCTCGCCGACGCCGGCAGGCAGGATGACGCTCTTGAATTCGTCGGTGCGGCCGATCAGCTGCGTGTGGTCACGCTTGCTCGGACCGGTGACGAGCACGCGCACGCGCTTGCCGATCTGAGCGGTGAACACCTCGCGGCTGATCTGTTCCTGCAGCGCGACGATGTCCTGGAGCCGGCGCTTCTTGACGTCCTCGGGGATGTCGTCGGCGAGCTTCTTCGCGGCGAACGTCAGATCGCGCTCGCTGTACGCGAACATGAAGGCACTGTCGAACCGGATCTCGCGCATCAGCTCGAGCGTCTGCTGATGATCCTCGTCGGTCTCGCCGCAGAACCCCGTGAGGATGTCCGTCGACAGGGCGATGTCAGGCATCGCGGCGCGCAGGTCCTTCACGATCCGGCGGTAGTCGCTGACGGTGTACCCACGGCGCATCCGCTCCAGCACGACATCGCTGCCCGACTGCACCGGCAGGTGGACGTACTTGCAGACCTTGGCTTCCTCGGCGATCGCCGCGATCACGTCGGCGGTGAAATCGACCGGGTAGGGCGACGTGAAGCGCACGCGCTCGAGGCCCTCGACCTTCGCCACCGCGCGCAGCAGCTCCGCGAACGTGACGTCCTCGTAGACGTACGAGTTCACCGTCTGGCCGAGCAGCGTGACCTCGCGATAGCCGGCGGCGACCAGCTCGCGGACCTGGCGCAGGATCTCGCGCGGCGAGGCACCACGCTCGCGACCGCGCGTGAACGGCACCACGCAGAACGTGCAGAACTTGTCGCAGCCGCGCTGGATGGTGACGAAGCCCGAGATCCCGTCGCCGCCGATCACGCCGGAGAGACCCTCGTAGGTCTCCTCCTTGTCGAGCTTGATGTCGACGAGGGGATGCGAATGCTCGGCACGCGCGGCCTTCAGCAACTCGGGCATCCGGCGATACGAATCGGGACCGGCGATCACGTCGACCGACGGTGCGCGCTCCGCGAGGCCTTCCTTGAGGTGCTCCGCCATGCAGCCGACGATCGCGAGCACCGCGTTCGGGCGCCTGCGCTTGATCGCCCCGAGCTCGGCCGCACGGGCAACGACGCGCTCCTCCGCCTTCTCGCGGACCGCGCAGGTGTTGATCACGATGACATCGGCGAGGTCGGCCTTGTCCGTGGTTGCATAGCCGGCATGCGCGAGCACGCTGCCGATCAGGTCGCTGTCGGCGACGTTCATCTGGCAGCCGTACGTCTCGACGTAGACCCGCGGCGCATCGGCGGCGAGGACTGGGCGCACGGGCGCCTCCGTCTTCTTCCCGAGGGTGACCAGCTGGTCCGTCATGAGGTGGGATGGCTTAGCATATCCAGGTGGACCGCGACCCTCGGAAACGCGACGTGCATGCGCTCGACGCCGACGGCAACATCCTCTGCAACCCACGCGATCCCGAGGCCGCGCACCGCGCCGACGTCGGTGATATCGCGACCGGCACCGGCGACGAGGTGACCTGCGTGAAGTGCCGGAAGCGCTCCAAGGGCTAGCGTGGAGTTCTGGTCCCCGCTCACGATCCTGATCATCACGTTCGCGTGCGTGATCGGCTTCGGTGCGGTGTTCTGCTACTACGCGTTCCGCGACTACGCACCGCTACAGTTCCACTGCCGGAGGTGCGATCGCGGGTTCCGCCGCAAGCCGTACAAGCGGATGGCGGTGGTCTGCCCGCACTGCGGTGCTGCCGACTGGCAACTGTAAGTCATTGGTTTATCAGGAGTACCTGCATCTCGAATCACTCGCCCCGGTTCGTGCGTTACACGACTCCATGCG
>JBBQJJ010000770.1:0-2192 GCA_038325805.1 Haliangiales bacterium
CAGGTCGCTGTGGGCGCAGAGCTCGAGCGCGGTGCACTCGTCGGGTGCCCACGCGACGATCCGGCGCTCGCGGCCCGCGGGCCAGCCATCGTCCTGATGCTCGCCCGGCGAACCGACGACCACGCAGCGCTCCTCCTCGCCGGCTGGGCGGCCACGCCGCGCGAAGATGCCTCGGGTCCACGTCGTGAGCTCGATCGCACGGAGGTCTGGAGCGAGCGGGCCCAGCTGCGAGACCACCGCGGCATCGACCTCACCTCGGAGGAGCAAGTCAGAGATCCCATCCCGCCCCGTCAAGAGCGTCAGGGTGAGCTGCGGGGCCGACGAGGCAAGCACGGTGCTCGCCGGGACCAGGAGCGCCTGGACGAGCTCGGCGGGGGCGACCGCCGAGGCATGCCCGCGCAGCTCCTCTCCGATCGCGATCTCGAGCGCGTCGTCGATGATCCGCATCGCCTCGCGAACGGCCACCAGCAGGGTTCGACCGGCGGGATTGAGGACGAGCTGTTTCCCGGTGCGATCGAACAGTGGGACGCCGAGCTCGTCCTCGAGTTGCTTGACCGTTCGCGACAGCGAGGACGGCACGACCCCGAGCTCGGCCGCGGCCGTGGGTAGGTGCTCGGTCTCACCGACGGCGCGGAACGACGGCAGCCACGACCACAACGTCCGGATCCGATGCGCGAACTGCATGTCGCCGGGCACCGTAGCGTGCGGCGATCATCCTCGGGCCGATGCCAGCCGGGAATTGCGGCCGGGCACGACCTCGCGGACCACCGCGGAGGAGATCGCATAGATCCACCACTCCGGATCGGTACCGCGGATGTACGCGTGGCGGGTGTGGTGGAGCCTCAAGAAGGTCTGCTGCAGCAGGCTCGAGGCGAGCGCGGCGTCGCGCGTGGTCGCTGCCAGGTGAACGAGCAAGCGCGGTGCGACCGCGCCATAGAGCGCGCGAAACGCGCTCGCGTCGCCGTCGCAGTAGCTCGCCATGAGCGGCGCGAGATCGACCATCACGTCGGTATACATCCCGATCATCGACGCGGCTTGCACGCGCACGAATTCGAACGTCTCGTTGCGCCCACCGCAACAGGCGCGCTCCTTACGACAGCCTGACGTCACCGAACCGTGGCGTCGCGCACGCTGACGACACGATGAAACACCTCCTCCTGATCGCCTTCCTGACCGCCTGCGGCCATCACCCCGAGCCGGTCTCGCCCGTCAACCCCGACCTCGCCGCGAAGCGTAGCGAGATGCTCGGCTACCTCGCCGAGTACACCGACCGCGGTGTGTTCCCGACCGACGAGCGCGGCCTCCCGCTCAGCGTGTTCGAGGATTCGCACGGCGTGCGCTGCCCGATGGCCGAGCTGATCTATCGCTCCGGTCATCCCGAGCTGGTCGCCGCGATCGTCGCCGAGGACAACCACGCCCGGCTCGGCGACATCCACGACGGTCCGGTCCACGACTGGATGCTCGGGTCGGGGCTCACCCACGACGAGATCGTGATGATCCAGGGCATCGCGGACATCACCTACACCTACAACTTCAAGCTCCCTCCAAACGTCGAGCACCCGACCCACGTGATCACCGCGCAGCGCGAGCGCGTGCGTGGCCGCCTCGAGACCGCACGAGCCGCACTCGAGAAGGATCAACTCGCCAGCCTGAAGGCCGCGACGCTCGTGCTGCCAGCGCATCGCGTGCCGGTGGTGAAGGTCACGCGGCCGGCGATCGCGAAGCACTGATCATTGGATCCCTCTGCGCCGACGGATCTATTTGGAGAGCGACCTTGCACGCGGTCGTCGATTCGGGGTCCCGGCTCGAGGAGCCACCCCGTTGTCGAAGGATCGACACAGGCGAACACTGGGGTTCGTCGATCGTGCGTCGATCATTTCACCGCGTCGTGCTTGAACACCAGCAGCTCGCTCGGTCCGGTGATGGTCTTGTACTGGTTGTCGATCACGGCGATCACGCCACGCGGCGTCCACACGATGCCCTCGAGGTTGAGCGTGCCGTGGAGGACCGACCCGAGATCGAGCGCGACGCTGGGCGTGATGTCGCCATCGCCTGCGGGCAAGGCGAACATCAGTAGCTTGGTGACCTCGAAGTGCCGCTCGATCGCGATCGCACGGATCGATCCATCGGCGCCGAGCTGACAATCGAGGCCGGAGAGCTTTCCGGTGTCGGACGTCAGCCACAACTTGTGG
>JBBQJJ010000771.1:0-2185 GCA_038325805.1 Haliangiales bacterium
CTCGAAGGAAGACGCCGACAAGCTGGTCAAGGAAGTCCTCGCGAAGGTGAAGGCCGGCGACGACATGGTGAAGCTGATGAAGGAGTACTCGGAAGATCCGGGCTCCAAGGACACCGGTCGCGTGTTCACGCTCACCGAAGATGATCAGATGGTGGAGCAGTTCATCGCCCTCGCGCTCCGTCTCGACGTCGGCGAGGTCGGCGTGGTCAAGACCGAGTTCGGCTTCCACGTCATGAAGCGGCTCAAGGCGGATCCGATCCAGTCGCTCGACGTGCTCGCGCGCCCGGCCTCCGGTGCCAAGGCGAAGATCAAGTACATCCTCGTCGGCTGGGATCAGGCCCACATCGACGACGAGCGCGGCAAGAAGCGCACGCGCGCCGAGCTCGACAAGCTGGTCTCCGGCACGCTCGCGAAGATCAAGAGCGGAACCAAGTTCGAGGACCTGATGAAGGAGCTGTCCGAGGACAAGCAGTCAGGCCCGACCGGCATGCCGATCGAGAGCTCGATGCCGGGTCTGCCGGCGATGCTGAAGATGCTCGGCACGCGCCTCAAGATCGACGAGGTCGGCGTCGCGAAGACGCAGTTCGGCGTGTTCATCATCAAGCGGATCGACGACAACACGCCGCTCGAGAGGCCCGCAGGCCCGACGAACCCCCATGCAGGTTCCGCGGCCAAGCCCGCCGCGGGCTCCGCTGCGAAGGCACCGCCGGCCGCTGCCGGCTCCGGCTCCGCGAAGTAGTCACTCGGTTACGACGAGCAAGACAGCATCGAGCAGCCCGGCTTGACGCGCGCCCACTCCGGCCGCTTCGCCGCATAGCGCTCGCGTCCTGGTTGCTCGACGTACGGATGCCTCAGCACGTCGACGATCTCGGCGAGCCGCGTGCGATCGCCCTGCTCGGTCGCCTCGATGACCTCCTGCAGCAGGTAGTTGCGCGGGACGTAGATCGGATTGATCGCGTTCATCCGGGTCCGCCGCTCGTCGTCGTCGAGCTTCTCGAGCGCGATGCGTTCGCGGTACTGCGCGATCCAGTCACCGAGCATCGTGCGATGGATCAAGTCGGGCGTCTCGTAATACGCGGCCTCGACGATCGGGAACGGATTTCCACCCGCGCGCGGAACCTCCGCGAGCCGGCGATAGAACAGCGTCATGTCGGTCTCGACCGCCGTCAGGAGATGGCCGAGCGAGCCGAGCAGCTCGTCATCGCGCGCTGCGAAGTCGCGATGCGCGACGAGGCCGAGCTTGCGCAGCATCATGTGCTTGAACTGGGTATCGAACTCGGGGACGAAGCGCTCGACCACCTGCCCCAACGTCTTCTGGTCCGGCAGCAACGGCACCAGCGCGCGTGCGAGCTGCGCGCAGTTCCAGTGCGCGATCCGCGGCTGGTGGCCGAACCGATAGCGCTTGTTCGACGCGTCGGTGGTGTTCGGCGTCCAGTCGAGATCGAACGGCTCGATCCAGCCGTACGGGCCGTAGTCGATCGTCAGCCCGAGGATCGACATGTTGTCGGTGTTCATCACGCCGTGCACGAAGCCGACGCGCATCCACTCGCACACCATCCACGCGGTGCGCCGCATCACCTCGTCGAAGAAGCCGACGATGTTGCCGCGGTGTCGCGGATAGTAGCTCTCGATCGTGTAGTCGACGAGCATGCGCAGGGTCTCGACCTTGTCGCGCGACGCGTGGATCTCGAAGTTGCCGAACCGCAGGAACGTAGGAGCCACGCGGCACGCGATCGCACCTTGTTCGTTCGCAGGATGGCCGTCGTACAACAGGTCGCGCATCACGTCGTCGCCGGTGCCGACGAGCGAGAGCGCGCGGGTCGTCGGCACGCCGAGGTGAAACATCGCCTCGCTACACACCACCTCGCGCACCGACGAGCGCAGCACGGCCCGGCCATCGGCGCGCCGCGAGTACGGCGTCGGGCCCGCGCCCTTGAGCTGGATCTCCCAGGTCGAACCGAACTCGTGCGGCTTGCCGCTCACCTCGCCGAGCGTGATCGCGCGCCCGTCGCCGAGCTGACCGGCCCAGTTGCCGAACTGGTGGCCGCCGTAGCACGCCGCGTAGGGCTTCATCCCGTCGACGATGCGGTTGCCGGCGAGCACCTCGACGAGCTCGGGCGTGGGCTCGAGCTCCAACAGCTCGGCGACCTCCGGGATCAGGACGAGGAGCTCGGGCTTGCTGACC
>JBBQJJ010000772.1:0-2179 GCA_038325805.1 Haliangiales bacterium
GGCACTGCATGCCGACGATCCTCGTGGTGGCGAGGAGCTCGGCGAGTTGATGTCCTGGCAGACGCGCCGTGAGGGTGGGAAACAGCTCGGCGCAGCGAGCACGCTCGAGCGCCAGCGCGGTGGTCTCGACCCGACCCTCGATCTCGTCCCGCGTGAGGAGCAGCGGCTCCTGGACAGCGGGCCAAGCGGTGCTGGCGAGAGCATGATCCGCCTGTGATTCGTCCCATGCGATGTCGAGCTCGAGCACGCATCGGCCGTCGAGGGTCGCGACCCACCGAGCGCCTTCACGATCGAGGACGATCTCGCGATCGAGGGTCGCGGGACGGCGAAACGCCGCGGTTAGATGCCGGATCGATGCCGGCTGTTCGATGGCGCGGTCGAGCGCCCATAAAACGAGGTGGATGCCATGGACGATGGGCTCGGCGAACATCGTCCTGCGCGCAGCCACGGGATCGACATGCACCGGGTTCCAGTCCCCTGACAGCGCGGCGAACGCACGTTGGTCGACGAGGGAGAACCGGCGCTGCGCGATCACGGTGCGCCATGCTATCAACCTCCGGCGTGTCTGGCGCGTTCTGCGTCTCGATCGATCTCGAGCTGGCCTGGGGAATCTGGGATCGGCCGAGCGAGCATTACTTCGCGAAGTGCGCGGAGCTGGAGACGCGGATCGTCACCGCGCTGCTCGAGCGCTTCGAGCGGCACGCGGTGCCGGTGACCTGGGCGATCGTCGGCCGGTTGCTCGAGCGCGATGCCACCGCCGCGGCGCGAACCCGCTACGGCGACGCGATCTGGTACGCACCGCACCTGATCGACGCGATTCGCGAGGCTTCGCTCGAACATGACATCGGCTCGCACGGCCACTCGCATCGCTACTTCTCCGAGCTCACCGCAGCGGAGGCACGCGACGAGCTCGCCGCGGCCAAGACGGTGCATCTCCGAGCGGGGCTGCCGTTTCACTCGTTCGTGTTTCCCCGCAACCAGGTCGCGCACGTCGACGCGCTCGGCGAGGCCGGCATCGAGGTGTTCCGCAGCCTCGATCGCGGTTGGTTCATGACGGTGAAGGAGCGTGCCGGTCGCCTCGCCGGACGCCTCGCGCACCTCGTCGACAAAGCGCTGCCGGTCCCGCCTACGACGATCGAGCCTCGCCGGCATCCAGGGGTGGTCGAGCTCCCGAGCTCGATGCTGCTTCTCGGGCGCGCGGGCATCAGGCGGGCCATCCCCTCCGGGCTGCTCGCCCGCAAGGCCCGGCTCGGTCTCGACGCGGCGGCGCGAGATGGCCGCACGTTTCACCTGTGGTTTCATCCGTCGAACTTCTACGACGAGACCGCTCGCCAGCTCGACGCACTCGACGAGGTGCTGGGACACGCCGCGAAACTCCGGCGTTCCGGCACCCTCGCGATCCGCACGATGCGCGACTACGCGGTGACGGCGTGAGGTCCCCTTGGTAGCATCGCCTGCGATGGAACGCCGCCCGCTAGCCGACGTGCTCGCGTCGGTCGACGCGACGCCGGCCTCGTATTTGCGCGCCGCACGCGAGCTCGAGTCGCCCGAGCTCCGGACCGGGCTGCAACCGCTGTCGATCGGCGTGCTCGCCACGTTCACGTTCGACACCATCGTGCCGTACCTGACCGTCGAGGCCGCGCGCCGGGGATTCGCTGCCTCGACGGTCCTTGCCCCATATGGACAGCTCGAGCAAGTCGCGCTCGACCCGTCGCACGCGATTCACGCCGCCGATGTAGTGATCGTCGCGGTGCGGATCGAGGATGTGGCGCGCGACCTCGTGGACCGCTTCGTCGCGCTCTCGAAGACCCATCTCGACGAGGCGATCTCCGGTCACCTCGACCGGATCGAGCGGCTTGTCTCGTCGCTGCGCGAGCGCTCGAAGGCGACGGTGATGTTGTGGAATCAAGCGCCACTGGCGCGGCTAGCGGCCGGGCTCGCCGACGCCGGCCTCGACCACTCTCAGTCTGACGCCGTGGCCGCGATCGGTCGCAAGCTCGCGGCGCTCGCACGCCGCATTCCGGGTGTCGTGCTCGTCGACATCGCACGGCTCGCCACCGAGGTCGGGACCAACCAGTGGTACGACGCGCGCTTGCAGCACATGGGGCGGATCCCGTTTGGTGCCGCCGCGCAGCGCGCGATCGGAGAGCGGCTCGCCCGGACAATCACCGCCGCGCGT
>JBBQJJ010000773.1:0-2166 GCA_038325805.1 Haliangiales bacterium
CCGCATCGGCTCGACGGAGCTCACGCAGGTCCTCATCAACCTCATCGCCAACGCCGCCAACTCGCTCTCGAGGGACGGCCGCGTGCTCGTGACTGCAACGAGCGTCGACGACGGGGTCCGCTTCGTGATCGCCGACAATGGCGCCGGGATGCCCCCCGAGGTGCTGCGCAAGGCGGGCACGCCGTTCTTCTCGACGCGGGCGAAGGGAACGGGGCTCGGCCTCTCGCAGTGTCACCGCTTGCTCGGCATTGCAGGATCACGCCTCGAGATCGAGAGCCAGGTCGGCGTCGGCACGACCGCCCGCTTCACCATCCCGAAGGCGACCGGGCAAGCCCAGGGCTAGGTCCAATGCCGATCAGTTAGCGGTAAGGGATCGAGGTCGTTGAAGAAAGCGCGGAGGGCCCGCCGCTCCGCGCGCGGACGCGCTCCGCGTCGTGCCTAACGTGTCGTCGTTTCGGTGGCGTTCGCCCGCAGCGAAGCGAGGACGAACGCCACCGCACAGCGCATCGGGATTCCCTCCAACGATCGAGGGGATCATGATGCGCGGCCATGCGATTTGGCGAAGCCCTCGAAGAGGTCACGGAAGTCGTTCCTGACGATTTTGGTGCACTCCGTAAGCACCTCGATCCAGCGTGGATCGAAGAGGCGCTCGCGTTGGCTGGGACGGCAACGATTCGGCGACGACGGCTGCCGGCCGATCAGGTGCTCTGGCTGGTGATCGGGATGGCGCTCATGCGGCAGCGTCCGATCGAGCGAGTAGTCGACGAGCTCGGTATCGCACTGCCCGACGACAAGGGCACGCTCGTGGCAAAAAGCGGCGTCGCCCAAGCGCGACAGCGACTGGGTGAGGAGCCGCTCGCGTATTTGTTCGCGACGACGGCGGCAGAGTGGGCAACGCGAAGCGTGCAACAGCACCGATGGCGAGACCTGCTGGTCTACGGACTTGATGGGACGACGATGCGCGTCGCTGATTCGCCGGAGAATCGCGCCACGTTCGGTGGTCAGAAGACGAATCGAGGGCCGAGTGGATACCCGCAGGTGAGGGTCGTCGCGCTGCTCGCGCTGCGCTCACACCTCATCTCTGCCTTTCGCTTCGCGGACTACGGCACCGGCGAAACGACGCTCGCTCGGGACATCTGGCGTGAGGTTCCTGAGAACTCGCTCACGATAGTCGACCGCAACTTCCTCGTCGCCAAAGACCTCATTCACCTGGAGTGCAGTGGCAATCGGCACTGGCTGACGCGAGCGAAGAAGAACACCAAGTACGCGGTCGTCGAGGCGCTTGGCCGCAATGACAACCTGGTCGTCCTCGAGATCAACCAAGACGGACTCCCTCGAACGTGGCTGATGCGCGCCATCAACTATCAGGTCAAAGGTCACCCGCCGTCGACGCTGCTGACATCGCTGGTCGACGCAGAGGCCTATCCGGCGAAGGAGCTCATCGCGCTCTACCACGAGCGCTGGGAGCTCGAGATCGCCTACGACGAGATCAAGACGCACCTACTCGACCGACAGGAATCGATCCGGAGTCGCACCGTCGAGGGTGTCCACCAAGAGCTGTGGGGAATCGCCATCGCGTACAACTTGGTACGCCTCGAGATGGAACGAGCGGCACGGGAGATCGGCGTACCACCGACGAGAATCAGCTTTGTGACGGCTCTCCGTATGTACGTCGACGAGCTGCGATGGATCGCAGCCGGCATACGGCGCGGAACGACCGGAACCATCCCGAAGCAGCTTGCGGACCTGCGCACAAACATCAAGCGCTTGGTCTTGCCTGAACGCAGGCCTCGAACCTACCCGCGCGTCGTGAAGATCAAGATGAGCAACTACCCACGCAACCGGCCGTCGGTGAGCCGTCCTAAGTGAACGGCATTGTACCTAGGCGCCCGTTTGGCGCTGGTCGTGCGCGTTCAGCGCTTGCGGCGCTTGCGCGAAGGATCGCCCTCGCTCTTGCGCTTGCCGCCGCTCGTCTTGTCCTTGACCCACGCCGGAACTGCCTTGCCGCTGCGTCCGGACACCTTCAGGCTCGAGCGTCCCTTGCCCGAGGTGGAGACGCCGAGGCGCCCGCGGACGGAGCCTTCCTTGCCGCGCGAGGGGAGCTTCGCTGCGCCGTGCTTGGCGGGCGCCCGCGGGGGGAGCGGAGCGTGCGCGTAGGTCTCGACG
>JBBQJJ010000774.1:0-2165 GCA_038325805.1 Haliangiales bacterium
TGAGGACCGAGCTCGACGCGGCGCTGACCGCGATGAAGCAGACCGAGGAGCGCCTTCGCCGCGTCGAACAGCTGATGGTGGACACCCAGGGTGTCGCGCATCTCGGCACCTGGGAATGGGATGTCACGCAGCCGCACGCGACGTGGTCGGCGGAGCTCTATCGGATCTACGGCCTCTCGCCCGAAACGTACACGCCGAGCTACGAGGCGTACCTCACCAAGATCCATCCCGACGATCGGCAGCGCGTGATCGACGCGACGAACCGCGTGTTCCACGAGCACCTCGCGTACTCGCACGACGAGCGGATCTATCGGCCCGACGGATCGATCCGCCATCTCCACACCTGGGCGTATCCCGTCGTCGACGATACCGGCACGCTGCGCAGCCTGGTCGGCGTCTGCCAGGACATCACCGACCGCGTCGTCGCCGAGGAAGCGGTCCATCGCCTCAACGCCGAGCTCGAGCGACGCGTCTCCGAGCGTACGCAGCAGCTACAGAGCGCGCTGCGCGATCTCGAGACCTTCAACTCGATGGTCAGCCACGATCTACGATCGCCGCTGGCCGTGATCCAGATGGCCGTCGACATGCTCGGCAAGGAGGCGCTGTCCGCGCAGGGCGCGCAGTACGTCGAACGGATCGTCCGCGCGACCACCAACATGTCGCGGCTGATCAGCGACCTGCTCGCCTTCGCGAAGATCGACCACGAGGCGTTTCAACCGACCGAGATCGATTGCAGCGCCCTGTGTCTCGAGATCGTCGCAGAGCAGCGCGCGACGAGCGAGCGGGAGGTCGAGGTGATCGTCGAGCCCGGGATGCGACTGCGTGTCGACCCGACGCTGTTCCGCGCCGCGCTCGCGAACCTGATCGGCAACGCCTGGAAGTACAGCGCCCGGACGGCGTCTCCGCGCATCGAGATCGGCGCCACGCAGGGTGCGTTGTATGTCCGCGACAACGGCATCGGCTTCGACATGAAGCATCACGATCGGCTGTTCCAGCCGTTCCAGCGGCTGGAGAACGCGACCGAGTTCACGGGCACGGGCATCGGCCTCGCCACCGTGATGCGTCTGATCCAACGACACGGCGGAACGATCCGCGCGGAGAGTGTGCTCGGCGAAGGCGCCACGTTCTTCCTGACGCTGCCGCCCGAAGCGTGGGTGCGGTGAGACGTTCGAAGAAGTTCGCGACAAGCCGCGCGACATCGCGAATGGGTATTGGTGGCGAAGCCGTTCACCGGCTGAACTGGGCCTCCGAGGGCCAGAAGTTCGAGAACGGGAGCCGGAGAAAGCACTACGAGATCGCGCAGCACTACGAGATCGCGCAGGGCAGTGCCAACGAGGTCAGAGCTGCTCTTGATGCGGCCGAGGCGTGGGGCTGGTGACTGGCTCTTGACGTGCGGCGAGCAGCGCGCAGCGCGCTGTGCTCGACCGCTTGCTTGCCGTGCTCTGGAGGCTGACCCACGCCACGGCCAGATCCACAACTCATGTGAAGCTGTTTGAACTGTCCAGTACGCGTTAGCTGCGGTCACCCGCACACATCCTCGACGAACGTTCGTTATAACGACGGTTATAGCGAGATTCGTTATAACAATCGTTATAACGACTACGATTGTAGGGGTCGATCACCGATCGTGCGACGTGGTTAGAACGAGGTAGTAATCGTCATCTGCGGTCGATGGCGGATGCGTCTGCCCTCAGAACTGATCCGGCCCGGCGCTCATTCCGCCGATGACTGCGTGACCGCGCGCGATCGTGATTTGGTAGCCAAACCGAGCTCCCGTTCCGACAAGCTTCACCCAGCTGTCGCGAGGGAGCGACCACCGAGCTTCACTTCACCCTTGAAGTGGCCGACGACCACCGGCCCGTTACCACCCAACACGACTCGGTGCGCCTGCGAGCCGAGTCCGCCGGTGTGGGACGAAGCACTTCACCGGTGAGCAGGATGTCCGACGCTGCGTCGAGCACCATCGACTCGAGCTTGCCGACGCGAGCAAAGGGCACGTGCCATCGCGCCTTGCCATCCGGTCCGGCGCGCGATCCGCTTCTGACCGACCACGATCACGTCCGCCTGCCGCGCAGCAACCAGGACCTCGGTTGGTGAACGCATCGACCAGCAGCGCGCGAAGACCGCGGCCGGCCGCTGCGAAGCGCACGCCACCATCGACATCA
>JBBQJJ010000775.1:0-2162 GCA_038325805.1 Haliangiales bacterium
GAGACCGTCGTCCGCGATCTCAACCTCGCGGCGGTGGGGTGTGCTCGCCGAGCGGCGCAGCGAGCCGAGCAGGAGGACGGCAAGCCGCGCTGGGTCGCCGGGTCGATCGGGCCCACCACCAAGACGGCGTCGCTGTCCGCCGACGTCAACGATCCGGGTGCCCGCGCCGTGACCTTCCGTCAGCTGGTGGATGCGTTCGCGGAACAGGCGCGCGCGTTGATCGAAGGCGGCGTCGATCTGCTGCTGACCGAGACGCACATCGACACGCTGAACTGCAAGGCGGCGCTGTACGCGTTCGAGGAGCTGTTCGCGCAAGGCGTGCGGCGCGTGCCGGTGATCGCCTCGGTGACGATCCCCGATCGCTCGGGGCGCACGCTGTCGGGGCAGACGGTCGAGGCGTTCTTCAACTCGATCTCGCACGCGAACCTGATGGCGGTGTCGATCAACTGCGCGCTCGGCGCGGATGACATGCGGCCGCACGTCGCGGAGCTCGCACGGATCGCCGGCATGCCGGTGGCGTGTTACCCGAACGCTGGTCTGCCGAACGAGTTCGGCGGGTACGACGACACGCCCGAGCACATGGCCACCGTGCTCGGCGCGTTCGCGCGAGAAGGCATGCTCAACTTCGTCGGCGGGTGCTGCGGCACGCGCCCCGAGCACATCACGGCGATCCGCGCGGCGGTCGAGCGCGTTCCTCCTCGCGCGGTTGCCAAGCCTGCGCACCACATGCGGCTGTCCGGCCTCGAACCGCTGACGATCACGCCGGAGACCAACTTCGTGATCGTCGGCGAGCGCACCAATGTCACCGGTTCGGCGGCGTTCCGGCGGCTGATCAAAGAAGACAAGTACGACGAGGCCGTCGCGGTCGCACGGCAGCAGGTCGAGGGCGGCGCGAACATCCTCGACGTCTGCATGGACGAGGGCATGCTCGACGGCGTCGCCGCGATGCGACGGTTCCTCAACCTGATCGCGGCCGAGCCCGACATCGCGCGGATCCCCGTGATGGTGGATTCGTCGAAGTGGTCGGTGATCGAGGCCGGGCTCGAGTGTCTGCAGGGCAAGGGCGTCGTCAACTCGATCTCGCTCAAGGAAGGCGAGGAGTCGTTCATCCGCCAGGCTCGGACGGTCCGCCGGTTCGGTGCGGCCGTCGTCGTGATGGCATTCGACGAGACCGGTCAGGCAACCACCGTCGAACATCGCGTCACGATCGCGAAGCGCGCCTACAAGATCCTCACCGAGCACGTCGGCTTCCCGCCGGAAGACATCATCTTCGACCCGAACATCCTGACGGTCGGCACGGGCATGGAAGAGCACGACGGCTACGCCGTGGCTTTTCTCGAGTCGATCGCCGAGATCAAGCGCGCGTGCCCGGGCACCAAGATCTCGGGCGGTGTCTCGAACCTGTCGTTCTCGTTCCGCACCTCCCCGCGCGTCCGCGAGGCGATCCACTCGGTATTCCTCTACCACGCGATCAAATGTGGCCTCGACATGGCGATCGTCAATGCGGGTCAGCTCGCGGTGTACGAGCAGCTCGATCCAACCCTGCGCGAAGCGGTCGAAGATCTCGTGCTCAACCGGCGCAGCGATGCGACGGAGCGGTTGCTGGTCCTCGCCGCGTCATTCTCCGGCGAATCGATCCGCAAGGAGGACGAGCTCGCGTGGCGTTCCGAGCCCCTCGGCAAGCGGCTCGCACACGCGATGGTCAACGGCATCACCGACTTCATCGATCCCGATGTCGCCGAGGCGCTGGCCACCTATCCCAAGCCGCTCGATATCATCGAGGGGCCGCTGATGGACGGCATGAACATCGTCGGCGAGCTGTTCGGCGCCGGCAAGATGTTCCTCCCGCAGGTCGTCAAGTCCGCCCGTGTGATGAAGAAGGCGGTGGCGATCCTCGAGCCGCTGATGGATGCCGAGAAGAAGGCGTCCGGCATCACGACGGCGAAGGGGAAAATGGTGATCGCCACGGTGAAGGGCGACGTCCACGACATCGGCAAGAACATCGTCGCCGTCGTGCTGCGCTGCAACGGCTACGAGGTCACCGACCTCGGTGTGATGGTTCCGCAGCACACGATCCTCGACAGAGCGACCGAGCTCGGCGTCGACCTCGTCGGACTCTCGGGCCTGATCACACCGTCGCTCGACGAGATGATCTCGGTGGC
>JBBQJJ010000776.1:0-2160 GCA_038325805.1 Haliangiales bacterium
CATCCCGACGACGATGCGCCTCGGCAGGTCTACGCGGACGTGCTGGTGGAGCGAGGTGACCTCCACGGCACGTTCATCAACCTGCAGCTGCGACGCGATGGCCTGCCACCAACGAAGAAGGAGCTTGCACGGGAGATCGAGCTGCTGACTGGCAACGCCCGAAACTGGGTCGGTGATCTCGCGACGCTGTTCACCACCGACGACCTCGGGAACGACTACTTGTTGCCCCATCCGCAGCACTCCGTCGGCCCTCGGTGGAGCGGCAACGAGCTGCGGTGTCGGTTCGACCGCGGGTTCCTCGCCTTTGCTTCGCTGAGAGGTACCTCGCCGGCGCAGGCGCGGAAACGGATCGCGCGGGTGGCGACCTCGCCGTGGCTCGCCACCATCGAGGAGCTGTCGATCGACACCGAGCACCTCGCGCTGTTCTCGAAGAAGACCTTGCCGGTGCTGCGCGGACTCACGGCAAGGAGTACGGAGCTCGCGGACGTCATCGCGTCGCCATGGGTGCGGCAGCTCCAGTTCCTTCACGCGTGGTCCACGCTGGACACGATCCAGCACGACCTCGACAGGCTCGCAAAGCTACCGGCGCTCACCCTGCTGCGCTTGGACCTCGGCGATGCGCCCGATGCACCGTCACATCGCCCGATCCTGGAGCGGCTGTTCGCGATCAAGAGCATCCAGCGGGTCGAGCTCCCACACTGGCACTACCGCGGCACCACGGCCGTGTACCGCGGACGCGGTGGGTGGAAAGCCGAGGCCAACGACGTGTCGCGCCGGTTGTTGCGTGGCGCGAGTCGCTAACGTGCTGATGGGGTCCGCGCAGATGGGAGCACTGCGTTAGCTGCCGCTGTTGCGACGGCGCATCCGGTTGATGTCGAGGATCATCGTCGGTGCGGAGTGCAGATCTTCGTCGTAGATCGGCCGCGTGTTCGGGCGCGGCGGTGGTCTCGTGGGCGGCTGGCGCGCGGGTGGCGGTTGCGTGCGACCGCGCGGACGCTCTGCGACGGGCTGCTGCGCGGACTGCCGGCCCGACGGCGCGCGCTCCAGCTGACCGCTGCGTCCGCGATCGACGAGGATCGCGGTGTTCGCTTCGTGGACGCCACTCGAGACCGAGACCTCTTCTTCGTCGCCGAGCTTCGGCATGGTCGTGAAGTTCGAGTCGCCCGAGAAGTCGTTCGCGCCGTCGACGTGGATCGACACCGACGTCGGCTTGGGTTGGAACGGGATCTCCGGCGGCTCGAAGTCGCCGTCGGCCCGCATCAGGCTCTCGCCGACGTCATCGCTCGGCTCGTCGGTGAGCACGTACTCCTCGAGCATGCGGAGCTCGCGCTCGATCTCCTGCTGGAACATCTTGCGGATGAACCGGCCGAGGTGACTGCGCGAGTAGTTGGGCATGTACTTGCGGAGGAACGTCCGCAGGTCGCTCTCGGCCTCCGCCGCGGTCTGGTAGCGATTTGCCCGCGACCGGGTCAGGCAGCGATCGGCGATCTGTTCGAGCTCGATCGGAATACCAGGCGTCAGTTCGCTGACCGGCCGGTACTTCGCATCGCGAACCTTGATCAGCAGGTCCATCTCGTTCGTCGCGGTGAACGGCGGGATCCGCGTCAGCATCTCGTAGAGACACGAGCCGAGCGAGAACACGTCGGATCGGTGATCGAGCTTGCGGCCGAGCGCCTGCTCGGGGCTCATGTACTTGACCTTGCCCTTGATGACGCCGGTCTTCGTCGTCACGCGCGACAGCGTCGCCTTCGCGATGCCGAAGTCGCACAGCTTCACCTCGCCGGCGTAGCTGCAGATGATGTTCGACGGCGAGACGTCGCGGTGGATGATCCGTAGGGGCTTCCCGCGCGAATCGACGGCGGAGTGTGCGGCATGCAGCGCGGCCCCGACCTCGGCTCCGATATAGGCGGCGTGCTCCGGCGGGATCGGCTTTTTCTTCGTGCGACAGCGCTCGAGCACGGTGCGCATGTCCTTGCCGTCGACATGCTCCATCGCGATGAAGTACTCGCCGTGCGCACGCGCGAACTCGTAGACGCGCGCGATCGAGGCGTGGCGCAGCACGCTCGCGATCTTCGCCTCGTCGACGAGCATCTGGATGAAGTCGTCGTCCTCGGCGAGGTGCGCGAGCACGCGCTTGACGGCCACCAGGTGGGGCTGCCC
>JBBQJJ010000777.1:0-2155 GCA_038325805.1 Haliangiales bacterium
TGCTCTACATCTACGACAAGGGGCACCGTCGAATCCCCCTGCCTCAGCTGATGTTGAATCCGAGGCTCGCCACGCGCCGCGGGGTCGATCGGTTCGTGATCACGAGCAACGAGGCGATGCTGGTCTACGACCTGGCCGCGATCCGACCGCAGAAGATCCCGGTGCCCGCGCAGGTCCACGCCGAGCTCTACGACGAGACCACGCTGCTGTTGATGGACAACGTGGGCTCTCGCTCGGCGTGGTTCGATCTCGACACCGGCAAGTCGATCGCGATCGAGGTGGAGATGTCGGGGCTGTCGCGCGAGCTCGCGATGTCCCCCGAGGCCGGGAAGCTGGTGCAGAGCGTGTGGAGTGGCGAGCGCACGCTGCTCTACGAGATCCGGGTGCGCTCGCCGAAGGCCCGAAAGATCTACGACGGTGCGCGGGTCTCCGGGTTCCAGATCCTCGGCGACGGCAACGTGGTGTACGCGCGAGGGCAGACGCTGTCGGTGACAGGCACGCCGGATCGCGTGCTGGTCACGCTGGCCACACCGATCGCTGCCGTCGTGCCGCGGGGCGCGGGCTTCGTGGTCGTGTCGACGGCCGGTGAGCTCGTTCGCGGCACGGCCGCCGGCGCCGTCGAGCGCATCCAGGTGCCGCGTCCCGACGACGTCGTTCGCCGTGCCCCCACGGGTCGCGATCTGGATCCCGTCATCGACGTGACCCCCACCGGGGACATCCTCGTCGGCTGGGGAAATACCGTGTGGAAGTGGACGGATCGGCTCGAGCCGGTGGTCAGCGTCGGTGCGTCGATCTCGGACCTTCGCTCGATCGGAGGCAGCGTCCTCGTGCTGATGCCGAGCCGACGTGGGGTGCTGGTCAGCCTGGACACGCGGCAACCCCACGAGCTGCCGGTCCACACCAGCGAGTTCGTGTTCCCGGCATGGACACGCGGAGCTCTCGGGTTCGAGGTCAACGGGACCTATCACTTCGTCGATCTCGCCACGTTCACGACCTGGCCGAGCACCGCGATGCACTGGGGAACCTCCCCGCCGCTGCTCTCGGAGGATGGCCGGCACCTGTTCACCCGCACCCGCGAGGAGCTCCTCAAGTGGACCATCCCGCTCGGGACCGGCCCGATCCGCCCACGCCTCGACGCGACGACGAACGCGACGATCAATCGCGAGGGCCTGCTGACCTGGCCGTGGCTGCAGCGCTAAGCAGCGCCGTCGGCGAACAGCTGATGCTCGACGAGGCGGTGATAGGTGCCGCGGCGCGCCATCAGCTCGTCGTGCGTGCCTTGCTCGACGATGCGCGCGTCCTCGATCACGACGATGCGATCTGCGTCGCGCACGGTCGAGAGGCGATGAGCCACGATGATCGTGGTGCGATCCTCCATCAAGCGCGCGAGGGCAGCTTGCACGGCGGCTTCGCTCTCGGCGTCGAGGTTGGAGGTGGCCTCGTCGAGGATCAGCACCCGTGGGTTCGCGAGGAGTGCGCGAGCGAGGGCGATCCGTTGCTTCTGACCGCCCGACAGCTTGGTGCCGCGCTCGCCGATCAGCGTGGCGTAGCCGTCGGGAAAGCCCGAGATGAAGTCGTGGGCGTACGCATCCCTCGCCGCGGCGAGCAGCTGCTCGTTGGTGATCGGGCCATGCGCGCCGTACGCGATGTTGTCGCGGATCGATCCGGAGAACAGCACCGGTTCTTGCGCGACCATCGCAAAACTTCGTCGGAGCTCGGCGAGGGAGAGATCGCGGATATCGACGCCCTCGAGCGTCACCTTGCCCTGATCGATGTCGTAGAACCGGAACAGCAGCGACAGGATCGTGGTCTTGCCCGCACCCGATGGACCGACGAGCGCGATGACCTCGCCGGGTGCGATCGCGAGCGAGACGTCCGTCAGCACCGGCTGCGCCGAGCGTGCGGGGTAAGCGAACGACACGTGGTCGAGCGTGATCGCACCCTTGCCCGCCGGGAGCGGCGTGGGATCGTCGGGCGAGCGGATCTCGGGCACCGTGTCGATCACCGCGAACAGCCGATCGGTCGCACCGGCGGCGCGCTGCAGCGAGCCCCACAACCCGGCGAGATCGGCGAACGCACCGGCGACGATGAACGTGTAGAGGAAGAACGAGGTCAGATCGCCGGGCGACAGATCCTTGTCGATCACGCGGCGGCC
>JBBQJJ010000778.1:0-2130 GCA_038325805.1 Haliangiales bacterium
AGGCGGCGCCAACTGGTACTGGTACGAGAGGGTCCCGCTCGACTCCGAGGCCCCGCACGATGCGAACGGCGTCGTCGCGGATGGCACCGGCGGCAGCGGGAACGCAAAGGACATCTGTGTCGGTTGTCATGTGGGCGCCGGCATCGATGCCGCGCACACCCCGACGGCGGGCGGTCGAGATCAGGTCTATACACCGGTGCCGTGACGCGGCTCGCGGCCGCACGCGAGGTGTCCCGCTGCTAGATTCGCAGTGATGCGAATCCTGTTGGTTGTTGCCCTCGCTGCCTGTGGCGGACCCAAATCACCTACCGAGACCACCCCCCCGACCTCGAGCCTGCTCGACTGCGCGAAGGTCGCAGATCACGTCGCGACCGTGGTGTCGAAGGACAAGCCGCGTCCCGGCGCCACCCACGGCTCGGTCAACGAGATGGTGACCACGCGGTGCACGGCCGATAAGTGGGACGACGCGACGAAGCAGTGTCTGTTCGTGATCACCTCGGTCAAGGAGGGTCGGGCCTGCGCGGACAAGATGACCGATGATCAGAAGGTGGCGATCAAGAACGCTGCGAAGGAGCTCCGCGCGAAGAACGCGGGCGGGACCGTGCCGGACGACGATCACGAGAGCGACTGGATCAAGCACGTCGTGCAGGACCAGCACGACTGACGTAGCTACCAGCCGACGGGTCGGTGGGCGCCGTCGGGCAGCGGCGCGAGCACCGAGCTGGTGGCCAGATCGTCGTCGCTTCCGGTGCCGTAGTAGTCGTCGTTGCCGAGATCGATCTGCAGGCCTTCGGGATCGAGGACGCCCCAGAACGGATCGGGCATCCCGAGCCGCGGCGAGTACATCAGGTCGCGCGCCGGCTCGGCCTGGCCGGTGTCGAACACGTGCCCGGTGGTGTGCTGGTGCGGCGAGGTCTGGGCGACGAAGCCGAGGCTGTGCACGAGCTCGTGGAGGATCGCGTAGTCGACGTAGCCCGGCGTGAGTGAGGCTTGACCCCACGGATAGGAATCGCCGCACGGCACGGTCTGACCGGGCGGCATCGCGCGCAGGTACATCGCGCCGACGCGGCCGATGATGAGCGGCGGATACGCGCCGGCTCCGCACGCGTACGAGCTGGTGCCCTCGTAGAACACGGCGTAGAGCTTGTTCGGCGCGGTGACGAGCTCGGCCTCGATCCGATCGCGCACGAAGGCATGGCCGTCCTCGAGCGTATGATTGCCTGGGTCGGTGCCATGCATCTGCGCGTCGGTGCGCGGCAGGCGCGTGAAGCCGATGTCGAGCGCGCCGTCGACGGTGTCGAACCGGAGGAACTGTCCGGTCTGATCGTGGAACCAGGTCGCCGCGGCGCGCAGCGAGTTGCAGATCGCACCGTCGGTATCGTGCGCGAAGTCGGGGCCGTCGGAGGTGACGATGTAGAGCGCGCGGATCTGATCGAGGTCGCTGTCGTCGGGGAGGTCCGCGTCGCTGCGCGTGGTGGTGCAGGTCTCGGGGATCTCCCCGACCTCGATCACCGCGGGCTCGGCTCCGCAGGCGGCGAGGAACAGCAGACCGGCGCGCATCGGGCGCGAACGTACGTGACGCCGAGGGCCTTCGTCGAGTAAGAAGCGCGCATGGGTCAGCTCGACGAGGCACGGTTCGAGGCGCTGATCGGCGCCGGTTGCACCGCGTGTAGCTCGAAGGTTCTCGAGCTGCGCACGTTCCTCGATCGCCGGTTGCTGCTGATGCTCGCGGATCCGAACGATGCCGGCCGCTGGGTCCACGACGGCGAGAAGTTCGTCGACGGCATCTACAAGATCTCGTGCACGCAGTGCAGCACCGTCGTGTTCGAGCACCCGGCATGCCCTCGTTGCCACGCGGATGGTGGACTCGCCAAGGCGCTCGGCGAGACGTCGCGCCTCGCGATCCCGAAGCGCTGCGCGAGCTGCAACGAGCTCGAGCTCCTCGCCCTCTCGCTGGTGGCCGCGAAGGCAACGTCGGGCGCAGGCACGCCCAAGCCGGAGCCGCTCGCGGAGCTCGGCGAGCCGGGCCATCACGTGGTCGCGTATGCCTGCGAGAACTGCGACGCGGCGGTGGTCACCCAGCAGTGCCCGCTGTGCGACGCGCCCGGGCCTCTCCGACCTCGTCCGTAG
>JBBQJJ010000779.1:0-2097 GCA_038325805.1 Haliangiales bacterium
CCTTCAAGCGCGATCAGCTGGTGCTCGATGACAGCGCGGAGTACTCCGCGCGCTCGGGCCCGAAGCGGAAGATGACGCCCGCGGATCTCGATCGCTACCTGGAGAGGGCGCAGAGCGAGGGCGACACGTTCCGCGGCTTGACGAGCCGGTTCGTCGACGGCAAGCCGCTCGGCGGGATCGAGCCAGTCGGGGTGCGTGACGGAGATCCGAACGACCGCGTGCCGCACGAGCTGCGCCGTGATCTACGAGGGCAGCGCGTGTTGTGGGCGTGGGTCAATCACATCGATATCAAGTCGCAGAACTCGCTCGTCGTGCTCACCAAGGCCAATTTCCTCGAGTGGTACGCGCTCGACTTCGGCGAGTCGCTCGGTGTCGCGGCCCTGACCAGCTCGGTGCCGCGGCTCGGGTATCGCAGCACGTACGCGTGGGGCAACGCGCTGCTCTCGTTCGTCACGCTAGGGTTGTACGTCCATCCGTGGGAGCGCACGGCACGGCACCCCGGCTACCGCGGGCTCGGCGAGTTCGAGGCCGAGCAGTTCGATCCCGGCGACTGGTCCACGAACCATCGCTGGCGTCCCACCGACATCGCGGATCGCTTCGACCAGTTCTGGGCCGCCGAGATCATGCTGCGGTTGACGCCGGCGCACGTCCGCGCCGCCGTCGAGGCCGGGCAGTACACCGACAAGCGCACCACCGATTACATGGTCGACACGCTGGTCGCTCGCCAGCACAAGCTCGGTCGCTGGGCACTCGGTCGGGTCGCGCCGCTCACCAACGTCGAGGCGACCGACGCCACGCTGTGCTTCGACGACCTCTGGCTGGTCCATGACTTCGGCACGCCGTCGACCACGCGCTACTCGATCGCGACGTATGACTACGCGGGACAACAGCTCGGCGCCACCGCGGTCCCGGCGACGGGGACACGTACGTGCATGCCGATGCACCTGGGGTCCGCCAAAGACCACTACACGATCGCGAGGATCGAGGTTCGTCGAGACGGGAAGGCGCTACCGTTCGCCTTCGTTCACGTGGCGAAGGGGCCGAAGGGGTTTCGCGTCATCGGGATCGATCGCCGGTAGCGGTCTTCTCGAACCACTTGTCGACGGCGGCGAGCCCGTTGATCGCCGCGAGCCCACCGGCCTTGAAGCCGGCGCGTGCCTGCTCCGCGAGCCTGCGTGCACGGGGCCTCTCGAGGTTCGCGCCCCACAGGGCCTTCGCGAGGATGAAGCGCGCGAGTGCGAGCTGCACCGGGTCTTTCATGGTCTCGACCAGCGCGAGTGCGCGCTCGCCGGCGACCACGCCGCGCTTCGGATCGCCGGTCTCCTCGAGACAGTCGGCGATGCCGACGAGCGACAACCCGACGTATGTGTGCGTCGGCGAGATCGCCTCGAAGATCGCGAGCGCGCGTTCGTAGTAGGGCAGCGCGCCCTTGAAGTCTTCCTTGCCGTTGCGGCTGACCGCGAGGCTGTACAGCAGCTGCCCGGTCTGCTCGTGAGCAGGCCCGCGCGTCTCCTCGATGATCTCGAGCGCCTGCGTGTGGTGACCGATCGCTTCGTCCCACGCGCCCATCGCCTGCGCGATCCCGCCGAGGTTCGACAGCGGTACCGCGACGTCGGGATGATCGGCGCCCAACGCCATCCTCGCCGCGACCACGGCCTTCTGGAACGCTTCCTTGGCGGCGAAGATATTGCCGGTGCGCAGGTACGCGCCACCCAGGGCGTTGAGGCACTGTGCGCGCGCGTTGTCGTCCAGCGAGCCCGCCGGCATCGCCAGCGCGCCCTCGAACCGCGCGATCGCTCGCTCGTAGTCACCCTTGTTGAACGCGACGACGCCGATCGCATACGCGAGCTCGCCGCGCAGCGTCTGGTTGTTGTCCGCGCGCTGGATCGCGACCTCGGCGTACGGCTCGAGCCCCAGCGCCTCGTCGTAGCGCTTCGGATCCGATCCGATCGTCGTGATCAGCGAGTTCCACGTCGCGGCCACCATCTGATCGTTCTTCGCCTTGGCCGCGAGCTCGAGCGCGACGCGCAGCGCTCGCTCGCCCTCGACAGGCTTGCTCGTCCCCACCAGCGTCCACCCGAGCAGCTGCTGGGCCTC
>JBBQJJ010000780.1:0-2091 GCA_038325805.1 Haliangiales bacterium
GCTTGCTTCTTCTGCTCGTCGGTGTCGGCGATCAGCAGCGGCATCGTTCGCGGCCATCGAGGTGTTGATGCCGGAGCAGCCGTACGAGACTTCCTCCTGGACGAGGCAGTTGTCGAGGCAGCTGCCGCCGAGGCGTGTCCTACGCCTGGCTCGGTCCTACGGCTGGGGCTCGATCACGGTGAACGCGAAGGCGACCTTGGTGCCCGGCAAACTCCCGACCATCGCGACAGTCCCCAGCGAGGCCGAGTCCCCGGCCGCGAGATCGACGAGGTCGCCGACCACCAACGATCCGACGAACGGCTCGGTCGCTCCAGGCGCGAGTGACATGAATCGGAGCCCCTCCACATGAAGGCCATCGAGGCCTGCCGTCAGCTCGAGGTTCGTCAGGTAGGTCCCACTACCCAGCACCTGCGCGACGAGCGTGATGCGTCCATCGACACCCAGCTCCTGGAGCGTGATGGTGTTGATCGGGCACAGCGGGGCGCCGGGATTCCCCCCCACACATGGTGAGGGCTCGACGAACATGGTCCACGACTCTCCCGGCGGCGGCGTCGGTTCCGGCGTCGGCTCCGGCGTCGGCTCCGGCGTCGGATCGATCGGCTCCAGAGGTTGCTCCGTGCATCCGACGAGCAACGCTACCAAAGCCAGTCGTGACATGGTCCTAGGGTAGCAATCGCGATTTGCGAACCGCAAGGCCCATCGACCGAGGGCCACATGCTCGCCGCCCTGCGGTACCGTGCTGCGGTGGTCGAGCAGTTCGGACCGTGGCAGCTCGCGTCGCTGATCGCCGTCGGCGGGCTCGGCGAGGTCTGGCGGGCGACGAAGGGCGACACGACGGCTGCACTCAAGCGGCTGCACACGCACCTCGCACGCAACGACGACGCTCGCGAGATGTTCGCGCAGGAGCAGCTGCTCGCGATGAGCTTGCCGAAGCATCCAAATGTGGTGCGCGGCATCGAGCCCGGACTCGTCGATGGCCGGCCATACCTCGCGCTCGAGCTCGCGCCCGGCGAGGATCTGCGGCGTGTGATGCCCCCCGCGAAGGGCCCGCCGGTCTCACAGCGGCGCGCGCTGTCGATCATCCGTGCCACCTGCGATGCCGCGCAGCACCTCCACACCTACGGCTGGGTGCACGGCGACATCTGCCCGGCGAACCTGATCGTCGACGAGGATCGGCTGACGCTCGTCGACCTCGGCGTCGCGAAGAAGCTGGGGCAAGCGGGGTCGGTGCGCGGCACGCACGCGTACATGGCACCGGAACAAGTCCGCGGCGAGGCATGGACCGCGGCCACCGACGTGTTCGCGATCGGCGTCGTGTTGTGGGAGCTGCTCGCCGGCAAGCGGCTGTTCCATCGCGGCCCACCGTGGCTGACGATGGCGGCCGTCGTCGAGGAAGCGGTCCCCGCCTTGGCCGATCCAATCCTCGACGAGATCGTGCAGGCCGCGCTGGTCAAGGATCCTGCGAACCGGATCCCGAGCGCGCGCGAGCTCGCGACGCGACTGTCGAACTAGCGCGCCCTGCCTTTGATCTTCTTGGTCGGCTTGTCGTCCTTCGCAGCCACGGCCTCGTCGACCTTGGCCGCGGGCTTCTCGTCGGCGACCTTGCCTTCGGACTTCTGCTCGGACACCACCTCGGGCGACCTCGCCTCGGCGGGTGGCCGATCGTCGACCTTGTTGGCTTCGCGCCGCGCGGCGCGAGCCGCCCTGGTGACCTCGCGCTCGGCATCGCGCTTGCGCTCGAGATCCACCTGATTGCGCCCGGCGCGTGCGCCGACCATGAACCCGAGGAACATCCCGACGAGGATCATCCCCGGGATGAAGAAGATATGTGCAGAGGTCACTTGCCGTCCTTGGTCGCGGCATCCAAGTCGTTGCGCAGGGTCGCGAGCTCGAGCTTGAGCGCCTGCTGCTTACGCCACAGGTAGAGCACGAAGCCGGCCGCGACCAGCCACATCGCGACATACGCGATGATCACGTGCCGCTCGTTCTTCGCGACGTGCTCGGCAGCCTGGGTGTGGTCGTAGACCACGCAGAGATCCTTCTGGACGCGGTCTCGATCGAGCTTCTCGTTCAGCTTCTGTTCGGTGCACC
>JBBQJJ010000781.1:0-2069 GCA_038325805.1 Haliangiales bacterium
ACGAGATCGGGGATCTGCTGCTGGCGGTCGTGAACCTTGCTCGCAAGGTGAAGGTCGATGCCGAGGTCGCGCTGATCGACGCGACCAACCGCTTCCAGGCCCGGTTCGAGTTCATCGAGGACCGGCTGGTCGAGCGAGGCAGGACGCCTCAGGCGTCGTCACTCGAGGAGATGGACTCGCTGTGGAACGATGCGAAGGCTGCTGAGAAGGCAGCCGCGTCGCGAAAGTGATGCTTTTTTGTGCAGACACGATCGAGCGGATGAGATCTCAGCGAGATCAACGCCGCACTGCGCAAGTGCTCCGCAAGTTATCCACACGACTCGGTGGATACTCCCGCGAGACTCCTCGGGACGATTTCCCGAACCCGCCGATTTCCGACGGAGATTCGCAACGCGCTCGCCATGCTTGACAGTCGGGAGCGCTCGGGTTACCCAACCAGCCCTTCGAAGGATCTCCCGTGGCCAACATCGCGTCCGCACAGAAACAGAACCGCAAGATGATCAAGCACCGCACGCGCAACCGCGCCGCGATGGCTGCGCTCCGCACGGCGGTGAAAAAGGCGCGTGGCGCGGTGGATGAAAAGTCCACCGACGCGACGAAGCTCGTGAAGAACGCCGTGTCGATCATCGACAGTGCGGTCTCCAAAGGCATCCTCAAGCGCGGCACTGCGTCGCGCTACGTGTCGCGCCTGCACACGCGCGTCGCGCCTGCCGCCGTCTAATCGGTTCGCGTCGCGCAACTACATCCTGTTCGTTGGAGCGCGTGCCCGTTACACTGCGTCAGTGTGGCGCTGTTGCCTGCTGCTCCTGACCGCCTGCGGGCGGCTCAACTTCGAGCCGTTCGGGGTGACCGACGCCGCGGGTGACGGCCCCGCGACAGATGGCCCCGCCATCGACGCTCCAGTCGATGGTCTGCTGGTCGCGCCCACTGCGATGCTCGGCGACAAGACCGCCGTCGTCAATACCATCGAGTTCGACTACGCGGTCACCATCCCTCCCCTGCAGCGCGGTGCCCTCATCGTCACGGTGCAGATCGGCTCGAACTGCGCGCCCGCGGATCCCGACGTGCCGTTCGTCGACAACGTCTCGTACGCGGGTAGGGGCTTGACGCGGATCAAGCCGCTCGTCGGCACGCCCTGCGGCCCGACGCTGACGCGCTCCGAGGTGTGGCTCCTCGTCGCTCCACCTGCGGGTACGGCGAACGTCCTCGTCGATCTGTCGAGCCCTGGCGACAGCGTGCACAGCGCCACGATCGTGATCGAGGGTGTCGACCAGACCACACCTGTGCGATCCGTCGGCTTCGATACCGGCGATGCCTTGGTTGGCTCGGCGCAGCTCAACACGGTCCCAGGCGATCTCGTGCTGTCGTTCGCCGGTCAAGGCAACTTCATCGACTCGGCCAGCGCCGGCTTCACCGAGCTGTTCCGGTTCAACATCGACGCGCAGAACACGCTCAACAACACCGCGGCGAGCTTCAAGATCGCCGCCGACACCGTCGAGGTCCCCGGCTGGACGTTCGCCGATCCCGACGACTATCAGATCATCGCGGTGTCGCTGCGCCCGTGATCTCGTCCGCGTGCCTGCGCGGTCTGACGACGACACGGAATCGTTAGTTGTCGTCTTCGTCGCCGGCGGTGATGCCGTACTTGCGTAGGAGCTTGTGCAAGTACTTACGGTCCATGTCGGCGTCACGCGCGGCCTTGGAGATGTTGCCGTCGGCGCGCTTGATCAGCCACGCGAGGTAGCGGCGCTCGAACAGCTCGTTCCACTTCTCCTTGGTGTCGCGGAACGAGACGTTCGGCTCGAACTCGACCTTCTCGTGCAGCTGGGCCGCCTTCGGCTCGCCCTGCCCGAGGGGCGCGACCAGCATTCCAGGATCGGCACCGAGTGCGAGCGCACGCTCGATCACGTTGCGGAGCTCGCGCACGTTGCCCGGCCAGTCGTGCGCCATCAACGCGGCACGGGTCTGCTCGGTCAACGTCGCCTTGTTCTCGACTCCACCAAGCTTCGCAAGCATCGAGTCGATGAGCAGCGGGATGTCCTCGCGGCGCTCGCGGAGCGAGGGTGCCG
>JBBQJJ010000782.1:0-2060 GCA_038325805.1 Haliangiales bacterium
CGGATCACGGTCGGAACGCCGAACCGTCGATCACGTTCGCCTGGCGTCAAATGCTGGCGCGACGAGCCCGGTGTGGCGCTGTACGAGCGACGACGGCGCCGCCACCACCAGCCCCGCGAATGCGTGGGCGAGGCCTCGGAGGTAGCCGCCGCGCTGGAAGTGGACGCGCATCCACGCGAGGTGCGTACGCACGTGATCGCCCGGTCGATCGTGAAACCGCGTATGCATCGTTGCCAGCAGGGCATCGACCTCGGCATGAGCGCCGGCGGCGGTCAGTCGGTCGAGCTCGGTGCGGCACTCCTGGAAGTGGGTCATGCCGTGGTTATCGCGCCGCGCGCCCAAGTCGCCAGTGACCGCACGCGACAGAGGGCTGACCCGGTGAAGCCGCGGGGTCGCGGCCCGTACGATCGTAGAAACACCGTCTGCCGGACCGGCGCCCAGGAACGCCTCCCCAGCATCGTTCAGGATGGGATCGCGATCGGGCATCCGGGGGGACGTTGCAGCGCGGCTTTGAAGGTCTCCGGATCGTCGACTCCGACCAGTAAACGCCTCCGGTCATGCAGCGTTAGCTCGAGCACATGCGCGGCACCGAGATCGAGGCGAACCGACGCTCGCTTGTACGCGCGCTGTTTCCAAGCGTCACCGAAGGTCGGCATCGGAGCAATCCTCGCGATCTCCGAGCGCGCGATCGTGATGTGCCCGAGTGCCCCCCGGTAGAGCTCGAGCCGATCGTCGACGAGCCGATGCGGACGAGCCCGCGTCGATGCGTAGAGCCCGATCAACCAGATCACACCGTACGCGGCAACCACGTGCACGACCACGCGCAGCCACGCGACCGCGTTCGGCAACACCACGAGCTCGAGGAACAACACATCGCCGATCGCGAGCAGCGGCATGATCGGCAGCATCTGCCGCATCCCATTCTCACGGTGATACGTGAGGCCCGCGGGCACGGGCTTCCGCCAACCACCCGCGAGAAATCGCACCGCGAGCCCGACGATCGTCATCTCGATCGCCGCGAGCCTCGCGATCCGCGGTGGCACGATCGTTTCGAGGCCACGTGCGATCCGCACCTCGACAGGCACATCGATGACGTCGCGATGCTTCAGCGCGCGAATCGCCACGCCGATCAAGGCGAGCTCGAGTGCCAGCGCCGTCGCAGCCCGCACCTCCCACATCCCCTCGCCTGCCAGTCCCACGCCTTCGACCCAGATCAGGCTTGGCAGCAGCAGCCGCGTCCACGGCAACGCCCCGCGTGCGACCTCACGGACCATGAGGCCGAGGCGAATGGCGAGCACACCGAGCGCTGCAACCCACGCGACCTGCCAGTCGCCATCGAGCGTTCGCAACACGAGCGTTGTCACGATCGCGAGCACGGTCGCCGTGGTCAGCCATCGCGCCATAAACCCTAGGATGCGCCTGGCTCCGTCGATCCACTGCGACCTCTCGTCGCAGTGGATCGCTCGACAGCGCTCGACGGCGCTCGACAGCGCTCGACCGCGCTCGAGAACGCCTTCTGCAACCCGTTCTTGAGTGCGAACGACGAGCCGTCCTGGATCACGATGTCCTCGAATCGAGAAACCGCGGCGTGGCCCTCGGGTGCGAGCATGCGAACACTCAGCTGCTCGACGAGCCGCACGAACCTCTCCTGCATGAACTTCGCGAAGCCAGGTCGAGCCAACCGGTTGTAGAAGGCTTTGTATGCGACGGTGACGTCATTCTGAACATTGAACTCGCGTAGCAGATCCGGACTCGACCTTGCCGCCAGCGAGCGCGGCGATGGTCGAAAGGAACAAGCGATGCGGCGCGATCGTCCGTAGCCGCTCGCTCTGGGTCTCGCGACCGAGCTGGTTAACATCATCGATGGATAGCGCACGTGCGAGTGCCGTGCGTGCATCCTGGTAAGGTGCGAGGTAGACAACGCAGTCTCCGAACTGTTGGCGTGGTAACCGCAGCGTGGAGGCTGTCGTTGTCGCCTCTCGATCCCGGGATCTCCCGCCGAATCCTCGTCGGAAACGGCTCTTAATTAAGACCTCACCTGTGAGTACGCGTTAGCTGCG
>JBBQJJ010000783.1:0-2048 GCA_038325805.1 Haliangiales bacterium
GAGGGAAGGATCGTCGAGAAGAACGCGGCTTCGACGGGGTTGAGATCCTTCGGCGCCTTGTCGAAGAAATGCTTCGCGGCCGGGCCGATGCCATAGAGCCCCGGGCCGTACTCGATCACGTTGAAGTAGATCTCGAGGATCCGATCCTTCTTGAGCACGTTCTCGACATGCCAGGTCAGGAACAACTCCTGGAGCTTTCGCGCCAGCGTCTTCTCTCGATAGAGCAGCACGTTCTTCACCATCTGCATCGTGATGCTCGACGCGCCGTAGCGAAACGCACCCGCCTTGAGGTCGTTGACCAGCGCGGTGCGGAACTCCGTGGTGATGAAGCCGCGGTGGAAGTAGAACGCCGAGTCCTCGGTCGACATGATCGACTTCACGAGGTACGGCGAGATGTCCTCGAACAGCACGAAGTCCTCGTTCGCTTCACCGACGATGAAGGAGTGCCACTTGCCCTTCTCGACCTCCACGTAGTGCTCGAACTCTCGCTGCAGCCGCTTCGGTGAGTCCGCCGGCTCGTTCGTCACCTTGCACTGCTTGATGCCGACATGACCGCCGAGCACGGTGTCGTCGAGGCGTTCCCAATCGACGCCGAGCTTGAGATCGACCTCGAACATGCCGCGCAGCTTGTAGCCCGCCATGTACGGCGCCATCTCCGTCGGGATCGCGTCGAGCACGCGCTGGCACTCGATCGGCGGGATCTTGAACTGCATGTCGAGCAGCTGGATCCCACCCGGCCCGCGGCGCTGGGTTGGCTCGCCCGCCAACCCACTCTTGGCATCCGGAAGGGGCATCGCAGGCTTGTCGCCCTCGACAGCCTTGCTCGCCGAACCGGTGACCGAAAACGGCACCTCGCGCGTCACGAAGTCGCCCTTGGTCAGCGCGAGCACGCGTTTGCCGCGATCGTAGCTGCCCGCGATCACGCCGGAGAGATCGAGATCGTGGACCTCTTTGTCCGCCAGCATCGGGTGCCCGACGTTGAGGCCGCTCAAGTGGAACTGACCGTCGAAGGTGGCGCCGTTGCGATCGAGCACGAGCTTGACCTTGGTGTCGATCGACGTGTTCGCGTAATCGACCACCGGCGTCTTCGCCAAGATCGGTGCGAGGCGGTCGAGCTGGAACTTCTTCGCCTCGAGCTCGATCGAGGCAGTCAGCGCCGTGGTGTCGAGCGGGCCCTTCGCGGTCCACAGCTCGGGCACGCCGCCATAGCCACCGGACAGATCGATCGTGAACAGTCGCGGGTGCTGCGGGTTCGACGTGATCGTTCCCTTGATGCTCGACAGCGCCATCCGCGGCCACAGCGCGAGCTCGCCACCCTCGATCTCGAGCCTCGGCGGCTGTCCACTGATCTTGTGGATCTCGAGACTTGCCGCAGACGCCCTGGGAGCGGCGATCGTCGTCGCGGTGACGTCGCGCATGTGAGCGATCAGCGCGCCCGGCTCCCAGGTCGCGTCGCCGTCCTGCATCAGGAGCGTGGCGCCGGCCATCGCGTCGTCGACGACGACCTTGCCGTGGAGCATCGCGATCGACGTCGGCATCGTGCCGTCGCTCGTGCTGCTGCCGCCGCCGCCGGGCTGACCCTGCAGCTTTTCGATGATGTCGCGGACGTTGTCGCGGCCATCGTGGTGGCGGCGCAGGTTGACCAGCACGCCGTCGAGCGTGGCGGCGCCGAGCTTGACGCGGCCGATCAGCGACGGCATCGCCTCGAACTCGACTTCTACCCTCGCGATGTGGACCAGCGGTAGCTCGCCATCGTTCGGACCGCGCACCTCGAGGTCGCGGATCGTCGCGTGACCGAGCGAGACCTCGACCGCACCCATCTTGACGTCGCGGCCGAGCTTCGCACCGAGCTTCTCGGTGACCTTTTCGCGCACCATCCTCGCACCCATGCGCGGATAGATCACGAGCAACCCGATGACGACGGCGGTGCACAGCACGCCCATCGCGATCACCGGGATCAGCCAGCGCTTACGGCTGCGCTTGACTCGCGTGCCCCCTCGGGTCGGCGCTCGGACGCGCGAAGGAGGAAGAGCGGACTGCATCGGTAG
>JBBQJJ010000784.1:0-2048 GCA_038325805.1 Haliangiales bacterium
TCGCGCATCTCGAGGACGAAGTTGCAGCAGAAGCAGCGACGGGAGCAGTGGAACGGACTCGTGAGTGAGTATGCGACCGTCGTCACCGGCCGTGGCGACCAGCTCCGGCGCGCCGCGTTTCAGGTCCTCAACGCCGGCATCGGTGACCTCGCGGTCGAGCTGTTCAACAACAACATCGATCATTCGACGGCTCACTCGATGTTCCAGTGGTTGCGCGACGAAGCGAACAACCTCGATGACAGCGATCTGCAAGCACTGCACGCGAACAACGCGTCGACCGTACAGTCCAGGATCCAGAGCGACAACGCGGCGCTCTACACCGAGTACCAGAGCCCGACCATCGCCACCGAATCGGCGTGGGGAGCTGGGCGCATCCTCGTGATCGTCGTCGGCCTGGTGCTCGCACTGATCCGCGCCGGGAACGGGTGCAAGAGCTCGAAGTCGTACGACGTGCCGACCTTCTCGCCATCACGGTCGTTCGAGAGCTCGCCGGATATCGACAAGCTGTATCGCAGCCTGGAGAACCGACGGCGCGACCGTCTCGACCAAGGCCTCGAGGAACCCAGCTTGGAGCACGAGCCGGTCAACGCAGACGAGTTGCGGTAGCTAGGGAATTCGGCGGAGGCTGACCGAGCAATCGGCGCCGGGAACCAGGTGCGCGCCGAACACGAAGACCAACGCGTCACCCGAGCCGGCCCACCGGTTATCGACGACAAAGCGCAGCGCTCGCTCGACGAGCTCGACGGCCGAGACCGCGGTGCCCATCGGGAACGGATGGACGCCCCAGTACAGCGCGAGTCGGCGCAACGTCTCGAGCTCTCGGGTGAACGCGAGGACCGGTGCACGCGGGCGCTCGTCGGACAATCGCCGTGCGGTGGCGCCGGAATCGGTGAACACGAGGATCGCCTTGGCATCGGTCTCGCGTGCGGCACGCGCTGCGATGCGTGCATTGACGCGTGCGAACGCGTCGGGATCCGTCGGCGAGGGCGCCGGATGGATCTCGCGATCGAACGGGTACAGCGTGTGCTCGGTGACCTCGGCGATCGAGGCCATCCGGCGCACCACCTCGACGGGATGCTTGCCGACCGCGGTCTCGCCCGACAGCATCACCACGTCGGTACCGTCGAGCACGGCGTTCGCGACGTCCGTGACTTCGGCGCGCGTGGGAAGCGGATTCTCCGTCATCGACTCGAGCATCTGAGTCGCGGTGACGACGAGCTTCCCCTGCTGGTTCGCGCGCGCGATGATCTTCTTCTGGTGCGCCGGGATCATCTCGAGCGAGGACTCGACCGCGAGATCGCCACGCGCCACCATCACACCGTCGGCGATCGCGACGATCTCGTCGATCGCCTCGACCGCCTGCGGCTTCTCGATCTTCGCGATGATCGGTACCACGCGCTTCTGCTCGACCATCACGCGGCGCAGATCCTCGACATCGCTCGGCCGGCGCACGAACGACAGCGCGACGTAATCGACGCCGAGCTTCAAGCCGAACTCGACGTCGACCTTGTCTCGCTCGGTCATCGCCGCAGCGGTCAGCGTCGCGCCGGGCACGCTGAGCGCCTTGTTCGACTTGAGCACACCACCGTCGATCACCTCGGTGAGCACGTCTTGCCCTTCGACGCTCCTGACGATCACCGCGACGTTGCCGTCGTCGAGCAGGATCTTCATTCCGATCTCGACATCGCGCGGAAGGAGCTCGTACTCGGTCGACACGACGGGCTCGCCGGGCTTGCCGACGACCTTGCGCGTCGTGATCGTCAGCGTCGAGCCGGTGTCGACGCGGAGCTCACCGTCGATCTTACCGAGCCGGATCTTCGGGCCCTGGAGATCCTGGAGGATGGCGATCTCGCGACCGCTTCGCACCGAGGCCTCGCGCACGCGCTTGTAGGTCTCGGCGTGGTCCTCGTGCGTGCCGTGCGAGAAGTTGAGCCGCACGGCGTCGAGGCCGGCGGCGATCATCGCGTCGAGCACCGCGGGTTCGCGCGAGGCTGGTCCGAGGGTGGCGAGGATCTTGGTTCGGCGCTTCACGAAGTCATCGTCGCACG
>JBBQJJ010000785.1:0-2047 GCA_038325805.1 Haliangiales bacterium
CATCTCGGCGGCGCGTGCGTGCAAGGCCACGGTCGTTGCGGTGACGACGGGTGCAGATCCGGCGGACAAGCTAGGTCATGCGGATGTCGTGATGACGTCGTTGGCGGAGCTGCCGGCGTGGCACGAGAAGAGGTTTTCGCGAGGCTGATGTCCGGATGTCGGACGTCTGCATCGAGAGCACGGGCTGTGCGGGTGACCGTGCGAGGTGATGGTGATCGTGCGAGGTGATGGTGGCGTGCGAGCCCGCGCCGTCGAGCGCCTTCATCGTCGGACCTCTGGGCGAGCTCGTTAGAACAACGACGAAGGCCGTCAGAACGCTGGTGATAACGGACCCGCGAGGCAGGCTCGAGCACCGAGCGTCATCGGTCCTAGCTGGCTCTCTAGATTGATCACATCTCTCCGCGTGCTCGCCAGCCGAGCTCGAGCAACAATAAGTCGTGCATTCCACGCCCGAGAACGAGCCAGCCGGGGTCCCCGTTTCTCGGCAGGTGACCACCGAGAGCTGCGACGGCGAGCATTGCTTCCTTGACGGTCGGTCGAGCTGAAATCGGTCGCTTTGCGACCGCATGAAGGACGTCGAGTTGACTGCTCGTAAGGGCGGCTGATGCCGGCCGCTCAGGGGCATGTCGCGCGAGATGGCGAAGCAGGAGAAGGCGCCAGGCCACCGGTGCGAGGACGGCAAGCGCGTTCAGCAGGCTGTGTGCGCTTTCGAGTTGACGCTTCTCGTACTGACAACCGGTCTTCAATGCCTTGAAGTACTCCTCGACCGTCCATCGTCCCCGGTAGCAGTCCACGGCGAACGCGATCTCTTCGTCGTTGCTGATGGGCAGGTCCGTCAGTAGGAACCATTCCACCGCAGGCTCTCCTTTCGGAGGCTTTCGTTCGACTACGTAGACGACGTTTATCTTGATCGACGATGGGCCGGTCTTGGCTTTGACCGTCCTGGGAATCTCGACTGTCGTCGCCGAGAAGCTGAGGTTGGCGATCCTGCCCTGGCGCGCTGGATGTCGTTTCCCGATAGCACCGGTGTGGTGCGGACGACGCGACAACGGCACCTCGCGTTCGAATGAGCGCTTCGCCTTCTTGGCCACTTCTCGGAGATGCTCGTCGTCCACGCCGACAAGCACTCGATCCTGGAACGCCCGAATCACGAACGAGCGGCTGGCCTCGGTGAGAGCGGAGAGGATCGAATACGAGTCTGCCTCGCGATCCATCACGTGAATCGCGCGCGTCGATCCGTCGAGCAGTTTCTCTGCGTTCTCGATGCCACGTCGCCAGCGCTCCGACTCTCCGCGATTGTCGCTCGGGCGCCGTTTGCCTCGCGGCGTTGGCTTGTCGAGCCTGAACAGAGTCTCGACGCTCAACAGGCCGAGCGGCTCTCGCACTCCATCGGCACTGAGCGCCAAAGCGATGTGACCAAAGAATCCTTGCCCCGGGTTAACCAGCCGGCCGAGTCCTTCGCGTGGTGAATCTCCGCCGAATTCAAACTGGGTCGTGTCGTGCACGACCAGCACGTCCGTGTGCTGACTCGATCGCTTGGCGCTCTGACGGAAGTGAGGGGCCAAGATCGCCTCCGGCGTGACCCGCTCATTGCCGAAGAATCGATACGCGGCCTCCAACTCGGCATCGTCGAGGGCCTTAGGAAAGCTCTCCGCTGCCCGGTCGGCGAGGCTGGTCGCGAGTAAGACCAGGCGCCGGTCTAATCGAGTGTCGCCGAGGTCCGCTTCAGCAAGCTCGTCGGCGAGGGTTTGGACGAGTGGCTGACGTGCGGGCATCCCAGACGGGATCACGACCCTCTGACATGTGTAGGATCAAGAGAGCCTGCTACCGTCGCCGCGGTGGCGAAGCTCGAGTTGATGGACACGGCGCCGGCGCCGGCGGCTCGGGCGGATCACACCGCCACCGCCACCGCCACCGTCCCGGGTCGCGAATCGATCCTCACACCATCGGCGCAACTGCCTCCCGGCAAGCAGCTCGGTCACTTCAAGATCGAGCGCCCGCTCGGCTCCGGTGGTATGGGCGAGGTCTATCTCGCGCAGGATCTCGC
>JBBQJJ010000786.1:0-2036 GCA_038325805.1 Haliangiales bacterium
AATTCACATGCTCGATCGGGTCAGCCAATGCAGGGCTCGGCTCGCTATGGCTCGACGACGAGAACATAGTCGCGGCGACCAGAGCGAGGAGGGGTGTGACAGGAGCGCGCATGGCTGGTAAGCGGGATCAGGTGTCGGCCAGACCATGCCCGAGCGTCAATGTAGGCAATGTCATTTTCCCTACCGATTCAGCGTTTGTTAGGGAAACCGTTGCGCGTACTTAGCCGCACATCCAGAATGCCCACGCTGTGAAGGGTCGTTGGTTCGTCATCGCGCTCGCGTTGTGTGCGTGCGTCGCGTTTGCGATGTCGGTTCAGCTCGGCGGATGGTGGACGTTCGGTGACACCGAGATCGGGCCCTTCGGATCGAAGCGGTGCTTCGAGGATGGCTGCGTTCCCGCGAAGCTCAACTGGCTCGGTGTCGGTGAGCGCTGGATGCGTGTCGGCATGGGCACGTGGGCCGGTGCCCTGATCGCAGCATTCGTGTTGGTCGTGATGTCAGCCGCGCTCGCGGCGAAGAAGATCCCGAAGCTCGCCGCGAAGACGGTGCTGATGTCGGTGGCCACCGCAGGGATCGCCGGCGCGTTGTTCGCCTGGCAGTTCCCACGTGGTGAGTACCCGGCGGCCGAGCTGGGGCGCGGATCGCTGCTCTTCATCGCGGCGATCGTCTTGGGGGCTACCTCGGCGATCCTCGTCCTTCGGGGGAAGCCGCTCGCAAAGTAGCGCTTGTCGACGGGGGGTTGCTTGACACGCCTCGCCACCCGTTCGATCCTTTGATCAGTGCCGGAGGCCACGGGCGCACCATTGCGGGTCGGCCGGTACGAGGTGATCACTCACCTCGCAACCGGCGGCATGGCGCAGATCTATCTAGCGCGCCAGTCGGGTCTCGGTTCGTTCGAGCGGCACGTGGTGCTCAAGACGATCCTGCGGGACCGCGCGAGCGATCAGCGATTCGTCACGATGTTCCTGGATGAAGCGAAGCTCGCCGCGACGCTCAACCACCAGAACGTCGCGCAGGTCTACGAGGTCGATCAGGCCGACGGCGCCTACTTCATGGCGATGGAGTACGTGCACGGCGAGAACACGCGCGCGATCCTCGAGACCACGCTGCGGCGCGGCTGGACGATCCCGCTCGAGCTCGCCGTGATGATCATCTCCGGTGCCGCGGCGGGGCTGCATCACGCGCACGAGCGGCGCGGCAAGAACGGCCAGCCGCTCAACATCGTCCATCGCGACGTCTCGCCGGCGAACATCATGGTCGGCTACGACGGCAGCGTGAAGGTGCTCGACTTCGGCATCGCGAAGGCGGAGGAGCGCGCTACCAAGACCGTCGGTGGAACGATCAAGGGCAAGTACGGGTACATGTCGCCAGAGCAGTGCAAGGGCAAGCCGATCGATTGCCGCTCGGACATCTTCGCGCTGGGCATCTGCCTCTACGAGCTGACCACGCTGCGCCGGGCGTTCAAGGGCAACGACGACTTCGAGACCATGAAGCGGATCGTGTCGAACGACATCATCCCGCCGTCGGTCGCCGTGCCCGGCTATCCTCGCGAGCTCGAAGCGATCGTGCTGACCGCGCTCGCGGGAGATCCGACGGCGCGCTTTCAAACGGCGCAGGAGCTGATCGAGGCGCTCGATGCGTTCACCGTGCGCGCGAAGCTGACGGGATCGAACACCTCGATGGGTCGGTTCATGACCCAGCTGTTCGGTAGCAAGAAGGAGCCGTGGGTCGAAGGGGCGCGCAACGCCAACGGTCAGCTCCCGGGTGAAGCGACCGAGATCACCGGCGGCGACGATCCGCTCGACAACGAGAAGACGCAGCTCGTCGAGGGGCGCGGCGATGTGCTGCCGGCCCAGGATCAAGATGCCGGGTTGTGGATGAACGCGGAGTCGACGAGCAAGCAGCGCAAGAGCGCGCGCGATATCGGCCGCCAACCCACCTCGAACCGCACACCGCCGGTCGAGCAGTCGGAGCTCGACTCGCCGATGGCAACGCACTCGTTCCAGGGCGCGCCGCCGATCGAGCATCCGATGCAC
>JBBQJJ010000787.1:0-2017 GCA_038325805.1 Haliangiales bacterium
GAGATATTCGAGCGGCTGGAACAGCGCCAATCGCTCGCCGAGATCGTAATGGGCCTTCGCGTTCCTCCGAAACTTGTCCGCGAACTGCACCGCGAGTGGCAACGCGGTCTCGTGGAGGGGGAACTGGAACAGGACCAGCCCGTGCTCCCTGCCGGTCAGAATCGGCGTGCACGCGAACGGGTCGTGGACGAGCCGACCCTCGCGGCAATGATTGCCGCGATCCCCAAGAACACGCCGACCCGTATCAGCGCGGCACGCGACTTCGGAACGGAGGAGGAGATCGAGGCCGGACCGGTCCGCCGGATCGTCGAACTGGGCGGATTCGTCGTCCATGGTCCGTTCGAGATCGACGAATTGGTGAACCGCTACGGTCCCGGCTCGTATCGGGTGACGGCGTACGCGCTCGATCCGCGCGGGGTGCGCTGGGAGGTACTCGCGACCCTGGCCCGGGCGGGCGCGGAAAAGAAGGGTCGTTAGAGCGCGTAGACTTGGCGCAGCGAGAAGGTCGTCCGGAGGGCGAACTTCGACAAGTTCAAGGACCTGGTTGTTGATGGCGGCCTGATTCCGTCGTGTTCTGACGGTCGTGTCGACCGATCGGCAGGAACTTCGAGGTCTCGATGATCTCGCCGTTTCACAGAGCTGACGACCGGGCCGCTGTTCGCTAGACATCGGCGCGCGTTCGATGCGATCGCTGGACGGTGAGAAGCATGGAGGGTAACCCCGAACGCGCGATGCGGCGTGACGCTGCTGGCTGCGAACGAGGAACTCGTCGACGATGCGTCGCCGCGGTTCGCCTCCAGCACTGCCGTCGCTGCAAGGCGCAGTTTGCAGTTTGCCGCTCGTGCGACCGAGGTCAGGAGCATTGCACTCGTAGCTGTGCGGCGGAGACTCGGCGGCTTCAGCTCGCGGAGATCCGGCGTCGATATCGACGTAGCCCCGAAGGCCGAGAAGCGCACCGAGAGCAGGAGCGTCGACGCCGTGGTCGCCAGCGCGAAGCTCGCCGCGTGAACTCGGACGCCCCGCTTACCGATGCCGTGGGCGATCAGCCTTCCCAGCCAGCGAGGACCGCAGGTACGATCGAGGCGCCGAGCCGCGCGGCCGAGCGCCTCGAGCTCGAACACAGGCAGCCACCGCTTCTGAGCGGCGACACGGCAGCCTTCCGGTGCCATCGCTGCCCGATGACCACGCACTTCGTCGCGCATCTCGGCTGGGAACCCCGGTGGCGATCCCCCGATCGCGGATCAGCGCGACACCGGGTCGACCGTCAGATCGCGACGGGAAACGTTCGCCGTTAACACCTGGTCGTCGGGAAGCAGGCCCAAAGGCCGATGCCAAGGCATCGGCAGAGCTGCGAAGTAGGTGTCACCGTCCGTGCGGGGCGATCCGGAATCCGACGCTACGCACGGTCTCGATCAGATCGGGGCGCGGGAGTTTTCGACGCAGTCGCAAGATCACGTTGTCGACCGCGCGCTCCGAGACCTCGAGCTCGCTTTCGCCCCACGCGAGGTCGAGCAGGTCCGCGCGCGATAGCGGCCGGCCACGCGCCTTGATCAACTCGCGCAGCACGGCGAGCTCGATCGAGGTCAGCGTGATCGTCTTGCCGTGGATCCACAGCTCCCGGCCGTAAAGATCGAGCGTCAGCTCGCCGAACCTCAGGCGTCCGTTGCTGACGCCTTTCCAGTGAACGCGCCGGTGCACCGCCCGCACCCGGGCCACCAGCTCGCGCGCGCTGAACGGGGCCGACACCACGTCATCGAAGCCCGCGGCGAGCAGGAGCTCGTTGTCGTCAGGGCTGCCATCTTCGACCACCGCGATCAGTCCCGCGTGGAGATCGGTGGTGGCCCAGCTCACGAATCGATCCGCGAGGATCCTCGCGAACGATGGATCGAGGGTGATCACGTACACCGGATCGACCGGAGGCACGTCCAGCACCGAGGCGGTCACGACCTCGACACGCATCGAGTCCCGACGCAGCTCGCTCACCAGCTGCTCCGTCCATGCCGTGGTCACGATCGAC
>JBBQJJ010000788.1:0-2007 GCA_038325805.1 Haliangiales bacterium
ACGCACCACGCTCGAGCGCTCGTTCGTCGACGTCACCACGCGGTACGGCGTGATCTCGATGAAGATCGCGCGCGACGGCAACCTCGTGATCAACGCGGCGCCCGAGTACGAAGCGTGCGCGAAGGCGGCGAAGGCGAACGACGTCCCGGTCAAGGTGGTCTACGCCGCGGCGCTCGCGGCCTACGACCGCGACTAGTAGCTATGAGCGGTCGCATCGCCGTTGTCGACGACTCGAACCGGTTCGTGCGCTGGGAACAGCGCCGCACGATCCACGAGCAGCGGCTCGTCCATCGCAGTGTCCACGTCGTGATCTTCGACAGCCACGGCCAACTCGTCATTCAACGCCGGCACGCGACCAAGGGGACGTACCCGAGGTACTGGGACGTCTCGGTGGCTGGTCATGTCGAGGAGAGCGACTACCTCGCCGGTCCCGACGAGCAGCTAGCCGAGGTGTATGCCGCCGTCGCGGCGCGTGAAGTGCTGGAGGAGCTGGGCGTGTCGCCAACGCTCACCTTCGAGGGCGCGTTCGGTCCCGAGCCGGACGTGCACTACGAGCAGATCCATCTGTTCCGCGGGGTCAGCGATGGCCCGTTCACGCTGCAGCCCGACGAGGTCGAGGAGCATCGGCTGATCGCCCGTCAGGACTGGCCGGCCTTCCTCGCCTCGGGAGAGCCCATCACGCACGCCTTGCGGTGGTGGCTCGGGTGGCTCGGCCGTCGAGGCTGATCGGTGGTACGGTGCAGGCAGCGTGGAGACCACGACGATCGTCGTGCTCGGAGGTAACGAGCAGGAACGCACGCAGCTGGTCACCCAGCTGACCGCGGCCGGCTTGCCCGCGCGTGCCGAGCCTCTCCTCGCGATCAGGAACAATCAGAGCGAGTTGCCCGATCTGATCCTCTGCACCGGCGCCGAGGTCGCCCATCTCGTCTCCGAGGCCCGCGACATCCCCGCGCTCGCCGACGTGCCGATCCTCGCCCTCGTACCGGCGGTGCCGCCCACGACCGTCGGAGAAGCGCTCGCCGCCGGCGCGAGCGACGTCGCGCGCCTGCCGGTACCGTCGCCGATCCTCGCCGTGCGCTGTCGGAATCTGCTCAAGCTGTCGCGCCGCGAGGCCGCCGGTGCGATGGCGCTGCAACGGATCAACGAGGTGCTGACCGCCGACGGCGACGACGCCGAAGCGCTGGTCAAGGTCCTCGACATCACCGCCACGCTGCTCGGCTTCGACCGCGCGTCCCTGGTCGCCCACATCGAAGGCAGCGATCACGCGTTCGTGATCGCCGCGAACGACGCCGAGCCATCCCAACGGTTCACGCTCGCGATCGCGGAGTACCCCGAGATCGCCGAAGCGATCCGCACGCTGGCGCCCGTGCTGATCGACGACGTGTTGTTCCATCCGCTCACGGCCAACATCTCCGAGATGCTGTCGTCTCGACGCGTGCGTGGCATCGCGGTGTTTCCGGTGCAGTGGCGCGGTCGTCCACTCGGCGTGTTCTTGCTGCGCAAGCGCAACCCCGGCGTCTCGCATCTCGGCGCGCGGGGCGAGGATCTCGGCAAGCTGATCGCGAGCATCACCGCGGCTCACCTCCGGCACGGTGCGGTGCTCGAGAGCCTGCGCGATCAGACGCATCGGATCTCTCGCGCGCGCTACGAGGCCGAGCGCCGGCTGCGCGGCATCGATTCGCTGAAGGAGCACTTCGAGGCCGGCGCCGACGGTGTGGTCGTGCTCGACGATGCCGGACGGATCCTGTTCGTCAACCGCGCGGCCGAGCGGATCACCGGGTTCGCGCGCGACGGCCTGATGGGCAGCGAGCTGTGCGACCTCGTCGCGAGCGAGCAACGCAGCCTGATCGCCGACACCATCTCGCGCGTGCTCGCGGGGGTCAACGTCGAGGCGTTCGACCTCGAGCTCGCCACCACCAGTGGTTCGCCTGCGTGGGTCAGCGTGTCGACCTCGACGGTGCTCGCCGGCACCGGCGCGGTGATCCTGGCGTTCCGCGACGTCACCGC
>JBBQJJ010000789.1:0-1983 GCA_038325805.1 Haliangiales bacterium
CTCGGAGAGCTCGAACACGTTCGCGATCATCTCGCGCTCGTCGGCGTCGATCTCCGGCTTATCGGTGGTCGGCTCGCTCTCGATCAACAGCGCGAGCTCGTCGCGGGTGACGAACGCCTTCTTGCGATCGCTCCTCGCCGCGCGGGTAACCATCGCCGCGAACGCGCCCACCACGAACACGATCGGACGCAGCACGAACGACATCAGGCGCAGCGGATTCACGATCAGGTCGACGATCGAATCGGCGTGCGCCTGGACGATCGCCTTCGGCACCAGGTGGCCGATGATCAACAGCGGCGGGATCACGAACAGCGGCGCGAACAGCAGCGACAAGCCCTCGTCGTGCAGCTCGAGCCCGACGGCGAGCACCGCGATCAGCACCGCGAGGTTCGCGCCGACCAGGGTAGTCGCGAGCGTGACCTGCGGGACGGCGAGCATGCGCTCCGCGCGCGCCGCACGCGTCTTGCCCGCTGCCGCGCGCTGGCGCAGCCGGCCGCGATCGCACGCCGACAGCGCGACCTCGGACGCGACGAAGAACGCGTCGGCGACCGCGCAGCCGCCGAGGAGCAACCCGAGCGTCGAGCCCTCCATCATTCGTAGCGGCCTTTGTTGGTGCCGCTCAGGAGATCCTGCACGTCGACCGCAGGCGGGGTCAGCTCCTCGAAGCTGGGACGGCGATGGCCACCCGACGAGGGTGGCGGATCGAGCACCTCGGAGCCGGGGTTCGAATCGGGTCGATTGGAGTCGGTCTCCACGCGTCGCATCGGGCCGCTGTCGTCTTCTCGATTGACCGGGCCGGTCGCGTCCGGATCGACCACGCGCGCTACCGGGCCCGTATCGACGCCCGGACTGCTATCGGCGCGCCCGCCGGGGGTCTGGATGCGGATCCGACCGGGAGGGATCGAGTTCTGGAGCTCGGCGCGCTCGTCGCGAAGGGCACCGAAGATCTGGCCGAGCAGATCGTCCATCGTCACCACGCCGAGCACCTTGCCGTACTCGCTGACGACGATCGCGATGTGGACCTTCTTCTGCTTGAAGGTCAGGAACAGTCGCTTCACCGGCGTCGTCCGCGGGACGAACAGCGGCTCGTGCAGCACCTCGATCAAGGGCTTGCCGAGCGTCTGGCCCACCGCGCTGCGCACGAGATCCTTCGCGTTGATGATCCCGCGGATGTTGTCGAGCGACTTCTGATAGACCGGCACGCGAGAGAAGCCGCGCGCCGCGACCTCCTTGACGAGCCGCTGCGCCGACAGGTCGTACGACACGGCGAACATCCGCTCGCGCGGCGTCATCACCTGGCCGACGTTCTTGTCGTTGAACTCGAACACGCGATGGATCAGGCGGCGCTCGCGCGCATCGACCTGGCCCTGCGCGTTACCGGCATCGATCATCGAGCGAAACTCCTCCTCGGAGAGGTCGCGTGTCGGCCGGGTTCTCGCCGACGCACCGAGCGGGCGCAGCAGGATGTCGCTCGTGTAGTGGACGATCAGCCGCGCCGGTGTGACCAGCCAGTAGAACAGCTGCAGGGGTAGCGAGGCCGTGCGCGCCCACGCGAGCGGTGCCTTCGCGGCGAGCGTCTTCGCGGTGACCTCACTGATCAGCACGACCAGCGGCAGCGTGATGCCGAGCGCGATGCCACCGCACAGCCAGATCGACTCGCAAGGCCGCTCGGCGATCACGACCGACAACACGATGACGGCGAGCAACGAGTTGAGCGTCTGGCTGCCGATCAACACCGTCGCGATCAAGCGACGCGGCTTGTCGAGCAGCGCGAGGATCCGCCGATCGGCATGGAGGTTCGACTTCTCGAGCTGATCGCGATCGACGCGGCGGAGCGAGAACAGTGCGACCTCGGTGCCCGAACAGAACGCGGAGAGCAACACACACGCGATTCCGAGCGGAATCGCCAGCGACAGGTCCGTGATCAACTCGGCTGCTCCGCCGGCGCGTCCGGGGCAAAGACTGCGGGGAAAGACGCCACGA
>JBBQJJ010000790.1:0-1966 GCA_038325805.1 Haliangiales bacterium
ATCAGCACGCGATGCGGACCGCGTCTAGCGTGCCCCGGTAGTGGAGCAGCTCGAGCGTGGTCTCGCCGATCTGCTGGAGCAGCTCGGGATCGTCGTCGATCACGACCTGGACGATCGGAGTTCGCGCGATCGCCTCGAGCAACGGCCGCACGAGCGTCGGGCGCGCGACGCGAAACGGCAAGGCAACGGAGGAGGCGTCGATCGCCGCGAAGCCGACGGGTGCGCATGACTTATCGCGCAGCTGCACGAGCCGGCGATCTTGTGATCGCATCATCGCGATCCGGCCGTGCAACAGCCCGAGCGCGCGCTCGATGTCGTCGTCCTCGGCGGGATCCACGGGCAAGGCGGTCGCGGGTTCGCTCGCGAGCTCGGAGAGGCGCGCGAGTGGGACGCGGACGATGCGCGAGCGCTGCTCGAGCGCCATCCCCACGGCTTCGTAGCTCTGGATCGCCGAGGTGTTGTCGACGCGGGCGGTGCCTTGCCACTCGGCGATACCGCGAGCGCGGAGCTCGTCCGCGGCGGCATGCATCAGGGCGCGCCCGACGTGATGATGCGGCGCTACCAGGTCGCGAACGTGACCCGTGTGGCGGAGCACGACCACGGTGATGCGTCCTCCGTCCTCGGTCAGCGTGAAGCTCGCGTTTTGGATCACGAGGGCCAAACTCCAGGCAACCCCGCCGAGATTCCCGACGACACGCGTAGTAGTCACTCGTGTCTACCGGCGGCGACGGCCAAGGGGCTCGCCGGCCACGCGATCGGAGCTGCCAGGTGCGCTCGAATCATCGCGCCGAGTTGCGCGGGCACGGTCGCTGCACTCGCGTGGACTAGCCATGAACCAACATAAACCGAACCTTCAGCGGCTCCGCTCCATCGATGACCTTCGCCGGCTCGACCGTGCGATCAAGGCGCGAGGCAATCAGATGGTGATCGTCACCGATGAGACCGATGACACGATCCCCGACGGCGAGCTCCCCGACTGACCCGACTCGCCCGATGCTTCCTCGGGCTCGTCCTCGAGCCAACCGATCGCTAGTTCGGTTCGTCGACCGGAAGGATCGTGAACCACAGCGTCCGCGGCGTGCTGCAATGCCGGCACGCGACATCCACCTTGCGCAGCCTCGGCACCGGCCTGGTGTGCTCGTGGACGCGGTAATAGCCGCCGCACAGCGGGCAGGGAATCGCGGTGGCGCGCGGTTCGATCACCGACGCCGAGGACACCTCGAGCGGACGGTTGGCCGAGCCACCAGGTTCGAGCGCTGCGAGCATCTCTCGGGCGTGCTCGCCACGGAGGGCACGTTCGAAAGCCGACATGAGCTGATCATGATGCTTCGCGACCGCGGTCGCGCCCTCGTCGATCGGATAGGGTGCGGCCCATGGATGACGACAAGATCGTCGATTTGGAGATCCGCCTCGCCTACCAGGACCGCAAGGTCGACGAGCTCGACGCGCTGGTGCGCGGCCTGGTCACCCGGTTGGAGGCGGCGGAGCGGGACCTCGCCGAGATGAAGCGCGCGATGACACCGGAAGAGCACGTCAACGAGCGGCCACCACACTACTAGAGGTCAGGGACCAGGGGACTCCGGCACCCCGAGCAATCTTGGGTGCAAGTAGCGCGAATAAAACGCGAAGTCGGAACGTAGTAAGAGTCGTGCAGTTGCGAGGAGCCGGCCGATTCGCGCTCGCGATCAGGCGCAACAAGATCGCGCTGCTGAGCGCTCGCCGGCTGGCGCGATGGGTGATCGATCCCGAGTTTGCCGCCCTCGACCGCACCACGCCCACCGGGCCGACCGCGATCACCGTGCGGATGCCGATGGCTCGCCAGAACGCGGACCCGCGGCTCGAAGCGGGCAAGCACCACAACGTCCGGCTCGTGGTCGCCGCGCTCCACGGGCTGGTGATCACGCCGTCGCGACCGTTCAGATTCTGGCGCGGGGTCGGCCCGGCCACCGCGGCGCGCGGCTTTTCG
>JBBQJJ010000791.1:0-1945 GCA_038325805.1 Haliangiales bacterium
CGAGGTTGGCGAGCTCGGTGAACGCTTGGCGATCACGCGCGACGACAAGCAGCGGCTCGCGATCGAGCAGCAGATCGAGCAGGTCGCGCTCGCGCATAACCTGGTGTCGTCGAAGACGTCGCTGCTCGTGCTCGAGTCCGATGCGGACGAGCAGCGAATGCTCGGTACCGTGGAGAAGTCGCCCCCGCTGAACCAGCGCAGCTCGGGTGGCGAGGTGATCCGGATCCAGGATTCGGCACCCTCGATCGATCCCACCTCGACCACGCACGGCATCACCATCGACAACGCATACCTTCGCAACATCCCGGTGCCGGGTCGCACGTTCGAGTCCGCGCTCGGGGCGGCCGCAGGCGCACAGACCGACGGTCTTGGAGTGAAGCTCTCGGGTTCGACGTCGCTCGAGAACCACTACGTCGTCGATGGCATCAATCCGACCGGTGTCGCCACCGACACGATGTCGCCGCTCGGGTTCGATCACATCGCGTCCTATCTGAAGCACAACGCGTTCGTGTTCGGGCTGCCGCGCGACCGCCCGATGCAGGAGCCGGAGCGCCGCGAGCCAGCGCTCCGCTTCGACAGCCCATACACCGACAAGCTCGCCGTCGTGATGACGGCGCTCGCGCAGGACAGGCGACAGGACGCGCTCTCCCATGCCGCGCGCTGGCAGACCAAGCAACCCGGCGATCTCGCGGCGCTGATCGCCCTCGGCGAAGCACTCGAAGCCTCCGGTGCCACCACGGCCGCGGCGCGTGCGTACGGCTCGATCATCGACCTCTACCCGAACCGCTTCGAGCTGCTGCGTGCCGCGGGCGAGCGGTTCGATCGCCTTGGCCAGCGCGACCTCGCCGTCGATGCCTATCGCCGGTCGCTGAAGGAACGCCCGGATCAGCTGTCGACGTACCGTCTGCTCGCGTTCGCACTGCTCCGCGCCGGACGCGCCGAGGAGGCGTTCGCGCGATTGCAGGAGGCGCGAGCCAAGGCAAACAACTCGGTGCGCGAGGTGCTGCTGATGGACTCGGCGGTGATCGCGGCGCACATCGCGAAGCGTGATCCGGCGCGCCGGGCCGCGCTCGAGAAGCAGCTTGGCGACAAGCTTCCGACCGCGCCGTCGCTGCACCTCGTGCTCGCGTGGGAGACCGACGCGAATGACGTCGATCTCCACATCGTCGACCGGACCGGCGAGCACGCGTTCTACTCGCACCCGACGCTGAGCAGCGGCGGCAAGCTCCTCGAGGATCTCACCGACGGCTACGGTCCGGAGATGTTCGCGATCCGCAAGCCGAACGCGTTCCCGTACCAGGTGGCGGTGCACTACTTCAACCGCGGACCGCAGGGCCTCGGCATCGGCACGGTGCAGGTGATCCGCCACGACGGCAACGGCAACATCACCGTCGACGATCGCCCGTTCGTGCTGCAGAAGGACGGCGTCACGATCCCGCTCGGGACGGTCGAACGTTAGTCGCCGAATCAGGGCACGCTGGATGGGCTCGCCACCGCACGCTGGACATGTGGTGGACGTCCTGGAGGACGGTCTCGACCACGCCCGCCGTGACCTTGAGCTGATCGACCGCGAAGGCCCTCGGTTCCGCCGGTTTCGGCGGCTCTACCGGCGTCGTTGGTCTGGGGGGCTCCTAAAGCGGTATCGCTTCCGCGACTGCCACCGACTTCGGCGGCTCGACGGGCTCTGCCTTCTTGTGGTCACTACACGAAGCGACCAACAAGACGCCCGCGAGCGCCCTCATGGTCTCGAGCCCTGGATCACGAGGGCAGACGGTCGCCGACCGAGCCACGGCTCGGAGCGCTAGGCGGCGGGATCGCGGGCTCGGGATCCGGCTCCGCGGGCGCGGCGGTGAGCACGACGTTGAGCGCGTCGTCCACCTTCTTCATGTACCGGATATCGAGCTCCTTCTTGATCTCGTCCGGGATGTCGATCGTGTCCTTCGCG
>JBBQJJ010000792.1:0-1938 GCA_038325805.1 Haliangiales bacterium
AGCGTCGGCTTCGCGAGGCCGAAGTCGAGCACCTTGATACGCTCGCCGTCGATCGCCGCGGGATCGGGGACGAGGAAGATGTTCTCCGGCTTGAGATCGCGATGGATGATGCCCGCGTGGTGCGCGGCTTCGAGTGCCGAGGCCGCCTGGCGACCGATCTCGCGAACCTTGGCGGAGGACATCGGACCACGGCGCACGAGGCGGGCGTGCAGCGATTCACCCGCGAGCAACTCCATCGCGATGTATGCGGTGCCGCGGCAAGCCTCGGCTCTGCCGAGGCGCGCAGTGCCTGGCGCGAAGGTAAGATCGTCGAGCTCGCCCGCGTCGAACACGCAGACGATGCCCGGATGCGAGATGCACGCGGTGACCTGCGCCTCCTGGACGAAGCGCTGGCGGATCTCCAAGTACTGGCCCTGCTCGGGGTTGAGGATCTTGAGCGCGAGCTTGCGGCCGAGCTTCGAGTCGCGCGCCTCGTAGACCTTGCCGAAGGTGCCCTGCCCGAGCAGCCGCTCGAGGGTGTAGCGACCGACCGCGGGGACCGGCGGCATGCTGGCCGCGCTCGGGATCCGGTGCTCGGGGCTGCGGACGGGCTCGGCCTGGAGCAGCTCGATCGCTTCGTAGTCGTCGTCGACATCGGGCGGGATCGTGGGCTGCGGGTCCTCGAGCTGGATCATGGTCCGCGCCTGGCGGTCGCCGTAGCGGAGCCCGGTCTGCTCGTCCTCGAACGGAGCGACGTGATCCTGCGTCGCTGCCTCGTCATAGAACGAATTGCGGCTCCCCATGCCTCGGGAGTTTGCACGGCCCGTACCGCCTCTGAACCGAGGCGCCCGGCCTAGTTACCGATGAGGTTTGCTGACCCTCGTCAGCGCTGACCTCGGTCGCCTGTCCCCGCTAACCGACGCCTACCCCGGGTATTCTCGGACGCGATGTCCGTCGAGATCCGCACCGTCTCCGATGATGAGGTCGCCGCGTACCGGCACTGCCTGATGCAGGTGTTCGGCGACGACGTCGACAGCGATCCCGACGGTGACACCCGACTGCGCACGTTGATCCCGACCACCCAGCGGTGGGCTGCGTTCGACGGATCGCAGATCGTGGCGACGGCGGGGACGTTCGACCACGCGATCGGTCTTCCGGGTGGCGGCACGCTGCCGATGGCCGGCTTGACGATGGTCACCGTTCGCCCGACGCATCGCCGCAAGGGGATCTTGCGGCAGCTGATCGATGCGCACCTCACCGACGCGCGAGCGCGCGGTTATGCGATCAGCGGCCTGTGGGCCACCGAGCCGGGGATCTACACGAGGTTCGGCTACGGCCTCGCGGCGTGCGCCGACGTGATCACGGTCGACGAAGCACGGACGCTCGAGCTCCGCGAGCGCGAGCTCGATTCGATCGAGCTGGTCGAGGAAGCGGTGGCGCGAGACGTGCTCCCCGCGGTCTACGCGCGCGCGACCGCAGCTCGGCCCGGCGCGCTCCGCCGCAGCGACGCGTGGTGGAAGGAGCGCCGCTTCCTCGAGGCTCCCTTCGTGCGCGCAGGCGCGAGCAAGCGCCGGCACGTGATCGCGCGCCGCGACGGCGAGATCGTCGGCTACCTCGTGTATCGCCAGAAGGCCGCGTTCGAACCGACCAAGCCCAACGGCAAGGTCGAGATCAACGAGCTGCTCGGCATCGACGCGCGCGCCGAGCTCTCGCTGTGGCAGTTCGCGGTCCGGATCGACCTGTTCCCGAACGTGTCATGGTGGAACGCCCCGACCGACGACACGCTGGTGTGGGCGGTCAAGGATCCCCGCCGGATCTCGCGCCGGCGCACGGACACGCTGTGGCTGCGGATCGACGATGTCGCCGCCACGCTCGGCTCGCGAACCTACGCGACCGACGGCAAGCTGGTGTTCGACTCCCACGGCGCGACGTGGGAGCTCGTGGTGGCCGGAGGTCAGG
>JBBQJJ010000793.1:0-1919 GCA_038325805.1 Haliangiales bacterium
CTCGGATCCGGAGCCCCGGCATGGCAAGCTGCCGACAGCGTGCACATCTCCGTCTTCGACATCTTCAAGATCGGGATCGGCCCGTCTAGCTCGCACACCGTAGGCCCGATGCGCGCGGCGCGTCGGTTCGCGGAGGTTGTCGTCGCCAACCACCCCGAAGCGCGCGCGATCAAGGTCGAGCTGTTCGGCTCCCTCGGGTTCACGGGCAAGGGTCACGGCAGCGACAAGGCGATCGTCCTCGGGCTCGAGGGCGAGGATCCGGGCACCGTCGATGTCGATGCGATCCCGGCGCGACTCGCCGCGATCGGCCAGGCGAAGCAGGTCAAGCTACTCGGCACGCTCGCCGTCGATCTCGATCCCGAGAGCGCGCTGGTGTTCCATCGTCGCGAGAAGCTGCCGCTCCATTCGAACGGCATGCGGTTCACGGCGCGCGGCGACACCGGCGTGCTGGTCGAGAAGATCTATTACTCCGTCGGCGGCGGCTTCGTCGTCGATCACGCAGGCTCGCCCGCCGATGGCAGCACTCCGGCGGAGCAGATTCTCGTGCCCTATCCGTTCAACTCCGGCGAGGAGCTGTTGAAGCTCGCGAACGAGCACGGCATGAGCATCTCGACGCTGATGTTCGAGAACGAGAAGGCACATCTGCCAGAAGCCGAGGTGAGGTCGCGCGTCACCAAGATCTGGGCGGCGATGGATGCGTGCGTCAAGCGCGGCTGCGAGAAGGAAGGCATCCTGCCAGGCGGGCTCAAGGTGAAGCGCCGCGCGATGGCGATCCATCGCAAGCTCAAGTCAGATCCGGCGGGCTCGTCAGATCCGCTCGTGATCATGGACTGGGTGAACCTGTTCGCCCTCGCGGTCAACGAGGAGAATGCCGCGGGTGGTCGCGTCGTCACCGCACCGACCAACGGCGCCGCGGGGATCATCCCCGCCGTGATGATGTACTACCGCCGGTTTCTACCGAATGCCGACGACGAAGGCACGCTGCGCTTCCTGCTCACCGCCGCCGCGATCGGTGCGCTGTACAAGAAGAACGCATCGATCAGCGGAGCCGAGGTGGGGTGTCAGGGTGAGGTCGGCGTCGCGTGCTCGATGGCCGCGGGCGCGCTCGCCGAGGTGATGGGTGGAACGCCGGCGCAGGTGGAGAACGCGGCGGAGATCGGGATGGAGCACAACCTCGGGCTGACCTGCGATCCGATCGGTGGGCTCGTCCAGGTGCCTTGCATCGAGCGCAACGCGATGGGCGCGGTGAAAGCGATCAACGCTGCGCGGCTCGCGCTGCAAGGCGACGGTACGCACAAGGTGTCGCTCGACAAGGTGATCAAGACGATGTGGCGGACCGGGGCCGACATGAGCAGCAAGTACAAGGAGACCGCACGCGGCGGTCTCGCCGTGAATATCATCGAGTGCTGAGCACTGGTCGAGGCACGGGCCGAGACCGCAAGTGCCAGGGAGACCTCACGCGGTGGTCTCGCCGCGAACACTATCGAGTGCCGATCCTGTAGGCTGGACCTCCGTGGATCTCTCCGGCTTCGAGCCGCGGCGCAGCGATCTCGCGCGCGGGATCGTGATCGCTCGCACCACACGAGCACTCGACGGTGCCGAGCAACGCTCGCTGTGGAAGCAGCTCGGCCTCGATGGCATCACCGAATCGGACGAGGAAGAACCGGAGCGAGTGGATTCCGAGAACGCCACACCCGAGCCCGCCAGGCGCTGGCACGCCGCGCCGTGGTTACCGCCGAGTAGCGAAGAGCTCGACGCGCAGCGCATCGCGATCGTAGCGACCGCGAGTACGTTCGACGTCGATGCGATGTGGTTCGTCAAGGTCGAGACCGGCATCGACGGTGTCGCGTGGATGGAGCTCGCCGCCCTAGAGGCGGACGACTCCGACGAAGCGGACGGCGATGCGGACATCGCGGTCC
>JBBQJJ010000794.1:0-1914 GCA_038325805.1 Haliangiales bacterium
TCGATGAAATGCGCGGTGAGCACGCGCATGAACCCGGCGAGCACCACGAGATCGACGCGGTGTTCCGCGAGCGTGGCGAGCAGCTGATCCTCGAACGCCTCGCGGGACACGCCGACGTGCCGTATGATTTTTGACGGGATCCGCGCGAGCTCGGCGCGTTCGAGCGCCTGCACGTCCGCCTTGTTCGAGATCACGCACGCGAGGACCGCCGGTGCGAGCTCGCCCCGGCCCTGCGCATCGATCAGCGCCTGGAGATTCGTGCCGTGCCCGCTGACCAGGACGCCGACACGCATCACGGCGGTGAGCCGTCAGTGATCAACCGCGAGCTCGGCCCGTCCCCACGAGGCACCAGCTTGCCGACGATGCGCGCGCTGTTGCCCTTCAGCAACTCGACCGCCCTCGCGGCCGCCTCGACGGGCACCACGATCGTCATGCCGAGACCCATGTTGAACGTGCGCTGCATCTCGAGCGTGTCGACGCCGGCGCTCGCGATCAACTTCATGATCGGCGGGACCTCCCAGGTGCGCGGGTCGAGCTCGACTGCGAGCCGATCGTCCGCGAAGATCCGCGGCGGATTCTCGACCAGCCCGCCCCCCGTGATGTGCGCGGCGGCTTTCCACGGCACGTCGTGCACATCGAGCTGCCGGAACGCATCCGCGTAGATGATCGTGGGGCGGAGCAGGGCGTCCGCGACCGAATCTCCGCCGAGCTCCGGCGGCTTGGCATCGAGCGACAGCTTCAACATGTCGAGCACGACCTTGCGAGCGAGCGAGTGGCCGTTGCTGTGCAACCCCGCCGATGGCAGGCCGATCACCACGTCACCCTCGACGAGCGTGCGGTGAGGCCGGATCTCCGACTTCTCGACGACACCGACCGAGAACCCGGCGAGGTCGTAGTCCTTGCCGTGATACATGCCCGGCAGCTCGGCCGTCTCGCCGCCGACCAGCGCGCAGCCGGCCTGGCGACAGCCTTCAGCGATCCCGGCGATCACCGAGGCCGCGACCTCGACGTCGAGCGCGCCGCTCGCGAAGTAGTCGAGGAAGAACAGCGGCTCGGCGCCGGTCACCAGCACGTCGTTGACGCACATGGCCACCAGATCGATGCCGATCGTGTCGTGGCGATTCGCCGCGAGCGCGGTCTTGAGCTTGGTTCCGACCCCGTCGGTGCCGCTCACCAGCACCGGTACCTTGTAGCGCGTGGGGATCGTGCACAGCGCTGCGAACCCGCCGATGCCGCCGAGGACCTCGGGCCGCATCGTCGACTTGGCGAGAGGCTTGATCCGGTCGACCAGCGCGTTGCCTGCATCGATGTCGACGCCCGCGTCCTTGTAGGTGATCGCCATCGCCGCCCTTTTACCACCATCCACCCCTGCCACGTGGCTCGTCCGGCGGGAACGCGATCGTGTACGAGCACGAGCACGTGCACCCGCACGGGCCGGGTATAATGCCTGAGGTGCCTGTGCCGCCGCTGGTGATCGATGTCGTGATCCCCGCACGCAATCACGTGGCGAGTCTGCCGGCCTTGCTACGCGACCTCCCTCATCGCGCGATTCGCTCGGTGGTCGTCGTCGACCGCGCCTCGACAGATCGCACCGCGGAGCTCGCTCGCGATGGTGGTGCGCTCGTGTTGCGCGAACCGTCCGGCGGCTACGGTGCCGCGTGTCTGCGTGCGATCGCGCATTTCTCGGCGCTGCCACGCGTCCCCGATATCGTCGTGTTCATCCCGGCCGATCGCCCAGAAGCCGCCGCGATCGTGCCGCGGTTGATCGCGCCGATCGTCGAGCGTGGCGTCGAGCTGGTGCTCGGGGCCGAGGGCAAGGGCCGGTTCGACGAACGCGTCGTCACCAAGTTGATCGACACCCTGTATCGCCATCGCTGGTCGAGCGTCGGCCCAGTGCGTGCGCTGCGCTTCCCC
>JBBQJJ010000795.1:0-1909 GCA_038325805.1 Haliangiales bacterium
AGATAGAGGATCACGCCGGTCGCCACCGCGAAGTCGATCAGACAGAGCGGATCGCGCAGCATCGCCTCGGTCGGGCTCTCGTCCCGCGGTCGCCACAGGGCGAGCCACAGGTAGCGCACGAGCCCGATCGCGACGAAGGGCGTCGAGAAGATCAAGCGATCCGTGCCGAACACGCCGGGTGCGCCGAGCAATGTATAGGCGGCGTACGCGACGACGGTCAGCGCGCCGAGGATGTAGAGCAGCACGCGGACGACATTCAGCTTGTAGCCGGCGAGGGCGGCGCGCGTGGTGGCGGCTTGCCCGCTGCGCTCCGCCCACGCGAGCTCGTGTGCGCGCTTGCCGAGCCCGAGGAACAACGCGAGCAGCGCCGTGCACGCGAGGATCCACTCCGAGGCGGGGACATCGATCGCGTACGCACCCGCGAGCACGCGCAACAGGAAGCCGCTCGTGATCAGCCCGACGTCGAGGAACGCGACGTGCTTGAGCCGGATGCTGTAGGCGATGTTCTGGACGGCGTACCCCGCGGCCACCAGCCCGAGCCTCCAATCGAGGAGGAACGCACCGACCAGCCCGCCGATCGCGAGGAGCATCGCGACCGAGAGCGCGGCGCGCTCGGAGATCTTGCCCGACGCGACGGGCCGGTGCTTCTTCGTCGGGTGCGCGCGATCGGCCTCGACATCGTGAACGTCGTTGAACGCGTAGACTGCACCCGAGAGCGCGCAGAACACCGCGATCGCGAGCGCCGCGCGAAGCGCGTACGTCGGATCTTGGAGGTGCTTCGAGAACACCAGCGCGGCCGCGACGAACACGTTCTTGACCCATTGGTGGGGTCGGAGCAGGCGCAGCAGCGCGAGGATCACTTGAGCTTTGGAGCGGAGGCGATGCCCTGATTCTCGTCGACCCAGTCCTTCACCGCCTCGACGATGCACGCCTGGATCGCCTTCTCCAGACACGGCGAACGCTCGGTCTTGCGACACGCGTCCGGATCGACCGGCGCGGCATCCTTACCCCCGGAGCCGCTGCCGCTACCCGCACCTGCGGGCGAACCGGAGCCTGCCGCGGAGCCCGAGCCTGGCCCTGGTGCATCCGGCTTCTCTGGCTCCGGAGCGGTGCACTTCTCGGCGATACACTCGTCAGCGTTCGGCAGATCGATCTTGCAGTTCGACGCACCGACGAACAGCTGCTTGCACTTGCCGACGTCACTCGGGAACTGGAGCTTGTCGCACCACTCGAGCGTCCTCGTGATCGGCTTGCCTTCCTTGTCCGCGACCTTGATCGTCTCCTTCTCCGGCTCGCCGAGCGCGTTGAGCACCGCGTTGCCGTCGGGACCGATCTGCTCGCGTTCGAACTCGAGCGGCTCACCCGAGCCGTCGACGAGCGCGACGCTCTTGACCAGGAACACCGCTTCCTCGGGGTTGTCCTTGAACCGGTTCGCGGTCCACTTCGCGATCGCCTTGTTGCGGCACTCGATGGTCTCGGCCTCGGGCGTCTTCGCCGCTGCACAGTCGGTGACTTCGAGGTGCACCTTCTGGCACTCGCGGACCTGCGCGTCGCTCGCCGGCTTGGTCTTGCCGTCGCCCTGGGGCACCGGTAGTCGGCAATCCCCGAGCTTGTGGACGTACGGCTTGTTGTTGGCACCGCGGAGCTGGTTGCCGGCCGCATCGACCAGCGTGATCGCTCGATCCTTTGCCGCGACGCGACTCTCCTCCAGCCCGGCACGCATGATCAGGACCAGGTTGTTCACCGGATCCTTCTTCTCCGCGGCAGGCACGCTCTTGGTGGTCAGCTCGGGGACGTAGGTGATCACGAACAGCGCGACGATCATCGTGATCAGGAACGGCACCGTCGCCCACATCACCTCGGTGATGGGTCGCTGGAACTTCACGCTCGTCAAGAACAGATTGAGCCC
>JBBQJJ010000796.1:0-1899 GCA_038325805.1 Haliangiales bacterium
GTTCATCATCATGGATTCGCTCCGCGCGGATCGCATCAAGCCGTTCAACCCGAAGGCGCGCCCCGACGTTCCGAACTGGGACAAGCTCGCCGAGTCGAGCGCGGTGTTCCTGAACCACTACGTGCAGGGGACCGAATCGCAGGTCTCGCACGCGTCGATGTGGACGTCGATGTATCTCGCGAAGCACCGCGCCTCGCAGATGTCCGACAAGCTCGCTTCGAAGTGGCTGACGATCGACGAGGTGGCGAAGAAGGCCGGCAAGTTCACCGCCGGCGTCTCGGCGAATGGCTACATCCGTCCGGCGCGTGGCTTCGGTGGCGGCTGGGACAAGTACATCAACCACATCGAGAAGGGCGGCGGGCTCAAGGCCGTCGACATCGTCGAGCGCGGCACCGGCTACCTCAAAGACAACAAGGACAAGCCGTGGTTCCTCTACCTCGGCTTCATCGACACCCACGTGACGTGGCGTGGGAAGTCGCCGTGGATCGAGAAGTATGACGGTGGCTACAAGGGCCGGTTCGAGAAGGAGTTCGGGGACGAGCCGAACGGCTTCCCCAAGGACGTCACCGATCGAGAGAAGGATCACGTCCGCGCGATCTACGACTCGAACGTCAGCTACCAGGACGATCAGCTCGGCAAGCTCGTCGAGAAGCTCAAGGCGTGGGGCGTCTGGGATCAGACGATGCTGATCATCACCGCCGACCACGGTGACGAGCTGTGGGAAGACGGCAAGACCGTCGGCCACGCGCGGATGCCGAAGCAGACCATCGTCCACGTGCCGATGCTGATCCACTACCCGGCGATGTTCCCGACCGGCAAGTACGCCTCCGGCACCGAGGGTATCGACATCGTCCCGACGATCGCCGACGCGCTCGGCGTCGCGATCGATCCCGAGTGGCAGGGCGCGTCGATGCTGCCCGTCGCCACGGGTGCGCAGCCGTACCCGCACCTCGCGGTCGCGTCGCAGTACGAGAACTTCCACGCGGGCAAGCTCGGCAACTGGAAGCTCAAGCTCGCCGGTACCGGCGCGCCAGTGCTGTTCAACCTGTCGAAGGATCCGAACGAGCGCAACGACCTGTGGATGAAGCCCGGGTCGGCCGTCGGCGCGCGCTTGCTACTCGATCCGATGTGGATGCTCCGCCAGTGGAACGTCGAGTGGAAGAAGTCGACGTGGGGCAACGCCGCCGCGGTGACGCCGCGCTTCGCGACTGACCTCGGCGAGTAATGCCGGAGAACCTGCGCCCCACCGCGGGGGCGCGCTTCCTGCTCGAGCGCGTCTCCGATGCGGGAGATCGCGCGGCCTATCGGGCCGTGATCTACACGCCCGACGCAGAGTTCTCGTCGAACGCGGAGCTCCGCGAGGACGGGACGTTCGAGGTGCCGTCGACAGGTGCGCCGCAAGAACTGCAAGACGCGCTGGCGATGCAGGCGCGGTTGCTCGCGCGTGGCGTCGTCAAACGCCGAGCAGAAGGCCTACCGGCGTGGCCGGCACGGGTGCTTCGCTGGCGTGGCCCCGGACGCGGTGAATGACACACCACCAACGCACGCTCAGAGGGATGGCGCGGCAGGAATCGGCGTGATCGGTAGGGAAAGGATCAGCTCGATCCCACCCCCGCGGCGTTCGGCAGTCGCGACCTCTCCGCCATTGCGTTCGACGACGACGGTGATCGACTCGAGCTCGTGTCCATCCCCGACGGGTGCGTGCGAGGTTGCGCGCACGATCTCGACGAAGGGCTTCCCTTCGATCATCCGCTCGCGAATCGTCAGCGCCATACGCTGATCCAGCGTCTCGAGGACGAGTCCGATCAGCAGGTGATCGAGCTCTTCATTCGAGCACCGCGTTGCCGTGTCCGTCGACACGTCGACGTGAACCTCGAGGTTGGCGACCTCGCGCAGCGT
>JBBQJJ010000797.1:0-1894 GCA_038325805.1 Haliangiales bacterium
AAAAGCGTCAACGTCGCCGACATCGGAGGAAACGGCAGGCGTGTGATCGGCTAGTTCCGCGGGCACATCGCTTGCTGAGAAGCCCACTCGTATGAGCGATCAACCTACGGAACCGAAGAAGGATGACAAGCCGAAGGGCCCGAAGGGCTCGAAGCTGCTCCCGCTGCTGGTGGTGATGAACCTGGGCGCGACTGGCTTCACCGCCTTCAAGGTGATGTCGACGCCAGCCGCGCACGCGGAGCCGCCGCCGCCAGAACATCCGAAACCGATCTCGAACGAGGTCGTCGGTCCGGTGATCGCGATGGACCCCTTCGTCGTCAACCTCGACGAGCCGGGCACGTCTCGCTACCTCAAGCTGACGCTCCAGCTCGAGCTGATCTCGGCGGAAGCGGAGGCGGTGATCACCAAGAACAAGCAGCTGATTCGCGATGGTGTGCTCAGCCACCTGTCGGGTCTCAAGCACGCGGACACGCTCGGCGCTCCGGCGAAGGAGAAGCTGCGCACCGCGATCATGGAGAAGATCGAGAAGTTCGTCGGCCCCAATCAGGTGCGCCGGATGTTCTTCCAGGAGTTCGTGGTCCAATGACTCGCACGTATTCGATCGGCAGGCCGATCGGGCCGGGTCACGCACCGTTCGTGATCGCGGAGCTGTCCGCCAATCACCTCGGCAGTCTCGATAGGGCCCTCGCGATCGTCGACGCCGCCGCCGACGCCGGCGCGGACGCCATCAAGCTGCAGACCTTCACGCCGGCGTCGATGACCCTCGACGCGCACGGCAAGGGCTTCGACATCGACGACGGTCCTTGGAAGGGCCGGTCCTTGTGGGAGCTCTACGACGAGGCGCACACGCCGTGGGAGTGGCACGAGGTGCTGTTCGCGCACGGTCAGAGCCGCGGGCTTGTCGTGTTCTCGACGCCGTTCGATGCCGTCGCCGTGGAGCGGCTGGATCGCCTCGGCGCACCTTGCTTCAAGATCGCCTCGTTCGAAGTCGGTGACCTCGAGCTCGTCGCATGCGCGGCACGTACCCACAAGCCGCTGATCATGTCGACTGGCATGGCCTCCGATGCCGAAGTCGCCGAAGCGGTCGAGGTCGCACGGACCAACGGTAACGGCGGCGTCGCGATCCTGCACTGCGTGTCGGGCTATCCGGCGCCGATCGAACAGACCAACCTCAAGCGCCTCGATACGCTCAAGCAGTTCGCCGACATCGTCGGCATCTCCGACCACTCACCGGGTTCGCTCGTTCCGATCGCGGCGGTCGCGCGGGGCGCGTGTCTGATCGAGAAGCACCTCACCCTTTCGCGCAGCGATGGTGGTCCGGATGCAGGCTTCTCGCTCGAGCCATCGGAGCTCGCGGAGGTGGTCGCCGGCGCGAAGCTCGCGTGGCAGGCCCTCGGCGACGGCAGCTCGCAGCGCCCGGCGGTGGAGAACACCTCGCGCGCGTTTCGTCGCTCGCTGTATGCCGTCAACGATATTGCGCCGGGGGAACCGCTGACGCGCGACAACGTGCGTTCGATCCGTCCTGGGTTCGGGCTCGCACCACGCGAGCTGCCAGCGGTCCTCGGCAAGGCTGCGAAGGTCGCGATCGCGCGCGGTACGCCGCTCGCGTGGGAGCTGATCGTATGATCACCCTCCGCGCAGCGCGCTTCGTCGATTGTCTCGACATCTACCGCTGGAACTTCGCACCCGACGTCCGGGCGCAGTCGACCAGCCAGATCCATGTCGAGCTCTGCGACCACGCCAAGTGGTTCAGCCGGAGATTGCGCTCGACCGATCCGATCTGGATCGTCCAGGAAGATTTTCAGCCGATCGGCGTGGTGCGCCTGGATCGCACGGGCGACACGGCGCGGATCTCGATCTCGCTTGCCCCCGAGGCGCGCGGTCGCAACATCGG
>JBBQJJ010000798.1:0-1886 GCA_038325805.1 Haliangiales bacterium
GCGGCGTCGGTCGTCCACTTCACGATCAGGCGGCGCAGCACGTAGAAGTTCGCGCAGGTCAGCGCCCCGCCGGCGGCGAGACCGAGGAGGATGTCCTTGGGCTGGGTGATCAGCGCGATCAGCACGAGCCCCGCGGTGATGCCGTAGTTGAGCCGTTCGATGCGATGGATGCTCGGACTAGCCACGGGCTTCCTCCTGACGGGCGACGCGATCACTGCGGTCGACGGCGCGCATCACGCTGCGGAACCCGGCGATCAGACCGATCACCATGCCGAGCAACATGAACCACGGCGTGCTGCCGACTTCACCGTCGAGCCACATCCCGCCGAGCACGCCGAGCACGACCGAGATGCCCAGCTCGAGGCCGACGGAGCTCGCCGACAACGCCTGGTACATGTTGCGGGTGTGCTTTGCCGCGCTGTCATCGAACGACTTCGTCGGCGTGGCCACGGGCGTTGGATGCCCGAGACTCGTCGGCATTTCCTGCGACAAATCGCCGCGATGGGATGTAGTTGGCCGGTCCAAGCCGCGCCCATTTAGCATCGCGATTCCGCGGGGTCAATCGGCCAAGGCCACTCGTGCTTCGGAGACGATCTGATCGATGTCCTCGTCGGTATGGGCGAGCGACACGAACATGGCTTCGAACTGGGAGGGTGGCAGGAACACTCCACGATCTCGCAGCTTTCGGAAGAATGTCCCGAACCTAGCGGTGTCCGACGCCTTCGCCGAAGCGTAATCAGTGACGGGACCCTGGCAGAAGAACAACGTCAGCATCGACCCGACGCGATTGACGCAGGCCGGGATCTTCGCGGCGTGGGCAGCGGCGAGCAGCCCGTCCCCGAGGCGCTTGCCGAGGTGCTCGAGCCGTTCGTAGGTCCCGGGGCGCGCGAGGATCTCCATCGCCTTGAGACCGGCGGCCATGGCGAGTGGGTTACCGGAGAGCGTGCCAGCTTGGTAGACGGGACCGAGCGGCGCGAGCTCGCGCATGATGTCGGCGCGGCCACCGAACGCGGCAGCCGGGAGCCCACCGCCGATGATCTTGCCGATCGTCGTGAGGTCGGGAGTGATGTTGTAGCGCGCCTGCGCACCACCGAACGCGACGCGGAAGCCGGTCATCACCTCGTCGAAGATCAGCACGGTGCCGTGCTTCGCGGTGATCGCGCGGAGGCCTTCGAGGTACCCGGGCGCCGGCACGACGAGACCCATGTTGCCGCAGACCGGCTCGATGATGATCGCGGCGATGTCGCCCGCGGAGACCAGCTTCTCGACCGCGGCGAGATCGTTGTACGGAACGATCAGCGTGTCGCGGGCGGCGCCCTCGGGAACCCCCGCCGAACCCGGGATGCCGAGCGTCGCAGCGCCGGAACCGGCGGCGACCAGCAGGCAATCCGCATGGCCGTGATAACCGCCGTCGGCCTTGATGATCTTTTCGCGCTTGGTGAAGCCGCGTGCGAGCCGCAGCGCCGACATCGTGGCCTCGGTGCCCGACGACACCGCACGGATCATCTCCATCGATGGCACGGCGTCGCGCAGCGTCTCGGCGAACCGGACCTCGGTCTCCGTCGGCGCGCCGAACGTGGTGCCACTTGCCATCGTCTCGTTGATCGTGTCGAGGATGTCGCGATGCGAGTGGCCGAGGATCAGCGGGCCCCAGCTGCCGATCAGATCGATGTAGCGATTGCCATCGACGTCGAAGATGTACGCGCCATCGCCTTGGCTGACGAACACCGGGTCCGCGCCGACCGAACGACACGCGCGCACCGGCGAGTTCACACCGCCGGGAATCACTGCCTTCGCGCGCTCGAAGAGCGACTGGCTCTGCTGGATCGACATCGCACGAACCTACACGAGTTGTGATACGTCGCAGGGATGGCTCGCTGCGTTCC
>JBBQJJ010000799.1:0-1860 GCA_038325805.1 Haliangiales bacterium
GATCTTCGAATCGTGGTGGACGAGGTTGTTCGCGAGCAGGAGCCCTGGCCACTTCGGGAGGTGATAGCCGACGTTGAGCACGAGCGCGTAGAGCGCCGCGGGCACGCCGATCTTGACGACCAGCTTCGCGATCGGCGTCACCGCGCGGCTAGCCTGGAGCTGCGGCACGAGATAGCGACCGAAGCTCATGCCGGAGACCACGAACAGCGCGAGCACCGAGCCCGCGAGGTTCGGCAACGCCATGTGAGCGGCGACGACGGCCACGATCGAGACGGCGCGCAGGAACACGGATGCGTCGACGTGCGTCCACTTGCTCCGGTGCGCGGTGCGCTTGCTGGCGAGCTCGCGGATCGATAGCTTCTCCCACGCTTCGGGGAGGTTCCCCAGCAGGTGCTCGAGCTTGACCGACGCCTCGATGAACGACAGTGAATCGCCGCCGAGGGTGATGAAGTTCTGGTTGGCATCGATGCTCGAACGACCGAGGAGCTCGCGCCAGTGATTGGCGATCGCGGCCTCGGTAGCATCGAGCTCCTGGACGGGTGCGGTCTCGACCGGCTCGAGGCTGCGGAGCCTGCTGCGATCGATCTTGCCGTTCGGGAGGAGTGGGAAGTGGTCGAGCCAGACGAACCGCGCCGGCACCATGTACGCCGGTGCCGAGGCAGCCATCGCCTCGCGCGCGGCTGCCGTGTCCTTGCGACCGTCGGCCGAGACCGCGTAGGCGACGAGGCGTGTCTCGCCATCGGGGAGCTTCTCCGAGAGCACGACCGCTTCCTTGATCTGCGGCAGCTGGTGGAGCTGGTGAACGACGTCGCCGAGCTCGACGCGGAAGCCGCGGATCTTCACCTGATCGTCGACGCGCCCCTCGAGGACCACCGCGCCATCGTGGCGGCGGCGGCCGATATCCCCGGTGAGGTAGAGCCGGTCCGTCGGATCGGTCGACCCGGGGTTCGTCACGAACTTCGCGTTCGTCAGCCCGGGGTCGCCGCGATAGCCCTCGGAGAGGTAGCGGGTGCGGATCGCGATCTGTCCGCTGCCATCGGTGGGCTCGAGCTTGTCCATCCCGAGCACGAAGACCTGGACGTCGTCGATGCCGCGGCCGATCGGGACGCTCGCTTCCCCAGACTCGGAGGTATCGACGCGGGGATCGAAGACGTGGAAGCCCATCGCCTGCGGCGTCTCGGTCGAACCGTAGAAGTTGACGACGCTGGTGGTGGGACCGAGCGAGGCGATCTCGGCCGCTTGCTTGACGCGCAGCATGTCGCCACCGGAGAACACGTAGCGAAGGGAGGACAGCGGCGCGCGCTTGCCGGCACACAGGATCCGCGACAGCTGGGGCGTGACGTGCGCGTGGGTGATCTGCTGATCGGCGAACCAGCCGTGTAGCTTCGCAGGATCGAGCACCGTCGCCGGCGGCGGCACGTGAAGCTCGGCGCCGGTCGACAGCGGCACGAAGACGTCGCGCAACACGGGATCGTGACCGAGGCCGGAGAGCATCGAGAACCGGCAACTCGGATCGACCGCGAACGTGCGCTCGTACCAGGCGATGAAGTGAACCAGCGGCGTGTGCGAGGTGGCGATGCACTTCGGCACGCCGGTGGTGCCGGAGGTGAACAGCAGATAGGCGATCGCGTCGGGCCGCACGGCATCGAGGCCGTCGGCGGATGGGTTGTCCGTCGACGTCATCAGCGCAGCATCGAGCCGCACGATCGACTCGGGCACCGCGAGACCAGCGACCTCGACGTCAGCGATCGCGACGAACCTGCCGGGCTTCAGCACGTCGAGCAGGAGCTGGATGCGCTCGATCGGATAGGCGGCGTCGAGGACCGCGAACGTCAGCCCCGCGCGCACACACGCGAGCAT
>JBBQJJ010000800.1:0-1851 GCA_038325805.1 Haliangiales bacterium
ATCCGCGGGCGTTTCTTCGACCGGGATGGCGGCGGTGGCATCGGCAACACCTCTGGCTCCGACGACGCGGCGGGCGGATAGACCAGGCGTGCCATCGCGCAGACCGGCATCGGTTGCCCACCGATCGTGAACGGGCGGAACCACCACGCGCGAGATACCCTCCTTGAGCCGCGCGACGTTGAAGTTGATCAACAACCCGAGCTCCCGTCGGCTCGCCAGCAGCTGCGTGATCACCTCGGCGCGATCGAGCTCCGCGAGGCGCTCCACAGCCTTCAGCCGAACCACCAGCTCGCCCTCGACCAGCACGTCCAGCTGGTACTCGCCGACCACCAAGCCTTTGTACTCGAACGCGACGGGCACCTGCGTCTTCACGGCGAGCCCGAGCGACGCGAGCTCGTGCACCAGCGCGTTGCGATACGCCGACTCGGCGAGCCCGGGACCGAGGTGTCGATGCACCTCGATCGCGGCCCCGATCACGCGATAGGCAAGATCATCGACACGCGGCGATGGCTCTCTGAACATGGCCACACGCGTCGGCCACGGAACGCGACCCTCGCGCCTTTGTGTGCAGTGGCAGGAGCGCACGCCACGGCGAACCGCCACAACAACGCCACTCTCGTGGGGCGCAGGGTACCTCAGCGGCTATGATGCCCGCGCGATGGAGAGCTTCGTCCAAGGCTGGGGCCTGACCTTCGCGTTCTGCGGCTCGATCGTCCTGGTGTTCCTGTTCGCCTGGTGGCACCTCCACAGCGAGCTGACCTGGATCCGCGCACTCACCGACCACCTCGGCTTCGAGCTGGTCGCCGACGAGCCGGGCACCAAGAAGCAAGCCGGCACGCTCGAGATGCAGGTGATCCGCGACGAGGCGCACTCGATCCTCACCGCGGCCGATCCGGCGTGGGCACAGAAGCAGGTGCGCACCTGGCAGATGCGCGCGCAGCGCCTCGAGCCCGCGCTGCAGTTCTGGACCGATCTGCTGCGGCAGCTCGGCCTGCTCGGCACGGTGGTCGGCATCGGGCTCGCGTTGATGTACACGGGCACGGACATCACCAAGTTGCTCGCTCCCCTCGCGCTCAAGGTGTGGACCACGGTCGCGGGGCTGGCGTGCAGCATCCTGCTGTCGGCGCTGTTCGGCATGAAGCTGAACGCGTGGGTCGACGCCGCTGAGAAGAACCTCGAGGCGTGGGATGCGCATCGCCTCGCGAGGAAGGCGGGGACGTGAGCCTCGCTCCGCGTAGGCGACGGGTGCGGCGCCCTCCCGACCTGACGTCGCTGTTCGACGTCTTGTTCATCGTCGTGTTCGTCGCGTTGATCAGGGCCGCGGCGGCCGAGCACGCGGTGGCGGAGGCGGAGGCCGCGAAGGCCGAGCCAGCGCCAGCGCCTTCGATGAAGTCACCGTTGCCACTCGACGTCACGAAGCTGCAGACCCAAGCGTTGAAGAACGTCACCGCCGAGCTCGCGGGCCGTCAGCCGCTGGTGATCCGGATCAGTGAGAAGGGTGTGATCACGAAGATCGAATCCGGCGACCAGAGGCTGACACTCGACGTGCCGCTGCTCGTGCCCGATCCGGATCCGACGATCCGCGTCGCATACCAGGGCGATCGCTCGGCGCAGCTCCGCGCGTGTCGGGTCGCGATGCTGCAGCTCGGGCTGCCGGATCTCTCCGCGCACCTCGTGATCTTCGCGCCCGCGCGCGCGAGAGATGACCTACCGCACGCGCTCGTCAGCGGGCTCGATCGCGATCTCTCGCGGTGCCTCGCAGATCAGCGTGCGATCGCGACCCTTGTCGAACCCGAGCAAGCAAACCCATGACTGACATTCCTCCACCAAAACCCCTGACCGCCAAAGCGG
>JBBQJJ010000801.1:0-1829 GCA_038325805.1 Haliangiales bacterium
TGCGCGCCGAGCGCGAGCAGGGCATCACGATCGACGTCGCGTATCGCTACTTCGCGACCAAGCGCCGCAAGTTCATCATCGCGGACACGCCCGGCCACATCCAGTACACGCGGAACATGGTCACCGGTGCATCGACGGCGAACCTCGCGATCATCCTCGTCGATGCGAGGCACGGGATCGTCGAGCAGAGCCGGCGGCACGCGTTCATCGCGTCGCTGTTGCGGATCCCGCACCTCGTGTTCGCGGTCAACAAGATGGATCTGGTCGGGTGGGACGAGGCCGTGTTCCGCAAGATCGAGGGCGACTTCAGGAATCTCGCCGCTCGCCTCGACGTCCAGGACATCGAGTTCATCCCGATCAGCGCGCTGACCGGCGCGAACGTCGTCGACCGCAGCGCCGAGATGCCCTGGTATCACGGGCCCACGCTGCTCTATCACCTCGAGACGGTGCACATCACGAGCGATCGAAATCTGATCGACGTGCGGTTCCCGATCCAGTGGGTCCTGCGGCCGCAGAGCAACGACGACCAGTTGCACGACTACCGCGGGTACGCCGGACAGGTCGCCGGCGGCGTGCTGCGTGCCGGTGATGACGTGATCGTGTTGCCGAGCGGGCTACCGACGAAGATCACGCGGATCGAGCAAGGTGGCGAGGATGTCGAGGCTGCATTCCCGCCGATGAGCGTGACGGTGCACCTCGCCGACGACGTCGACATCTCGCGCGGCGACATGCTGTGCCGGCCGAACAATCAGCCGACCGTGGGACAGGATCTCGACGCGATGATCTGCTGGATGAGCGACAAGCCGCTGCAGTTGAAGGGCCGCTACGCGCTCAAGCACACGACGCGATGGACGCGCGCCATGGTGACCGAGTTGCTCTATCGGATCGATGTCAACACCGGGCATCGCGACGACACGTCGACGGAGATGAAGCTCAACGAGCTCGGACGGATCCGCCTGCGGACGACCACCCCGGTGGTCTACGACGAGTACAAGCAGAACCGGATCACGGGATCGTTCATCCTCGTCGACGAGGCGACGAATGCGACCGTGGCTGCGGGGATGTTGCTCTCAGACTAACTGGTGCTGCGCGAGCAGCGCGAGGATCCGGTGCTCGCACTCGGCGGGCGACAGCTGGTCGGTGCGGACCTCGAGCGCCGGTGCTGTGGGCGGTTCGTAGGGATCCGAGATCCCGGTGAAGTGCGGGATCTCGCCGGCCTGCGCCTTCTTGTAGAGGCCTTTGACATCGCGTGCGATCACGGTGTCGAGCGGCGCGTTGACGTAGATCTCGAGGAACGGATGTCCCGCGCGTGTGCTGATCTCGCGTAGCTCGCTGCGAACGTCCGCGTACGGCGAGATCGCCGAGACCAGGACGAGCACGCCGTGCTTGGCGAGCAAGCGTGCGACGTAGCCGATCCGGCGCACGTTGGTGTCGCGATCGGGCTTGGTGAAGCCGAGACCGGCGGTCAGGAACGTGCGGACCTCGTCGCCGTCGAGGAGCTCGGTGGCGCGCTGTGCGGAAAGTTGCTCGCACAGCGCGGTCGCGAGGGTCGATTTGCCCGCGCCCGAGAGCCCGGTGAGCCAGACGATGCCGCCATGCATCGGGACAGAGTATCAGTCGAAGACTTCGAACGCGCCGTCGTCGACAGCGTCGACGCGCGATGCCCAGCAAATGTCCTCGAGTCCATCGTCATCGAGATCTCCGACCCAGCGGGCGATGCCGAGTGCCCCGGTCCGGTTGACGAAGCCGATCCGGAACTGAGCTGGGGTGGCAAACGAGAATGATGCCGACGCCGTGGTGGTGATGCCGGATGGGAGCGCGGCGCCATA
>JBBQJJ010000802.1:0-1799 GCA_038325805.1 Haliangiales bacterium
TACGCGGCACCGGTGACCTTCGCATTGCCGTTGTCGTCGGCGACCACGATCGTGCGTTCGGTGCGTTGCTTCCCGACGATCGCGATCGCGAGCAAGTGACGGCCGAGGTCGCGAAAGCTCGCCTTGTACTCGGCGCCCCAGTCCTTCGTTAGCGTGGGTGCGCGTGCCCCGAGCGTGACGGCGGCAGCGACGGGGATCGAGTGGATGTCCTCGAGCATGTAGTCGCCGAGATCGATCCCGCTCATCATCACCGCGCCCTTGAAGCCATCGACGCGCTGCGGGACGAAGCCGCCCTGGATGAAGTCGCCCGTCCCGTCGAGACCTTTACCGAGGAAGCTCGTCGGGAGCTCCAGCCGCGTGGCGCCCTTCGGGAGATCGGCGGACAGCGAGCGGTCGAGCAGCACTGGCGACTCGATCGCGCCACACGCGATGACGACCAGATCGGCATCTCGAGCCTCGAGCGCACCGCTGGTGACCCGGTGGTAGTCGCGTGCGACGCCGTCGGTGCGCCAGAACCACACGCGATAGCGCTTGCCGATCCGAGCGACGTAGGCGGCCTTGCGATTCGACAGGATCGCGAGACGCCCGGTGCGCTGCGCATCCGCGAGGTACGACTGCGCCATCGTCGTCTTCTTGCCGAAGCTGCAGATCGGCACGCACCAGCCGCAGCGCGTGCAGCTGGGCTGGATCGCGAGTGGCAGCGCCGCCGGTGGAGGCAACCCCGCTCTTCGCGCGCCCTCGGCGAACACCTTGACGCGATCGAACTCCATCGCGTTCGACAGCGCGGCCACGCCGAGGCGCTGCTCGACACGCGCGTAGTATGGATCGAGCTGCTCGCGCGTGTAGCCGGCGGGCCAGCCGTCAAAGGCGCCCGAGGGTGCACGCAGATGGATGCCCGAGTAGACGAGCGAGCCGCCGCCGACGCCCATGCCCTGGGTCACCGTCACCGCCGGATGCGTGCGGAGATGATCGTGCGGGTAGTCGCGCAGCAAGCGAAACAGGAACGCCGGATCCTGCGACTGCTTGGCCTTCGCCGGATCGCTCCAGTCCTCGCCGAGCTCGAGCACGGTGACGCGATGGCCCGCCTCGGTGAAGCGCTTCGCCGCGATCGAGCCACCGAACCCCGAGCCGATCACGAGGACGTCGCTCACGTGCCTGCCCTGTCGTCGAGATCGGTGCGCACGACGATCGACCAGTGCGCGAGCGTGCCGGTACCGGTGTGCTGCGCGACCTCGAGCTTCCAGGCGCCCGCAGCCGAGCCCCCGACGAGCGGCACCTCGGCGTGGATCAACCAGCCCTCCCCATCCTTCGTCGTCATCGCGAGCTCGCGCCGTGCACCGCTCGGCGCACGCAGCCGCAGCGTCGCTCGGAGCTCGGCATCGCTGATCGTGAAGGCGCTGATCCGGATGCTCGACACCATGCCCTTGCCGTCGACGCGGATCGTCGACGATGCACCTGACGCGATCATCCACGGCCGATCGCGCGAGGCCCACGCACCGGCGGCGCTGCCCGGCGCATAGCCACGACTCGCCGTCGGGAAGGCGAGGTAGTTGGTGCCGAACGGGCTCGCGATCGCTCCGAAGTACGCGAGCTTCGTCAGCAGCAGGATGCCGGCGTAGACCTCGTGATAGAGCGAGCGGATCAGCTTGCCGTGCATCCCCATGCGCTGCTCGAGCGCACGTTCGCGATCGCGGCGCGACAAGCCGAGGAAGCCTTTGCCCTTCGTCGACAGACACCAGTTGTCGAGATCGTCGACGGTCTTCGCGAGGTAGTGGCTGACCTCGTAGTCGGGGTTCGTG
>JBBQJJ010000803.1:0-1784 GCA_038325805.1 Haliangiales bacterium
CGCCCGGAGCTCGAGGAGGTGTGCCGAGCCGACGTTGGTCGTCATGATCACGACGGTGTTCTTGAAGTCCACCGTGCGGCCCTGACCGTCGGTGAGGCGGCCATCGTCGAGCACCTGGAGTAGTACGCTCCAGACGTCCGCGTGCGCCTTCTCCATCTCGTCGAGGAGGACGACCGAGTACGGATGGCGGCGCACCGCTTCGGTGAGCTGACCTCCCTGATCGTAGCCGACATAGCCCGGAGGTGCGCCGACGAGCCGAGACACGCTGTGCTTCTCCTGGTACTCGGACATGTCGATCCGCACCATCGCGTGATCGTCGTCGAACAAGAACTCGGCGAGCGCGCGCGCCAGCTCGGTCTTGCCGACACCGGTGGGGCCGAGGAACAAGAAGCTACCGATCGGACGGTTCGGATCCTTGAGCCCCGCACGCGCACGGCGAACCGCCGCGGCGATCGCAGCCACCGCGACGTCCTGACCGACCACGCGCTCGCGCAGCCGGTCCTCCATCTTGGTGAGGCGATCGACCTCGGCCTCGAGCATCTTCTCGACGGGAATGCCGGTCCACTTCGCGACCACGGCGGCGATGTCATCCTCGACGACTTCTTCGCGGAGGAAGCCGCCCTTCTCGCGCAGCGAATCGACCTTCGCTCCATCGGTGCTGATGTCCTTCTCGACCTGCGGGATCGAGCCGAAGCGCAGCTCCGAGGCGCGGGCGAAATCGCCCTGCTTCTGCAGCTTGTCCGCTTCGGTCTTGAGGAGCTCGAGTTGCTCCTTCTTGGCTCGCAGACCTTTGATCAGGCTGCGCTCCGCTTGCCACGTCATCTTCATCGACGAGGCGAGCTCCTTGAGGTTACCGATCTCGCCCTCGAGATCCTTCAGCCGTTGGCGCGCGCGCTTGTCACCTTCACGCTCCATCGCGGCCTTCTCGACCTCGAGGGTCATCACCCGGCGTTCGATCGTATCGATCGGCGTGGGCACGCTCTCGATCTCCATCTTGAGACGCGAGGCGGCCTCGTCGACCAGATCGATCGCCTTGTCGGGCAGCTGGCGCGACGGGATGTAGCGGTGCGACAGCTTCGCGGCAGCGACGAGGGCGGCATCGCGGATGCGAATCCCGTGGTGGACCTCGTACTTGTCCTTGAGACCGCGGAGGATCGCGATCGTATCGTCGACCGAAGGCTCCTCGATCACGACCGGCTGGAACCGGCGCTCGAGCGCTTTGTCCTTCTCGATGTGCTTGCGGTACTCGTCGAGCGTGGTCGCGCCGATGCAGCGGAGCTCGCCGCGAGCGAGCGCGGGCTTCAGCAGATTGGCAGCGTCGTTCCCACCCTCGGCCGCACCTGCACCGACCAACGTGTGGAGCTCGTCGATGAACAGGATCACGCCGCCGGCGGCGGCCGCGATCTCCTTGAGCACTGCCTTGAGGCGCTCCTCGAACTCGCCGCGATACTTCGCACCGGCGATCAGTGCGCCGAGATCGAGCGACGCGATGCGCTTGTCGCGCAGCGACTCGGGGACATCGCCCGCCGCGATCCGGATCGCGATGCCCTCGACGACGGCGGTCTTACCGACGCCAGCTTCACCGACCAGCACCGGGTTGTTCTTGGTGCGGCGGCTGAGGATCTGGATGGTTCTCCGGATCTCCTCGTCGCGCCCGATCACGGGATCGAGCTTGCTCTGCGAGGCGAGCCGCGTGAGATCGCGCGTGTAGCGCTCGAGCGCTTCGTACTTCGCTTCGGGATCCTGCGAATCCACGCGCTGGTTGCCGCGCACGCTGACGAGGG
>JBBQJJ010000804.1:0-1755 GCA_038325805.1 Haliangiales bacterium
GAAGATGCGCGGCTTCCATCGCATCACTGCAATCTGGGAACCGGGCGAAGAAGGGCCAGAGAAGTTCTTTCTCTCGGTCGGATTCACCGTCGTTGGTCAGACCCAGTACGGCGAGAATCTCGGAGCCCTCGAGCTCTAAATCAGCCGTTAGGCGAGCGAGTCTCGCCACGCGGCGTGCATTGCGGAGAAGCGTCCGGTTCCGGCGATGAGGTCGGCGGGGGCGCCGTCTTCGATGATGCGGCCGTGCTCCATGACCAGCACCCGATCGGCGATGGCGACGGTCGAGAGGCGGTGCGCGATGATCACCGCGGTGCGGTCGGCGAGCAGGGTCGTGAGTCCCTCCTGCACGAGCCGCTCACTCGGAATGTCGAGCGAAGCGGTCGCCTCATCGAGGATCAGCACCACCGGGTCAGCGATGAAGGCGCGCGCGAACGAGAGCAGCTGGCGTTGCCCGGCCGAGACGCGTCCGCCTCGCTTGTTGACGTCGGTGTCATAGCCGTACGGCAGCGACTCGATGAACTCGTGAGCGCCGACAGACTTGGTGGCACGCACAATCTCGTCGAGCGTGGCATCCGGTTTCCCGAGAGCTATGTTGTCAGCGACCGTGCCAGAGAACAGGTACGCCTCTTGGGTGACCATGACAATGGCGCGTCGAAGGTCCTTTGGATGTAGCGCGCGAAGGTCGACACCGTCGAGGCTGACCGTTCCGTGCGTTGGGTCGTAGAACCGTGCGATGAGTTTCGCAAGTGTGGACTTGCCAGCACCGGTGGTGCCGACCAAGGCGATGGTCTGGGCCGCGGGGATGTCGAGGCTAAAACTCGGCAGCACAACCTTGCCGTCGTTGTACGAGAAGGTCACGTCGTTGAACTGAACCCGGCCGAACGCTCGCCGGAGGTCGATCGGCTGGGTCGGATCTGGCACGCTCAGTTCTTCCTCGAGCACGCCCGAGATCTTCTCGAGCGCGGCCGCTGCCGACTGGTACGAGTTGTAGAACATCGCCAGTTCTTCGGCCGGAGCGTAGAACTGTCGGGTGTAGAGGAGCGCTGCGAGCAGCACCCCAATCGCGAGGCTACCATCGGCTACCCGAAGTCCGCCGGCCAGCAGCACCACCGCGAGTGCGACATTGCCGATGAGCACGAGCCCCGGATCAAAAATCCCGAACAATTGGATGACGCGGGCGTTGCGATCACGATAGCGCTCGACGAGCGCCCCGTACTCCGCTTCGTTGCGCTGCTCGGTGCGGAACGCTTTGACCGCACGGATGCCGGTCATCGTCTCCACAAATTGCACGATGAGTCGGGCGGAGGCTGTGCGGGTGTCGCGGAACAGGCGCTGCGAGCGCACCTGGAACCAGCGCGTGAGGGCGAACAGTGGCACGAGCGAGCCGAGGAGTACCAGTCCGCTCACCGGGTCGATCGCGACAAGGGCGATCGCGACGAACAGCATGTAGAGCCCGCCCTGGACGAGCTGGCTGATGCCCGAGTCGAGAAGCTCGCGAATCGCATCCAGGTCACTGGTCTGTCGGGCGATGATGCGCCCCGAGGTATAGCTCTCGTGAAACTCCAACGACAGCCGCTGCGTGTGCAGAAAGACGCGTTTGCGCAGATCGAGCAAAATCGCCTGACTCACGCGCGCAGTAAGCACGGTGTACCAGGCCATCAGGCCCGCGCCGATCACACCGCTGACGAGGTAGCCGGCGACCGCAAGAATGAGCGGCACGCCGTCGCCGCCGAGCAGCGCAGGCAGGCCGTTATC
>JBBQJJ010000805.1:0-1749 GCA_038325805.1 Haliangiales bacterium
CATCGGGGTGATGGGCGAGATGGTGATCTGTGGATACACGACGGGTGGCGCGCTGGTGGGATGGCCAGCGGCTGATCCTCGATCACATCATCGACACCATCCCCACGGCCACGCCCCCCGGGCGATGGACGAGCTCTAAACCGAACGCGGTCACTGGCATCCGCTCGCTCAGCTGCGGTGGCGCAGCTGCGATCACCGCCGGCGGCACGCTCGCGACCTGGACGAGCGGCGAGCCGGTCACCAGCTGGCCGCTTCCTCCCATCGGATCGCCTCGTGCGATCGCGGCAAGCCCAGATCGTTCGCTGGTCGCCGTCGGCATCAAGGACAACCGCAATGGACCGCCGAAGTCGTCGGTGATGTTGATCGAGATCGAGCCCCACGTGATCGAGGAACGGTGGAAGACCGCACACACACGACAGGTGGCAGTCACCACCGAACAGCAGCGCACCTCGACCGGCACGCTCGATCCGACCATGCTCGCAGTGCTGGCAGATGCGCTCGAGGAGGCTGGGGCACCGCAACGCGTCCTTGATCACCTGCGGACGCACGATCGCCGACTGCGCACGTGCTGGGTGGTGGACCAGCTGTGCGACCAAACGGTGTTACCGTCGCGGTGATGGCAGCCGAGTCGGCTCCGGTATCCACGCTCTCCGTCCGCGGCCTCAAGGTCGCGCTCCCCGATGGCCGGGTGTTGATCGATGGCGTCGACCTCACCGTCGGTGCAGGTGAAGTGGTCGTGCTACTCGGTGGCTCGGGCGCCGGCAAGTCGACGTTCGCCCGCGTCCTGTTCGAGCGCGAAGAGCTCGATGCGGCGGGCTTCGAGGTGATCACCACGCAGCTCGACCTCGATCGCGGGCAACTCGGGTTGGTCCCGCAGCGAGGCGCGCTGTTCGATCACCTGGATATCCGCGGCAACCTCGAGCTCGCGCTGCGCCACGCCGAGGGAAAGTCGGCGACCCCGCCCGCCGAGGAGGCGATCGAGTGGCTGACCCGGGTCGGGCTCGACGCGAAGCTCGCCGCACCGGGCACCTCGGTGACGCGGCTGTCGGGTGGTCAGGCCCAGCGCGTGGCAGTCGCGCGTGTGCTCGCGAGTCGCCGAAAGCTGTTGTTCCTCGACGAGCCGTCGGTCGGCCTCGATCCCCACCGCGTCCGCGTGCTCGCGCGGCTGATCCGCGAACAGGTCAAGGCGCTCGGCATCTCGGCGATCGTGGTCACCCACGATGTCGCGCTCGCCGCGGGCGTCGCCGACAAGCTGTATCTCCTGTCGCTCGAGAACCGCAAGCTCGAGCACCTGTTCGCCGATCGCTGGCCCGGTGCGCTCGAGGATCCGGGGCACTCCGCCGAGGAGCGCGGACGATGGATCGTCGAGCTCGAGTCGACGCTGGTCGATCACCTCGAGGAGCACGGCGACAAGCTGCCGCCGCGAGGGAAGCAGCCCGAGAGCAAGCCGTTCCGTGCGCTTGCCCGTGTCGTCGATCCGATCCTCGCGCCGTTTCGCGTCGCGGTGATCTCGGCCCTCAAGACGCCCGTGCAGTTGGTCAAGCACCCGCGCGACTTCGCGATCGTCGCGAAGCGGGTCGCCATGCAGACCCTGCTGCGACCGCTCGTGTTCTACGCGATCGTCTCGACGCTGATCGGCTACACGGTGCTGTTCGTCGTCAGCAAGGTCGGTGGTGCAGGCGTGCGTCCCGATGCGCTGCTCCGCCAGATCGGTGGCAGTCACATCGTCGCGCTCGCACCCGCGCTGTC
>JBBQJJ010000806.1:0-1729 GCA_038325805.1 Haliangiales bacterium
GGTGAGATCGCCCGGCGGCAGGAAGGTCAAGGACTTAGCGAGCCCCGAATAGGTCGTGGCGATCGCCGAACCGGTGCCGTCCCTCACAGCGAACCGATGCTTCGGGAACAGTCGCCGACAACCAGACGTTCGATCACGACCGACCAGTCGACGTACCGATGAAGGCCCTCCTCGTCTCTCTCCTCGTGGCCTGCGCGCCACACCCGATCAAGGTCGCGACGCCCGCGGATCTGCCGGTAGCGCCGGTCTTCGATCCGCCGCACGATCCGCCGCGCGAGCGCCGGGTGGTCACCGAGACCTCGATCGAGATCTACGAGACGATCCTGTTCGTCGGCAACACCGCCGAGATCGCCGAAGCCTCGGCGCCGATCCTCGACGCCATCTCGCGCACGATGCAGGGCAACCCGAATATCACGCTGATGGAGATCCGCGGCCACAGCGACTGGGAAGAGCCCGATCGCGTGAAGCGTGCCGAGCTCTCGATCCAGCGCGCCGAGAACGTCGTCACGGCACTGATCTCGCGCGGCGTCGACCCCGCGCGACTGACGTCCTACGGCGCGTCGGATGGCGAGCTGCTGTCGTCCTCGGATCCGGCGGTCAACCGGCGGATCGAGCTTCGCATCCTGCAGCGCGGTCCCGACTAACCCCAGAGTAACTCTGGGGTTAGGGAACGACGCGAAGCTGACCGGGCACCGTGATCACGACATTGATGTACTGGCCCTGCACGAGGTGCGGTGTGCCATCGACCTCGATCTTCCTGCCGACGAACTTCGCGGGCGAGCCACCGAGCTGCGCCCACAACGCCTTCGGGATCAGCACCGAGATCATCTTGTAGTTCTTGAGCTGTCGCTCGCCGATCTGGAGGAACGCCGTCTCGCTATCCATCATGCCGCCGTGCAGCACGGTGCCGCGCAGCGTCGAGGCGATGTTGAGGGCCTTCTCCACCGCAGCTTCGTCGTGCGCGTCGACGGCGACCAGCGACAGCGTCGAGAACTTCCACGCGTACGTGCTCGGCTTGCCCTTCCAGCTGCCCGACACGCTGACGTTGTACGTCGTGTTCGGCGCTAACGGCACCTTCGGAATCAAGCACACCACACCGTACTGACCGAACGAGGTCGCCGGATGCTCGGGATCCGAGAGATAGAACGGCACGTCCTTGCCGGCGGTCGTCAGCTTCGCGGTGACGCGTGTGACGTTGTCGAACGGCGGAAACTGGATCGTGATCGGATACCCCGCGCGTCCACCACCAGGAATCGGGTTCGGGACCTCGTTGCCGAAATCGAGTGGGATGTCCGTCTGATTGTCGGCGGGATATGCGACCGGCCACGCGGGCGTCATCGCCGGATCGGTCCGGTTGACGAACATCAGCGCTGCCATGTACGAGCCGTCCGGTAGCTTCGAATAGCCGACACCGATCTTGGCGAGCGTCGGATCCATGATCGGCCGCCGGTGATAGAGGCCCGACATCCAGCCGTCGACGGCAACGCCGAGATCCGAAACACCTGGAAACAGATCGGCTGCCTTGCCGCACTTCGCACCGTCGGGCGTCGCACCGGGCAGGTTCGGACGCTGGGTATGCGCGTTGAGTCCGGCCATCGCGTCGGTGTCCTTGTTCAGCCGCATGTACTCGGCGTGCTCCATACAACCCTTGCCGAGCACGGGATCGAGCACGACGGGCGGCAACTTCGCGGCGGCGCGATACCGATCGACGATGGTCTTGACCCGCTGC
>JBBQJJ010000807.1:0-1726 GCA_038325805.1 Haliangiales bacterium
CGCACTCACGTCACGGTGCTCGCCCTTCGCGATCCAGAGCCCTGGCTCGCATTCGCACGTCGCGAGCGTCCGCTACGGCTCTTGCTCGGCATTGACGACTCCGCGGTCTGCGACCTCGGCATCCAGTGGACCCACGCGCTACGCGAGCGCGGCCCGGTCGATGTCGTGCTCGGCGCGATCTACTACCCGGACGATGCATGCGAGCACTACGGGCTCGAGTCCAAGAGCATGGTCGATCGCAATCCGCAGATCGAACAGCTGATGGAGCGCGACCTGGTCCGCCGGTTCGGCACCGCCACGCTGGCCCATCCGTACCGCGACGGTGCGGCGGTGCTGGCGCGGCCGCGGCGTGGCCTCGGGCGCATCGGCGATCATCTCCTCGAGCTCGCGAACGAGGAGAAGGTCGACGCGATCGTGATCGGGACTGGTCAGAAGACCGGCCTCGGCCGCCTTGGCTCGGTGAGTAGCGTGATCGTCGACGAAGCCATGCAATCGGTGGTGTGCGTGCCGCCGCAGGCGCAGGTCCCCACGATCACCGTCCCGGTGTTGCGCGCTGCGCTGGTCGCAACCGATCTCTCGCAGTTCGCGAACCGCGCGGTGCCCTACGCGTTCGGCGTGTGCGAGCCCGACGCCGAGATCCACATCGTCCACATCGTCGACGAGGACAAGGAGGTCGACGAAGCCGAGATCGAGAAGACGCTGCTCGCTCTCACGCCGCTCGGCGCGAAGCAGAGGGTTCGCGCGCACGTCGTGCGTGGCGAGGATGCAGCGAAGACGATGGCGCAGACCGCGGCGCGGCTCGGCGTCGACGTGATCTGCCTGTGTTCGCACGGTCGCTCGGGGATCACGCGTGCGCTCGTCGGCTCGGTCGCGGACAAGCTCTTGAGGGCGACGCGGTTGCCGGTGCTCGTGCTCCGCCCCGCGTAACCCCAGAGGTTAGTCGCAGGGCGGGGAGACCGCGAGCAGCCAGGTCGCGGCGATCAGCTGCTTCGCGTTCGCGTCACCCTTGTATGCACGCGCGACGATCACCGTGGTGCCGCACAGCAGACTGGCGGGTACCGTCGCACTGCCGGAGGTCCACGCACCGTCGACAACCCCGAGGTGCGGGAACTCGGCGAGGCCAGCTTCGACCGTGGTGGTCGCGAGCTCGTGCGTGTCGACGATGATCACGTCGTCGCCCGTGGTCAGCGGATACCCCTCGGTGCTCGAGAGTCCGGCGAGGAGCTGCACCTCGGTGCCGTCCGCGATGCCGAACGAGGTGACCGGAAACGTCGTCGGTACGCCGCGGACGGGGTCGAGCCGCGCTGCACCCCACGCACCCTCGATCGAACCGTCGGTCGGAAACCGCAACGCGGCGATGCCGTCGTCCTCGGCAGTCTCGGCAGTCGTACAGGCGGTCAACGCCAGCAACGCAAGCAGGAGCTTTCCCATGCCTCCAGGTTCGCACGCTGGGCGTGCCGCCAACGCTGCCGGTTGGTTAACAACTGTTGCGTCAGCGCAGGCCGAAGCGAGTCGCCGTCGTGCCGAGCTTCGAGATGCCGAGCGCCTCGACCTGACGCACGCGCTCGCGCGTCAGGTTGGTGATCTCGCCGACCTGCTCGAGCGTCCGCGCACCCTGCTCCGCCACGTCGAGCGCACACGTGTGCTGGAGCTCCCACGGCTCGAGCTCGGGGAAGTTGATCTTGATCGATCCGGTGAGCGGATTGATGTCGAGATAGAGGTGGTG
>JBBQJJ010000808.1:0-1720 GCA_038325805.1 Haliangiales bacterium
GCTCGGGGGTGGTGACCGCTTGTTTTCGAGCCTTGTCCTCTGCGCGGAGCTCGGAGAGCGCATCACCGACTCGCTGGGTGTCCACCAGCCCCGGATCTGCCTCGCGCAGCGCCTGCTCGATGATCTTGCGCATCTCGCGCGCGTTCGAGAACCGATCCTCGGCCTTCTTCGCGAGGCTGCGCATCAGCGCGTCCTCGACGGACATCGGCACCTCGATCCCGAGCGACGAGGGTCGCTTCGGTGGATCGGATAGGTGCTTGGTCATGATCTCGAAGTGCGTGTTGCCGTCGAACGGCGTCTCGCCGGTCAGCGATTCGTAGAGCGTGGCGCCAAGCGAGTAGAGATCGGTCTTGAGATCGACCTCCTGACCGCGGACTTGCTCTGGTGACATGTAGCGGACCGTGCCCATCGTCTGGCCGGTCGCGGTCAACCGCGTCGACGTCGTCATCTTCGCGATGCCGAAGTCCATCACCGTCGCGGCGCCGTCATCCTTGCGGACCAGCACGTTCGACGGCTTCATGTCGCGATGGACGACGCCGCGGCCGTGCGCGTACTCGAGCGCGCGCAGCACGTCGCACGTGATCTTGCAGGACAGCCTCCAGTCGAGCCGCTTGGCTTCGAGGATCATCCGCTCCCAGGTCTGCCCCGCGACGAACTGCATCGCGAGCACGAAGAACCCGTTCTCCTGGCCGAAGTTGTAGAGGTGGACGATGTTCGCGTGATCGAGCGCGGCGAGCGCCTTCGCTTCGTCGAGGAACCGCGACTTGACCTGGCTGTTCGCGGCGAGCTCGGGCGGTAAGATCTTCAGCGCGACCTCCTGCGCGGTCAACTTGTGCTTGCCCTTGAACACGACGCTCATCCCGCCCTGGCCCAGCACGTCGACGAGCTCGTACTGGCCGAGCATCACCTGCCCGATCATCTTGTGTGCGCCGGTCGCAGCGAGCCCGGCGCCGCAGCCACTGCACTTGATGTCGATGTCGAGCACGTCGGCACCGCACTGCGGGCATTGCGGGCTCATGCGTGCCGCTCCCATCCGGGCACGCGATCGAGGAAGCGCCCGAGCTCGTCGACGAGGATCGCTGGATACTCGACCGGCGTGTAGTGCGAGCCACCTTTGATCACCACGAGCCGCGAGCCGGGAACGAGGCGATGGATGTGCTCGGCCGTCGCGGGCGGGGTCATCAGATCGCGATCGCCGGTGATGATCGACACCGGCACGTCGATCGTTGGCAGCACGTCACCCGCGTCGTGCTCGTCGAGACGCTTCAACAGATCCGAGTAGATCACCCAGTCGATGTGCTGGAAGCCGCCGGCGACCTGGCGAAAGATCTCGATGTCGATGGTCTCGCTGACGAGGCCGACGCGCTTCATCGCCGAGATCAGCGCATCGGATCCGGCGACGACCTTGGTGGCGCGACCGACCAGCGAGGCCTGCGCCCGGATCAGCTTGAGCAGCATCGGGATGGTCGCGCTGACGAAGCGGCTGCCCATCACGGTCTTGAACGTCTTGCCATACGTGCCGTTGATCGCGCACAGGCCGCGAACACGCGCGCGATGCCGCTTGATCGTCTCGAAGCCGACCTGCACGCCCATCGACCAGCCGACCAGGACGAACTGATCGACCTCCTCGGCGGCGAGGAGTGCCATCAAGTCGTCGATGTGGTGCGCCATCGTGTTGGCGCGCGGGTCCTGCGGTGCCGAGGAGCTGTAGAGGCCGCGG
>JBBQJJ010000809.1:0-1692 GCA_038325805.1 Haliangiales bacterium
ACGTCGAGGACGAAGCGTGAGCCACAAGTTCCAGTCGGCAGTCCAGCACCGTGGCGAAGTCAGCTACGTGAAGCTCGGCGGCGTCATCGACGAGGACAACGAGCTCGGCGAGCTCGTGGAGAAGATCCCCAACGGCACCGCGGTGATCGATCTCGGCGAGGTCGAGCGCATCAACTCGTGCGGTGTTCGCGACTGGGTGAACTGGCTCTCGAAGCTCGAGACCAACGGCACACGCTCGGTGCTCGTCGAGTGCTCGCCGGCGATCGTCGCGCAGATCAACCTGGTCAATAACTTCACCGGCGGCGGCGTGGTGAAGAGCTTCTACGTTCCGTACTTCTGCCCGGAGTGCGACGAAGAGAAGGTGCTGCTCGTCGAGGCGAGCGACATGGGGCCACCTCCACACGAGCCGCCGACGTGCCGCTGCGACGAGTGCGATCTGGTGATGGACTTCGACGACATGCCGGACTCGTACTTCGCGTTCCTCGCGAACCAGCGAAAGCTGCCGAGTGACGGCGCGATGCGCGAGCTCGGCGGAACCCCCGGCGGCAAGCACAAGGTGCGGTCGCGCGCGAGCGTGGCAAACCTCGCGGGCCCCAAGCCTCCGAGCGTGCCGTCGCTGCCCTCGATCCAGCAGCGCTCGAGCGCGCCACCGTCGGGGCCGTACGTTCAGGCGCACGGCAGCGCGCCGGGTCGCACCGGTCCCATCAAGCCACCGAGCCGGCCGATGATGCCCAACCCGGCGAAGGTGGGCGGTAGCCGTCCGCCGAACGGCATGGTGTCGGGACCGAACATGATGTCGTCGGGTCCGCACGTCGGCTCGAACTTCACGTTCGCCACCGCGCCGTCGCCGACCCCGATGCAGGCGCCAAAGTCGACCGCGCTCGTCTACGTGTTGATCGCCGTGCTGCTCGTTGCGATCGGCGTGCTCGCGTACCTGGTTCTCACGAAGTAGTGCTCTCCCGGGCCGCGCCGTCGCGGCAGCCGAGTTACGTTCGCGGGCATGACCGATGGGGATGAGATCAAGCCACGCGACGACGCGGCGAGTCTGAGGAAGGACATCCTCCAGAAGCTGTTCTTCGAGCTGGCGAAGTTCCCGGATGTGGCGACGCAGAACGACTACTACCTCGCGCTCGCGTATGCGGTTCGCGACCGGTTGCTGTATCGGTGGATCAACTCGTCGCGCACGTTCTACACGGGCAAGCATCGCAGCGTCGTCTACCTGTCAGCCGAGTACCTGATCGGTCCCCAGCTCGGTGCGAGCCTGCTGACGCTCGGGCTCGAGGAGGCGGCGAGGTCCGCGCTCGCGTCGACCGGTGTCGACCTCACCGATCTGATCGAGCATGAAGAAGAGCCGGGCCTCGGCAACGGCGGCCTCGGGCGCCTCGCGGCTTGCTACATGGACTCGCTCGCCACGCTCGATCTCCCGGCGGTCGGTCACGGGCTGCGCTACGAGTTCGGCATCTTCGATCAGGATATCCGCGACGGCTGGCAGGTCGAGCGCACCGATCGCTGGCTGCGCCGCGGCAATCCGTGGGAAGTGCGCCGATTCGAGATCGAGCACACCGTCGGGTTCGGAGGTTGGGTCGATCACGTCACCGACGAGCACGGCAAGTACACCGCGCGGTGGATCCCGGCGCAGATCGTCAAGGGTGTCCCCTACGACACGACGGTCCCGGGCTACGGCACGCAGAC
>JBBQJJ010000810.1:0-1675 GCA_038325805.1 Haliangiales bacterium
GACGAGCGAACGAGCCAGCCCGAAATCGAGCAGCTTGACGAACATCCGAGGCCGCTTGCCTTCGGTCTCTTCCTCGCAGATCAGGATGTTCTCGGTCTTGATGTCGCAGTGGACGACGTTCTGCTTGTGGATGTAGTGCAGCGCTTCGGCGACCTGAAGCACGATCTCGCAGGCCTTCTTGACCGGCAGCTTCTTCTCGCGGAACAGCACGCGGTTGAGGGGTTCGCCATCGACGAACTCCATCACCATGAACATGCCGACCTTCTCGTCTTCACCGAAGTCGACGACGGCCGTGATGTTCTGATGCGCCATCGCCGAGGCGAAGCGAGCCTCGCGATAGAACAACTCGCGCGCCTCGTCGGTCTCGGAGACGTGGTTCGAGATGATCTTGAGCGCGAAGGTGCGGCTCAGGTGAGCGTGGGTGACCTTGTAGACCTTGCCCATGCCGCCCTGACCGATGCGCGACACGATCTGATAGCGGCCGCCGATCAGCGACGAGAACTCGGCGGTCTGGACGCGTGGACCGGCGCTGCGCGATGGCGGCTTGGGCTGGGGTGCTGGTACCGGCAGCTCGCGACGTGCTTGCTGCGGACGAAGCGGCTTGTCGGGGGTCGTCACGCGACCCTGGCGGGTAGGCGCGTTGGGGCCGAACGGGTTGCCGGCCTGCGCGCGCGACAGCGATCCGCGCCCCGGTGCGAGCGCGCGAGGATCGACGCGAACCTCGCTGGTCTCGTGGAGCTCGACCTCGGGTAACCGCGGTAGCTCGCCGGTCAGATCGGAGCCGGGGATCCGATACCCCTGGTTCGTGCGCTCGCGGCGGCCATGACCACGGCGATCTTCCTCCGGGGGCGGGGCGGGCAGGGGCAGAGCTCCTCGCCGAGGATTGCGCGGGTCACCCACGGCGCAATGCTACACGAGGAACGGCTAGAGTGTGGCCCGTGTGGTCGGCAGCGAGCTACGAGCCGCATCTGCTCTCGTTGCCATTCGCGCTGGCACCCGCGGCGATGTTGATCGTGATCGCCTACACGGCGGTGATGCGAGGCATGCCGGTGTTGCGTGGCTTCCTGCTCGCACATTGCCTGTCGCTGTTGCCCTACGCCCTGGTGATGACGCTGTCGCCGTCGGTCACGTCGGAGACCGCGGCCGAGGAGCTGTTCCGGATCGGCGTCTCGACGATCCCGATGGCCGCCGCCACCGGCACCGGCCTTCAGCTCGCGCTGATCGGGCAGTACCGAAAGTTTCGCTACTCGATCTGGCTGCTCGTCGTGTCGGCCGGCGTGTGGGTCGTCGTCAGCAGCACCTCGAACGCGGCGGTCGGCGGCGTGCGCTGGCTGTCGGGGTACTGGTATCCCGACGCCGGTCCGTGGGCGTGGCTCGCCTTGGTCCACACGGTGATCCTGTCGGCGGGTGGGTTCTTCGCGCTCGGCTGGGTCGCGTTGACGTCGACACCGTCCGACGAGCGCCGGCAGCTCCGCGCCGCGTTCCTCGCGAACATGATCACGTATGCCGGGCTCGTCGATGTCGGCCTCGCCTACGGCGTCGGCATCTTCCCGCTGGGTTGGTTGCTCTCGGGGATCGGCAGCTTGCTCGTGGTGCGCGCGCTGATCGTCGAGGATCTGCTGCGTGTCCGCGCGATCGACACGACGGCACCGATGCTCGTCTTCCACTTCGCCGG
>JBBQJJ010000811.1:0-1673 GCA_038325805.1 Haliangiales bacterium
GCAGTTGGGATGCGCGATCTTCGACGCGGCCCGCGCCTCGATCACGACGCGCTCACTGTCCTTGTGATCGATCGGATGCGACAGGAGCTTGATCGCTCGGATCGTCCCCGTCGTCGTGTGGGCCGCGCGATACACCGTGCCGAACGCACCGCCGCCGAGCTTCGCGAGCACGCGGTACTCGCCGATCAACCGGCCGGGCAGGTCCTGTACCGAGACGCGGATCAGGTGCTCTCCGTCCTTCGGGCACGCACCTCCAACCTCGGCGATGCCACCGCACCGCGCGCAGAAGAACGGTTTCGGGAGCGGAGCGAGCGTCACGGTTTCGGCGCGAGCGGCTCCTTCGGCGTGATGTCGAGCGCCTGCATCGCATCCTCGAGCGCCACCTTCTTCTCCGTCCTCTTCGTCGATAGCTCGACGAGATCACGGCCGAGCTTGTCGCCGTCCTTCGAGAACTGATCGAGCCGGTCGGACAGCTTCCTGCGCAACACGTTCGCCGCCGGGTCGCGCTTGATGGCCTCGAGGTTCGCGCGGGTTTCGGAGGCGCGCTGGTCGAGCTCCTGCCGCGTCCGCGTCTTGCCCTCGATCTCGGTATCGATCCGCGAGACTTCCTGGCGCAGCTTGACGATCGGCGCGAGCTTGCCTCGGATCGCCTGATCCAGCGTGCCCTGCGCGAGGATGCCTTCGAACAACACGAGCGCACGCGAGTCCCAGATCGACAACGTGCTGCGCGATGGCGTCTGCTCGATCACCTCGAGCTTGGTGGACAGCGCCTTCGCCGCGAGCTTGATCGGGATCAAGTACGCGTCGGGCAGATCCTCGGTGTTGGCCGGGCGCGGTGCGAGCGCGTAGCTGCCGCCGGCCTTGCCGTGGCGGACGTAGACGGTGGTGTCCTCGGCGCGTGCGAGCTGCGTCTTGATCTCCCACGTGGTCTGGCGGCGACCGAACTGCTCGATCTCGATCACGCCGCGCACGATCTTGACGAGCCGCATCTCGTCGCTGCGGTAGTTCGCGGACGACGACACCAGCAAGCCCGACTCGACGGCGAATGGCACCGTGACCGCGACGTTCGCGGAGACCGGCTCGCTGATGCCCTCTCCGACGAAGCTGCCGCCCGAGTAGATCGAGATCGGACCGGACTCGAGCGCGAACGGCGTCGAGTTCTTGAACCGGATCACGCGATACGGGTTCGCCTCGTAGCCCTGACCCGCGCCTCCCGGCCGGAACAGGAACGTCTCCTCACCCTCGACCTTGTGGTTGATGATCGCGACCATCGTCGACGTGCCGTCGGGCACCGTCAGCTTGTCGTCGAGGTCGTACCGCGTCAGGCCGCTGATCATCGACGACTTGGTGTTCGCCTGCATCGACGTCGACAGCGCGACCGCATCGACCGCACTCGGTTCCTCACGCTCGTCGTCGAGGTCAGCGCCACGACGCGACGCCACCTCGGCGTTCTTGTCAGCCGGCCTCTTCGTCGCGGGGGCCGCCTGGGGAGCAGACTTGGCCGGTTTTCCCGCGCCGCCCCCACCCCAGCTCTCCTTCGCATCGCTGCTCGGTGCGGGCTGGTTGACCGCGACCGGCGGCGGTGGTGGCGCCTCGGGTTGTGCGTAGCCGGCCTCGCCGACCGACACCGTCGCGCGCCGGTTCGATCCGATCGCCGAGAGATCCGCACGCGC
>JBBQJJ010000812.1:0-1632 GCA_038325805.1 Haliangiales bacterium
GAGGACGCGGCCGACCATCGACTTGCCATTCGCGAACAGGATCGCGATGCCGATCAACAGCGGGATCAAGGTGATCCCGAAGCTCGTCCCATATCCGCCGACCCCGAAGTTCCAGAAGCCGTGCCCGCTAGTGACCTGAACTTGGTTGAACAGCAGGTAGCCGCCGATGATGACCAAGACGATGCCGAGCAAGAAGGTGCGCGATCCACCCGGCGTGCCACCAACGTTGCGAATATCCAATTCGTGACTCCTTTGGGCTCTCGGACTCGAGAGTGGACCTCAAGATGGGTCCATCTGCCCCGCGGCGCAAGATCCTGAATTCGTCCGTCTCACCGCGTCATGCGTCCGCAACTACCTCGTTAGATTAGTCGCGCTGTCGAGCCAGCTGCGCAGGAGCAACTCGTCGTGAGGCAACGTATCGGGATACTCGGCGACCTGGTGGGCGCGATCGACGACGACGATGCGCTGCCGACCCGGGAGCTGGTGCGCGAGCAGCACGCGATCTTCTTGTCCGACGAGGGGACGGCTCCCGTGCGTCGTCAGATCCCAGATCCGCGCGGTGCCGTCGTAGGACGACGTGAACAGCGTGTCGTTGTCGCCGAGCTCGAACGACGACACCAGCGCGGTGTGTCCTCGCAACGGAAGCGACGAGCCATCGGCGAGGTTCCAGACCCGCACGGTGTTGTCGACGCTCGACGAGAACAGCCGCTTGCCATCGGGGGAGACGGCGAGGTTCAGCACCGTACCCATGTGACCATGCAAGGTGTCCACGGTATCCGTCTCGAAGTCGTGGACCGCGATCTCCCAGCTGTCGGAACCGAGGAATAGCTTCTTTCCATCGGGTGAGAACGCCAGCGAGCGAAAGGCGTGGCGCCTGGGGAACGTCAACCGGGTGGGTTCCCGGTGGTCGTAGATGATCACGAGGTTGGTATCGGTCGCGATCGCGAGTCGATCGCCGGGACCGTACTTCATCGTCAGCGCGACCATCTCCCCGAGCTTGGTCGGGGTGCTGCTCGCGACATCCCATTCCTCGATCAGCCGCCGCGAGTGATTGCCGTCGGTGCGCGACGTCGCGATCTGCGAACCGTCGGCGTTGATCGCCACGTGAATGACCTTGTCGGTGATCAGCTTGCCGCGCCCGGCGACCAGATCCCAGACCACCGCCTGCCCACTGCTATCCAGCGTCACCACATGCCGCAGGTCGGCGGACTGCACGAGCTCGACGACCTCGGGATCGGGACCATCGGAGCTCTCTCGGATCATTCGGTTTCCGATCCGCGTGTTGCGGTCGATCCGGATGTTCATCTCGCGCGTGATCCCTGGCGCGACCTCGGTGATCTCGAGCAGGCGCTTGTCCCCGCGCTCGAGATCTCGAACCTCGAGCCGCGGACCTCGACGCGTCAGGATCAGCTCGCGTCCCCGATTGAGCACCGCGAAGGTGGAGGTGGTGCGGTCGTCACCGTGATCGCGCGACACGGCCGGCACGGTCCACACGCGAATCACGCCCTTGCGATCTCCCGAGGCGATCGTGCCGTTGCTCGACACCGCGAGCGCCTCGACGGCGGCGCTGTGACCGGTCAGGCGCAGCGTGCTGCCATTCCACCCGTCGCTGACCAGCACCGCGTGATCGCC
>JBBQJJ010000813.1:0-1577 GCA_038325805.1 Haliangiales bacterium
AAGGCGTCCCCGAGGCCGCTCAGACGTTCGGCGCGGTGTCCTCCATCCTCGATGCGGTGCCCGACCACCAGCAGGAGAAGCTCGCGGTGCTCGCGCGGATCCGCGAGACGCTGACCGACGAGGTGCTCGGGCAACTCGACGACAAGGAGCGCGTCGAGCTCGAGGCACTGCGCCCGCCCGAGGGACTGCAAGCGATCACGCCGGAGCAGCTACCGCAGGCGCTCAAGGACACGCTGACCGAGAAGGACGGCCGCATCGGCTTTCTCGTCGGGCTTCGGCCCGCTCCGCAGCTCGACGAGTGGGACGGCAAGGATCTGATCCGGTTCGCGAACGCGGTGCGCAAGGTTCACCTCGCCGACGGCGAGACCGTGACCACCTCGGGGAGCAGCGTGATCTTCGCGGACATCGTCACGGCGATCGAGCTCGACGGCCCCCTCGTCACCGCCGTCGCGGGCATCGGGTTGATCCTGATGGTGCTCGTGCTCGTCGGGCTCAACCGGCGTGCGTTCGCTGTGCTCGCGGGCACGGCGTCCGGCACGCTGCTGATGGTGTCGGCGTGCGCGCTGCTCGGCCTGCACGTCAACTTCCTCGATTTCATCGCCCTGCCGATCACGCTCGGCCTCGGCATCGACTACGCCATCAACATCGCGCATCGCCAACACAGCGAGGTGATCCCCGATCCGATCGCCACGCTGCGCACGAGTGGTGCCGCGGTGTTCGTGTGCTCCCTCACCACGATCATCGGCTACGGCTCGCTGCTCGCGTCGGACAATCTCGCGATCCGCGGTTTCGGTACGGCCTCGTTGATCGGCGAGATCGGCTGCGTGTTCACCGCGCTGGTCCTGGTGCCGGCGATCCTCGCGGTCGGGCGATCTAACAGATAGCAGGCAACGTCCTGCCGGTCCGACCTTTGCCAGCAGCAACCATCCACGTTCCTTGAATTGAAGAAGTGTTTGGTGTGGACTGGGGCCGACCCGAGGTCGGGTCTGGTTCGGTATGGGCAAGCGCACGCACTGGCGATCGTTCTATCTCTGTCTCATCGCGATCGTGATCGCGGGTGCGGTGATGGTGCTCGTGCTGCCACGGCTCGCGGGGTTGTTCTTGCTCGGGCTCTACTGCATCCCGACCAACTCGATCTTCCCGCTGCCGCACGAGCCGGGCGTCTTGTACTTCGCGCAGTTCTACGACCCGCTGTGGATCGCGATCGCGGCCACCGTGGCGAGCGTGGTGATGAGCTTTGCCGACTACGCGATGGTCGACGCCTGGATGCGCCACCCGCGGCTCGGCGCCGTCCAGCACACCAAGCTGTTCAGGTGGGCGGTCAGGTGGATGAAGCGATGGCCGTTCGCGATCATCGTGCTGTTCTCGCTGACGCCGCTACCGATCAGCGTGGTGCGGATCCTCGCGCCGGCGTCGGGCTATCCGGTGTCGCGCTACATCGCCGCGCAGATCATCGGGCGGTTGCCGCGGTTCTATCTGCTCGCGTACCTCGGTGCCGCGGTGCAGTTCCCGGCGTGGGTGTTGGTCGCGATCTTCGTCGCCACCGTGGGCTTGTTCTGGCTGACCAGTCGCACGCC
>JBBQJJ010000814.1:0-1570 GCA_038325805.1 Haliangiales bacterium
CGATGCACCCGCGGCCTCGGCGTCGTCGGTGCGGCTCGATCGGGACGCGCTGCAGTTTCGCTCGCGCACGCAGCCGTCGGACATTCTTCGCCAGGTCCCCGGGCTCGTCGTCTCGCAGCACGCGGGCGGCGGCAAGAGCGATCAGTACTTCATCCGCGGCTTCGACGCTGATCACGGCACCGATGTCGCGATCTTCGCCGACGGCATCCCGGTCAACCTGACCTCGCACGGTCATGGCCAGGGCTACGCCGACACCCACTGGATGATCCCGGAGACGATCCAGAGCGTCGACATGCACAAGGGTCCGTATGCCGCGCGGTTCGGCGACTTCTATACGGCAGGCGCGCTCGAGCTCAAGACGATCGACGAGGTCGGTGACTCGACCGTGTGGGTCGCCGCGGGTGCTCCGCTCGGAGTCTCGTCGACGCGCGCGCAACGCTACGATCGCCGCCTCGTCGGTATGGCGAGCCCGACGCTGCGCGCAGATGATAAGTCGCTGCTCGCGCTGCAGATCGCCGAGGCCGATGGCCCGTTCGCGAACCCGCAGGACTTCCAGCAGGGCAACGCGCTCGGCAAGTACGACACCAAGGTCGGTCCCGGTCGGCTGAAGCTTTCGGGTACCTGGTACCAGGGCAGCTGGAACCAGTCGGGGCAGCTGCCGGCGAACGAGATCGCCGCGGGTCGCCTCGACCGGTTCGGCGCGATCGATCCCACCGAGGGTGGCAGCGCGAGCCGCTCGAGCGGACAGCTGTCGTACTCGGTCCGCCAGGACGACGGCGAGACGTGGAAGGTGATGGGCTACGGGGTGAAGAACAACCTGCAGCTGTTCTCGAACTTCACGCTGTTCGCGCGCGACGCCGAGCACGGCGATCAGATCGAGCAGACCGACGATCGCTGGCTGTACGGTGCCGATGCGTCGTACGAGCGCTGGATCAAGAAGGGCAACGTCCAGGCGCTGGTCACCGCGGGGGTTCAGCTCCGCAACGATGCCGGCGCGACGTCGCTGTGGCACGCCGAGAAGCGCCAGCGCCTCGACGGTTGCTTCGGCGAGCAGGCGAATCCGTGCAACCACACGTTCAACACGATCCGCAACGTCGCCGCGTACACCGAGGCGAACATCGCGATCGGCGACAAGTGGCAGGTGATGCCGGCGCTGCGTGCCGATGGCTTCGCGTGGTCGGTCGATGACCGCAACCCGATGACGGCGGCGGATCCGATGACCACGACGTCGGGTGAAGCGAAGACCGGGATCGTGTCGCCGAAGCTGAGCGTGCTCTTTCACGCGGACCCGCAGGTCACGCTGTTCGCGAACGCCGGCTCGGGCTTCCACAGCAACGATGCCCGCGCGGCGGTCCAGGATTCGAGCAAGGCCCTGGCTCGCGCGATCGGTGGCGAGACCGGCATCCGCATGAAGCCGCACCCGCGGGCTCGGATCTCGGCCGACGTCTGGTACCTCACGCTGTCGTCGGAGCAGGTGTGGAGTGGCGACGCGGGTGGCACCGAGGCGTCGGATCCGACGCGCCGGTTCGGCCTCGACATGGAGGGCTCCGTCGACGCGACCTCGTGGCTC
>JBBQJJ010000815.1:0-1570 GCA_038325805.1 Haliangiales bacterium
CACCACGCATCGCGCGTGCTGTGGTCCGGCTCGCGAACGCGCGAGACGTTTGGCGAGGTCGCTGTCCACGGTGCTGCGGTCGACGACTACGGCTCGGTCATCGCGACCCACGACGGGGTGCGCGTCTCGATCTGGTATCGCGAGACCACCATTCGTCACGAGCCGGCGAGCTGTGCACGGATCGTCGGGCCGGCAGCGCCGCGGCTGGTCGCGATCGGGGGCGAGGATCTGCTCGTCGTGTGGGCCGACGGGGGCAGCACGACCCGCCTCCTCGAGTAACGGTTTCGCGGGGTTACTGCGTTGAAAAATTCTCTGTCACTAGACTCGGCGGAGCTGCGTTTGGCGCGTGAAAGGACGCCATCATCCATGCCGCTACTCTCCGCCATCGCCGGTGCCTTCTCCTCGGCTCGTACTCGATTGACTCCCTACACCCCACCCATCAACTCCTCGGGAGCAGAGGTCGTCACCACCGATGGCCGCTCGCTGCCGCTGCTCGGCGCGAAGCTGGTGGCGACCGCGAAGGGTGGCATCGCGCGCGTCGTGCTCGAACAGACGTTCGCGAATCGCTACGACACGACGCTGCACGTCACCTATCGGATGCCGCTGCCGGCCGATGGTGCGGTGAGCGCGTACGCGTTCGAGATCGATGGGCGCGTGATTCGCGGCAAGGTCGATCGCAAGCACGCGGCGCGCGCGACGTTCGAGCGTGCGGTCGCATCCGGCAAGACGGCGGCGTTACTCGAGCAGAATCGCAACGACATCTTCACGCAGGAGATCGGCAACCTGCCCGCGAACAAGACGCTGATCGCGCGGATCACCGTCGACCAGCGGCTCGCGTGGCTGCCCGAAGGCGAGTGGGAGCTGCGGTTCCCGACGGTGATCGGTCCGCGGTACGTGGGAACGCACGATACGGCGGCAGATGCGCACGACACCGTGGTCGCGGTGGCCTCGGGGCCGGTGGCGGCGCGCGTGCAGATCGCGGTGTCGATCGGTGATCGGTTGATCGACGGTCGGCGCCCGAGCTCGCCGTCGCACTCGATCAAGCGCGATCAAGACGGCGATCTCGAGCTCGCCACCGAAGCGGCGCTCGATCGCGACATCGTCGTGCGGTGGCCGGTTGCCACGCGCGAGGTCGGCCTCGCGCTCGACGTGGCGCGTCCGCTGAACGACGAGCACTCGTACGGGCTGCTCACGATCGTGCCGCCGGCGAGCGGCATGAAGGCAGTGTCACTGCCGCGCGATCTGACCATCCTGTTCGACACGTCGGGCTCGATGAGCGGTCAGCCGCTCGACAAGGCGAAGCACACGATCTCGATGCTGATCGAGTCGCTCGGCGAGCTCGATCGCCTCGAGGTCATCGAGTTCTCGTCGGAGACCAAGCGCTGGCAGACCGATGCGGTCACGGCGAGCGAGATCAACAAGCGCGATGCGATCCGCTGGGTCCGATCGCGGCAGGCGAACGGTGGCACCGAGATGGCGTCCGCGTTGCGCGAGTCGCTGCATGCGTTGCGGATCGGTGCGCAGCGTCAGGTGGTGCTGGTCACCGACGGCTACATCGGTGGCGAGCAGC
>JBBQJJ010000816.1:0-1568 GCA_038325805.1 Haliangiales bacterium
TTCGAAGATGCCGAGCGCGCGAAGCACAGCGACGGCTTCATCGCCTCGCAGTCCGAGCCGGCGAGCTCGGAGAGCTGGGCTCGCATCCACCAGGTGTTGATCGGTGAGCTCCAACCGTTCGCACGCGATCTGCGCCAGACGTTCTCGGCGTGTCGCGCGAAGACCGGGTTCGCCCCGGCTGCCGCGATCATCGTCGGTGGTGGTGCACGCTTGCGCGGCATGGGCTCGTTCCTCACCGAGCAGCTCGGGGCGCCGGTGTGGCGGCTCTCGCAGGACGACGTGCTCGCGATCGCCGGTCCCAAGCTCGGCGCGGCGACGCTTGATGCGTCGCTTCGCTCCGCGATCGACAGCGCGGCGATGACGATCGGGATGGCGTACGACGCCGCCGGTGGTCGCCCGATGTTCGATCTCCGATCCGGTGTGCTCGCGGTCAAGATGGACCTGTCGTTCATCCGCGCGAAGGCCGTGCCGCTCGGTGCCGCGATCCTCGTGATCGCTGCGTTCGCGGCGGTCAGCGCGTACGCGGACCTGTATCGCCTGCGCAAGGCCGAGAAGACGCTCAGCCAGCGGCTCGCGACCGAGAGTGCCGAGGTGTTCGGCGGCAAGTCGAAGACCGTCGAGGAGCTCGCGGAGATCACCACACCCACGGGCGGCGGTGCACGGCGTACCTCGGCGCTGCCAAAGATGACGGCGTACGACCTGCTGCTCGAGATCTCGAGCAAGGTGCCGCCGAAGGAGAAGGTCACCCTCGATGTCGATCACCTCGACATCGCCGAGCAGAAGGTCGAGATCTCGGGCTACGTGAAGACGTGGGACGAAGCCGACGAGCTGGCCACCGCGCTGAAGGAGATCAAGTGCTTCAAGAAGGACGGGATCTCGAGCGGACCGCGCGAATCCGAGGGCGAGCTCAAGAAATTCAAGCTGACCATCGCGTCGCAGTGCATGTGAGGTAACCCATGGCGCTCTCCGAACGTGCACGTGATTTTTGGGACCGGATCTCTCCGCGCGAGCGCAAGCTCGTCGTGTTCCTCGCAGTCGGGCTTCCGGTCGCCCTCGCGATCTGGCTCGGGCTATCGATCCGCGATGGGCTGACGACGATGGAGGCTCGCAACGAGCAGACCCGCGAGGCGCTCGAGACGGTCGCGAGGCTCAAGGCCGCGGGCGGCCCGGTCGCCGAGGACACCAGCGTCAAGATCCCCGACTCACCGATGAACCTCGCCACCTACGTGGACAAGGCCCTGTCGAAGAACGGGCTCAAGAACAAGGGCTCGATCGACGAGCGCAAGGCCACCAAGAGCGGCATCGTCACCACCACGGTGTCGTGCTCGGTCGACGACATCAGCACCGATCAACTGAAGGCGTTCCTCCAGGAGGTCGAGACCGACAAGATCGTCGCGGTCACTCATCTCGGCGTCAAACGCGATCGTCGCGACACCAAGAAGCTCGACGCCACGTTCGAGATCTCGACGTACTCGAACGCCGAGAAGGCGAAGCCCGACGGAGCGAAAGACGGCGACAAACCCGACGACAAGAAGGAAGGCAGCTGATGGCTGGGCTTCCGCAAGTCG
>JBBQJJ010000817.1:0-1543 GCA_038325805.1 Haliangiales bacterium
TCAGTCTTCGTACTGCTCGTAGTGGCCCATGCACTCGAGCTCTTTCTCCAGCCAGCAATCGCGGCCGCGCAGCTCGAGATAGATCTCGCGAGCGCGGGTCGCGTCGACGAGGTCGGCCTTGATCTCGAGGAGATCGGTGACGTCGACCTTGACCTTCTTCATCGCGAAGTAGGTGCGCACGTGCGCGATGTCGAGGGGACCGGAGCAGAACCCGATGCGCTGCTGCATGGTGACGACAACATGGGTGACATCACCCGATCGCGCCAGCGGTTTCTCTGTCGCACGTGTCGCAGATCAACGCACGTTGCGTCGACACCAACGGGGGTAGGATGCCGCGATGTCGCGTCGGCTGATGATCGCACTCTTGGCCTTCGCTTGTGGCCCGACGACATCCACCACACCAGTGACGCCGGTGAAGGATCTGCCGCCCGTCATCGTCAAGCCGTCGCCGACGCAGCCCACGCTGCGACTGCCGAAGACCTTCGTGCCCACGCGGTACGACGCGAAGCTGACGATCGATCCGGCGAAGTCAACGATCGACGGTTCGATCGCGATCGTCGGGAAGATCAGCGAGATGTCTCCGGTGATCTGGCTGCACGGCACCAAGCTGACGATCAAGCGCGCGGTCGCGCGAGGCACGAGCGAGGTGGCGCTCGAGGTCACCGCGCACGACAAGGACGAGCTCCTCGAGGTGCGGCCCGACGCACCACTCGCGCCCGGTGAGTGGACGCTGGCCTTCGAGTACTCCGCACCGCTCGACACCAACAACACGGCGGGTGCGTTCAAGCAGGTCGTCGCTGGCAACGCGTACGTCTACTCGCAGCTCGAGGCGACGTATGCGCGGCGCGTGTTTCCGTGCGTCGACGAGCCCGACAACAAGGTGCCGTGGAAGCTGACGCTCGAGGTACCGAAGGCCCTGGTCGCGGTGAGCAACACGCCGGGCACGGAGACGGTGGTCGGCGACATCAAGCGGGTGGAGTTCGCGCAGACCAAGCCGCTGCCGAGCTACCTCGTCGCGTTCGGCGTCGGACCGTTCGACATCGTCGACGCGGGCAAGACCAAGAACGGCACGCCGGTCCGGATCGTGACGCTCGCGAAGCGCGGTGGCGAGGCGGCGTGGGCGGCAAAGACCACGGTGCCGCTCGTCGAGGCGCTCGAGGAGTGGTTCGGAATTCCGTATCCGTACGAGAAGCTCGACATGTTGTCGATCCCGCTCACCGTCGGGTTCGGCGCGATGGAGAACGCCGGGCTGATCACGTTCACCGAGACGCTGATCCTCCACGAGGCGAAGGTGTCGAAGGATCGGCTGCACGACTGGGTGATGGTCGCGGCGCACGAGATCGCGCACCAGTGGTTCGGGAATCTGGTGACGATGGGCTTCTGGGATGACATCTGGCTCAACGAGGGCTTCGCGAACTGGATGGAGTCCAAGATCGCCGCAAAGTTCGAGCCCGCGACGCACGACGAGGACCGCGAGCTCGACCAGCGCAACGGCGCACTCGATGCCGACGGCCTTGTGACGGCGCGGAGGATCCGACAGCCG
>JBBQJJ010000818.1:0-1528 GCA_038325805.1 Haliangiales bacterium
ACGACGACTGGGTCTGCGGCAAGTTCCCTCGCAGCACCCCGGTCGCGGAGCCACCACCTTTCTCGTTGACGGCCGCGACATGCTCGAGCGCCGCCGCGCTCCGCGGGTCGCCGATCGCGATCACCATGCGCAGGGCTTGAAGCACCGCATGCCGTCCCGTCCAGCCCGGGATCGGTGGGTGCTCGAGCAGCGCGTGCAGCGCGGTCGCGATCCGAGGATCCGCGCGACCTTCGAGCAGGGTCAGGCGTGTCGCGAGCTCGGCCTGCTTCTTGTTTTCCGTCAGCGTCGCGAGCAGGTGCTCGAGGTCCGCCGGGTCACGCTTCGCTGCGAGCGCGAGCCACGCCGCTTGCTTGTCGACCACCTTCTTGCCGCCCGGTGGTGGTCGCGTCTTCGCGACCCGCCTCGACAGCGCCTCGATCACCGCCGTGATCCGTGCGTGCTTGCAGAGCTCCCACGACGCGAGCACGAGCGACAACGCGGTCGTGTGATCGCCGGTCTCGAGCGCCTCCGCAGCCTTCGGCAGGCTCATGTCGCGGGCTCTGTAAACGTCTGCGACGCGAAGCGCTTCAACGCCGACGACGCCCCTCGCTTGATCGACGCGACGTTGGTGCCCGACCACGACGACGAGCAGGTCACCGTGACATCCCACGTGTTCGGCGACGGGACGAGGGCGAGCCACGCCGCGAGCTGCGAGGGTGCCCGTGGCTGCGGGTGTCCGCTGTACCGATACTCCGCCGTGATCCGATCACCCGCAAAGCTCAGCACCCACGGGTTCATCGTGTCGCTCACGCTGGCGCGTTCGAGCTTGCTCTTGGCACACCATAGGATCCATGCCGCGGGATCCGAGACCCGCCCGAGCGACAACACGCGCAGACTCCTCCCGACCGAGGTCAGGAACGGCTTCAGTTTTCGCAGCGTTGCGTGGCATGTCGAGCTGTGGAATTCGCGCAGCGACGGGAGGTCGAGCTTCGCGAGGTGCGCGTGATCGTGGTCTTCGTAGACGAAGCCGACGTCGATCTTCTCGAGTCTTGGATGCGAGGGCAGCTGCCCCGCATGGCCGTTGATGCGCAGCGCTCGCAGCGAGGGCAGCGTATCCGCCAGCGGCTGCAGGCTCTCTGGCCAGCTATACCGATCGAGCTCGACTTCCTCGACCGTGGCCCACGCTGGAGTCTGGAGCGTGTGGCGCTGCACTTGACACCTTGCGAGGAAGCCACGCTCGAACACCATCCCCTTGTTGAGGACGGCTTGCGCGAGAGGCCCGAGCCACGTCCGCGCGTTCGCCTTCAGCAGCTGCCCCTCTCGCCGTGTCTTCTTGCCACCGCGTCCACGCGCGAGCTGCAGCGCGATGAATTCGCCGCGCGGATCGCCCGCCTCCTGCAGCGCATCGGCGAGTACGCTGCGCGGCGCATCGTCGTCGGGGTTCGCGTAGATCGCGGCGAACAGCTCGGCCGGATCTTTGACCACCACCTGGCCGAGCCGACCCTCGATCACGTCGAGCATGTACGCCTGCTCCGACATCAGTGATGGC
>JBBQJJ010000819.1:0-1519 GCA_038325805.1 Haliangiales bacterium
CCGCATTGAGGACAGCGATCGATCTCGATCGAGTGGACCTCGATCAACACCATGTTGCTCGCACAGGCGGGGCATTTCATCGGAGGCGACTTTACGTTAGCGCCGAGCTTGCCACCAGGCCTGCCAGGCGCCGGCGTCGAGCCCGAAGTCGCGGCCGCGGGACAGCAGCTTCAGCGAGTCGGCCGCCTGCAGACGGACGTACTCGTCCCCATCGGAGAGTGCGGTGATCAGCGCGGGCACGGCGACGTCGGGATCTTGACCCGCTAGCGAGACCGAGGCGGCCCGCCGTTCGAGCGTGGTGCCACCGAGCATCTGGACGAGCATGGCCGCACCCTCAGGACTCGCCACCCCGGCCACGCCGTTGATCGCGAACAACCGCGTGCGATCCGGGATCGAGCGATCGGACGCGACCGCGATGATCTCCTTCGGCTCGACCTGCCCCTCCGCGTACAGCTTGGCGAGCGACACGATCGCCGTCCGCGCGACATCGGCGTCGACATCGCGCGATGCGGTCAGCAGGATCTGTGGATCGCCCGCCTCGGCGACAGCCGCGCGCCGGATCTTCGGATCGGCCGCGACCAGATCGGCGGCGAGTCCGCGCGGAACCGCACGCTTCGGCAGCGCCGGGACGCCGGGTGCCGACGGGCGTGCCGCGACTCGCTCCGTCAACCCAGGTAGTGGCTCCGCGCGAACGTCGTCGGTCTTGCGACCGAGCCAGAACGCGATGCCGGCGAGCGCGATCACGGCAGCAAGTGCGATCGACTTCTTCATCGTCACTCCACGTCGGTGCAGCAGCGGCAGAAGTTGGTCGTCGTGGTCTGGGCGTTCGACACCCAGCTATTGCTGTCGGTGCCGCTCGCGATCACGAACACGTTGGTTATCGAATCCATGTCGTCGGCCCAATCGCCGGCGACGCCACCGCCGCCGATCGCGATTCCCGACTGCATGACCGCGCGGATCTCGCCCGACGAGCAGATGTGCGCATTCTGACCACGGCACTTGTTCGCGCACAGCGAGAACGACAGCTGGATGTCGGTGTTCTCGAGACAGGTCGCGCCGTGCTTGACGTACCCGCTCGGGCAGCCGCGATTCGTGAGCAGATTTCCACCCAGGTCGAGGCCGCCGCTCATCGTGTCGCCCGCAACATTGACGTAGCGAGGATCGCCGACCGTGGTCACCCGGAGGTCGACGACGTCGGTATCGAGCGACACCGCGTTCGCACTGACGATGATGCCCGCACCCGCGCCGATATCGAGCGTAACGATCGGGCCACCCTGGTTCGTCGCCGTCAACCCCGCACCGCCGACCACGTCGGTGACGTCGCCACCCGAGTTGGTGTCGACATCGTTATCATTCGCGCAGCCCCACGCGCCGGTGCCGGCGTTGAACTTGAGCACCTGGTTGTTGCTGCACGAGGTGAGCAACGAGAGCGCCACCGACGAGCCATTGACGCTCGACACCAACCCGCTGGTGCCGCTGGTGGTCACCGCGGTGAGCGTGCCGCCGGAGTTGGTGTCGA
>JBBQJJ010000820.1:0-1511 GCA_038325805.1 Haliangiales bacterium
CATCGACAACGGTCCCTGTCACAACCTCAAGGAGGATGGAAAACAGTGGCTCGTCGAGAATCGCCACCGCATCGAGCTGTTTCGACTTCCTCCGTACTCGCCCGAATGCAACGGAATCGAAGGCGTCTGGAAGCTGACGAATGATCAGCGACAATTAGATTTGCCGGTCGACGACAACTAGATTTGCCGGTTCGTCGACGCGCGGACATCGAGCGTGATGGCCGAAAACTTGACCCCTCCGATCGTCGGTGACGGGTCGAGTGATGGTCACCGATGCGCAGGTCCGCGTTCTTAGGAGCAAACGAATGCAAGGACAGACGATCGAGACGGCGGCCGCAGCAGCCGGCATGAGCGAGCGATCAGCACGGACCTGGAAGGACGGCCCGATGCCGTCGGCGACGACCACGCCCCGGACCTGGAGGACCCGGGTGGATCCGTTCGCCGCGGTGTGGGCCACCGAGATCGAGCCGCATCTCCGCGGCGACGAGGACGGCGAGCTGCTCGGGACGACGTTGATGGACGAGCTGTGCCGGAAGCGGCCCGGCGAGTTCGAGCCCGGACAGGTGCGCACGCTGCAGCGGCAGATCCGCCGGTGGCGCGCCGAGCACGGCCCGCGGCAGGAGGTGTTCTTCCCGCAAGAGCATGTGCCCGGTCATCTCGGCGCGTTCGACTTCACGCATTGCGGCGAGCTGGGCGTGACGATCGGCGGCGTGCACTTCGTCCACCTGATGTTTCAGTTCGTGCTGGCGTGGAGTGGCTGGCGCTACATCTCGCTGGCGATGGGCGAGACGTACGAGGCGTTGCTCGCCGGGCTCCAGGGTGCGCTGTGGACGCTGCGTGGCGTGCCGAAGAAGATCCGGCAGGACAATCTCTCGGCGGCGACCCACGAGCTCGCAGAGACAAGCGGTCGAGCGCTGACGAAGCGGTTCGCCCAAGTCGTCGATCACTACGGCTTCGAGGCATCGAGGATCGAGCCCGGCGAGGCGCATCAAAACGGCGTCGTCGAGAAAGCCAACGACCTGCTCAAGATCGCGCTCGGGCAGGCGTTGAAGTTGCGAGGCAGCCGCGACTTCCCGACGGTCGAGATCTACCTCGCGTGGGCACGCGCGGTCGTCGAGGAGCGCTTCCACAAAGGGCGCGCCGACGATGTCGCACATGAGCGGACCGTGCTCAAGGCGCTGCCGAGCCATCGGCTGCCCGAGTATACCGAGGTCGACGTGACGGTGCGAAAGTGGAGCACCGTGCACGTCGCAAAGCGGGCGTACTCGGTCCCGTCGCGCCTGATCGGTCACAAGCTCAAGGCCCGCGTTCATCCGGATGTCATCGAGATCTGGATCGGCGCGTCGCTGCTCGAGACCATGCCGCGACTTCGCGGTGGCGAGAATCACCGCATCGACTACCGCCACGTGATCTGGTCGCTGGTGCGCAAGCCCGGCGCGTTCGCGGCCTACCGGTACCGCGAAGATCTGTTCCCCTCGCTGACGTTCCGGCGCGGCTACGATGCTCTCTGC